>JAYTRM010000359.1:0-14869 GCA_043746165.1 Bdellovibrionales bacterium | reverse complement strand
TTGAAATCGGATGAAGGTAATGCAGAAGATGATGCCACAGCTGCGGTCGAACCAGAGAGGATCAACCTCATGACTGTACACGCGGCAAAGGGGCTTGAGTTCAAGCACGTTATCGTTCCGAGACTCCACGCGCGGCCGCGGCTGACGACCTTTGAGGACTTGAGCTACGATGAGGATTTTGCCAAGTGGGGTTTGCGCGTTCCGTTCGGTGATGAACGAGAAACTTTTGCCACTCCCTGTGCAGAAAGTTGGATTCGGCGTTTTCAAGACGCCGAAATTCAGGAACACGCAAGAGTTTTGTATGTTGCGCTCACTCGTGCCATCGACAGCATCTATTTAAGTTGGAGTGGTGAGCCGCAGAGTAACTCATGGGCCAGTTTAATTCGCCTCGACTTAAATGAGGGTATGCATGTCTCTCCCTGCTACAGTTACCAAGTGAGTCGAGAGCTTTCGCAACCGCATCTTCCTGCGCAGACGGCCAGCTCGGCTGTCAAACCTCGGCCCCTTTGGCAAGTCGCTCAGAGTAGCTCAAATGGACAAGTTTCGGTGAGTAATCTCGTTGCATTGTTAGTTGCTGTAGATCCCGCTCACGTCCGGCCGACAACGCTGACAAATCCGCAGAGGATTCAGTCTGCTTTCAAGTCGCAGGCGACCGGTACGGGAGTTCACCGCCTGCTCGAACTTTTAAAATATCCGATGAGTAACGAACGGCGCCGGTCACTGATCGAAAAATGGTTTCCTGAGCGAACAGGTGACGTCGCCAAAGCCATTGAGTTTGTTCAGTCCTGTCAGCAGCCGCCGCTTTTTGAGATGATTCAAAAAGGTGAAGTCGAGTGGGGATTTACTTTGCTCGCCAATGAAACGCCCAATGAGGCGGCTGATGAAACGGCCCCCAAAGCTTCCAGTGAGGTCAATGGCGAACTGATTGAGGGACAAATCGATCTCTGGGCCAGAGTCGGCAGCGGTGAGCTCTGGATTGTCGACTACAAAACGGGGAGCGAAGATTATCAAGACAAAGCGTTTTTACAGATGTCGATTTACGCCAAAGCCCTGCTCAAGGCCGGTATCGCCCGTTTGGATGAGCCGATTTTCTGTGCAGCCGTCTATCCCTTTTCGCGCCAAGTGATCACCCGCCGAATTGATCCAGCTGCACCCGCCACTACTTCGGCTCAGGAGCCGAGCCCTTAGCCGGAAAATGAACGGTGCGAATTCCGAGCGGTCCTGTGATGGTGAATGCCGCCGATTGATTCTCAACACCTGCGGTTGCGACGGGAAATGTAACAAGATAAGGCGTGTTCCAGCGCGTGTGGTAGGGATAGAGCGCCTGAAGTTCGCTGATGAGTGTGCGAATTTTTTTAACTCGCCCTTCGTAACGAACACCTCCGACATCTAAGAAAATTCGCCAAATTGATTTGCCATCGGCGAGGTTGTCGTTTTTTCGATCGGGCGTAAAGAAGCTCAAAAATACGTCAGTTTGCGCAGCCATTTCTTTTTGATACTTATCGCTCTCTTTGAGCGAGCGTTCGTGATCCCATTGGTAATACTCAGTCTGCTTGACAAGAAGATCCGTGCGAATATCCGAGTTGAGAATCGTGGCCTTGTACTGAAAGTTATTATAAAATCCGCTGTACTCGGCATCGCCGTCAGAGTAGCGGCCGATTGCAAGTTCGTAGGCTGCGCCCGGATCCACTTTCGTTCCACCGACCACGCCCGGCTCGTCAGGCAATTGCTTGCTTTGGCAGGCCAAATTCAGAAATAGGGCTAAGAAAATCAAAAGCTGAAGTTTCATTTCTATATCTACTCCCGAATGACAGCGAACTGACTGCGCTTGCTAGCTGGTGACCTGGACGAGAAACTTGTTCAGATCTGAGAATACCTTTTCGCGCTCGATATCGTTGAAAATTTCGTGGTAACTCTCTTTATAAATCAATAACTGCTTCTGCCGGGATGCCGCCCTCGCAAAAAATCTCTCGGTATCAGGTAAACTCACGATCCTATCCTGACCGGCCGCCTGAATCAGTAATGGATATTGAAAACTTGGGGCGTGGTCCCGGACGTAAGCCATGTCATCGACCATTCCCAAGTAGACGGCAGGCGAAATTTTATCGTGGCGAAGTGGATCGGCAGCGTAGCCTTTCAAGAACTCGGGATCATGGGTGAGATCGGTGTACTTGAGCTCATTGTAAAGCGTGACGGTCGGGAGCACCCGATTTAGAATTTTCGCTGCAAAATCCTTGACCGGTGGAATGGGCAGCGAAAGCCCGAGCTGCGGAGAGCTCAAGGCCACAGCCACGGGCTTTGGATTCGGTTCACCTCTTTGGCGGAGAAGATGAGAGAGCGTGATAAGTCCACCCATCGAATGCCCAACGAGCACGCATCCATGTTCAATGATACCTTGCGCTTTCAGAAAAGCTAAAAAGCATGCAAAGTCTTCGACGTAGTCGCGAAAGTTTTGAACGTAGCCGCGCTTTCCTTCAGACCGACCATGACCTTGTAAATCCCATGCGCACGTGGTCCAGCCGAAGCCTGCCAGAGCTTCCGCAGTGAAGCGATAGCACTCTGAATGTTCGGCGAACCCGTGAGTCACGACGAGTGTGGGACGTGGACCTGACTCTTGAGGAGTCCAAGATTGGTAAAAGAGATCGATTCCCGATTGGCCGGCAAAATGTCCCTCGCGTCGCGCGATCATGATTCAGACCACCTTGGCTCGTAAATTCAGATTCCAGATTGCTGTCTGCAAATTGCCGTTTGCTGGTTGTCGGTTGCCGCTGGCAATTCGAAGTCACCATTCCCTTCGTTCGATTTTCAGATCTAAAGGCAAAATGCGTCAAGCGCCATTGTCGTCTGAGACGGGATCGCATACGATTGAGCAGATGAAAAAATCAAGGCCGCTCGACTGTCTTGCGTTCGCACTGCTAATGACCTCGCTAGTCTGGGTGACCAAGGCACGAGCGGAGGACTCAAACACGGATTTCAGTGTATTTTTGGGCTACCTGCTGCCCAATCAAATACCCAGTGTGACCAACAATCTTCCGCTGTTTGGCGGACGATATTCTTTTGTTTATCCGTGGGGAGCTATTGAGAGCGAGCTGGAAAATTCCCATGCGCAAGGCGTGGACTGGACGCAAGGCTCAGTGAGTATTCGCGGTGATTCACAGTTCGCCCCCGGCATTGATATGATGGTTTATGGTGGACCCGACATTGTTTATTACATTCCAAATGGCGCCACAATGCGTCAATTTGACTACGGGGTGCATCTCGGAGTGGCCGTGGTAGTCCAGCTCAAAGACTCGCTTTGGCTCCGCGCCGATCTAAAATTTCTAGGTAACCCCGGAACGGCTCTTTACCTCATGGGTGGATTGATGTTTCGACCTGGCGGTTCGTCTAGTCCTTGACACAGTGGGCGAAGTGGCTTTAGGTGGCGCGTTATAAACGCCCTTTTGCATTGCTGCGGGCCCGCACCGCGTTTCAAGGATTTTAATATGCGCATCGCTACGATTTTTTTCTGTGTCAGCGTCTCTGTTCTCGTCATTTCAACTCATGCCCTCGCTTCTCCCTGGTCGGTAGGCAAAGAATCTTGGACCGCGAGCGACGAAAAAAATTACTCTGAATTTGTGGCAGCCCTCGGTGCAAGCGGTTGCAATACAGTCGATCGCTGTTTGAAGTCAGCGGCAAATCCGTACCGTAAAAGCGACCCAGCCGGGAGCTTCTTCGATGCTGATTGTGGAAAATTCCCTTACTTGCTGCGCGGCTACTTCGCGTGGAAAAACGGTTTACCTTTTTCTTATGCTTCGGGCGTGCGCTCGGCCGATGGCCATGGGCACGACATTCGGTATAGCCCAAACGGTAATGTGGTCACCAATCGCCGCAGCATCGTTTCCCGAGGGCCAGATGGTGCGGTCGACGGCTACCGCGCTCTGAAGCTCATGCAGAGTGAAGTCGACTCGGCGATGTACCGTATTCACCCTGCACGTGACGGTGTTGATCGCGGGTTGTTCTCTGATTTCTTCTCGACTCACATGGACCGCGAATCGGTTCGGCCCGGTACGATGATTTATGATGTCGCAGGTCACGTCGTCGTTGTCTATAGAGTCGAAACCGACGGACGCGTTCGTTACTTCGACGCCCACCCCGACAAAACTGTTTCGCACGGTGTGTTCGGAGAAAAATTCGCACGTTCTCGGCCGGGCGCAGGTGGCGGTTTCAAAAACTTCCGCAGCCTTCGCCTTGTTGGCGCCTCGGTCGGATCGAGTGGTTATTTCTACGGCGGTACGGTGACTGCGGCTCCGCTGTCGCACACTCCCGGATATTCTGAAGAACAGTTTTTCGGTAACGAGGCGAGCGCGCCATACACCGACAATCAGTGGCGAAACGCGCGCTTTCAAGTCAACGGCCGGCAAATGCAATGGTTTGATTTCGTGCGCGCGAGCTTAGCGATCGGCGAACTCAAGTACCATCCCGTTGAAGAGCTGCAAAATGCCATGGACTCGATCTGTGGTGACATTCAAGACCGGGTGACGTCTGTACAAGCGGCGCTCACTTCGGGAATTCAAAATCACGGCCATCCCGGCCGCCTCCCAAACAATATTTACGGTACGGACGGCGAGTGGGAAGAATTTTCTTCTCCGTCACGCGATGCCCGTCTCAAAACCTCGTTCAAAGAGATTCGCGATCGTATTCAACAGATGGTTGACCTTTATCACCACGGCGATGCGAGCGTTGTGTACGACGGACAGAACATCAAGGGCGACTTGCTGAGCGCTTACAACAACCGCGCTGCGGCCTGCACGATTCAGTACAGAAGAACTTCGGGCGATTGGGTCACTCTGACCTACGACGACATCCTGGCTCGCTTGTTTAAATTGTCGTTTGACCCCTATCACTGCGCCGAGCTGCGCTGGGGCGCCACTTCGCCTGATGAGCTCGCCTCGTGCAGCGACTCATCAGATAAACTCCAGTGGTACCGCGCGGAACAACGCCTGCGTAATCAGATTGACCGTCCCTACGATGTCAACATGGGCTTCTCGGTTCATGACTTAATCTCGGCCGCAGCCCACACCGGTGTCGATCAAGCGCCGGATGTCGATTTGCGCGGTTATTTGTCTCAGCCTTAAGGTTTGAGTTTTCAGTTGTGAGTCGCGAATTGTCATTCGCGACTTGTGATTCGCGAATGACATAGGATGCGGGGGAGCTGCCCGGGTCAAGTAGACGGATCGTGATTTGAATCAAAACCACGTCCAGGAATGATCGTGTCGCGGTCGCGAGGATCGCGGCGCCGCAAGGACGTCGGATCGAAATCAGTTGCTGGGTAATCGATGTTGAAATGAATGCCGATCGATTCTTTGCGCTGGAGAGCGCAGCGAACCGTAAGGTCAGCGACGAGTGCGATATTGCGAAGCTCGATGATGTCGGGATGGAGCTTGAGGTTGCCGTAGTAATCGTAAACTTCATTTAGGATATTGGCGAGCCGCTTGTGCGCACGCAGCAAGCGGCGGTTAGAGCGCACGATGCCGACGTAGTTCCACATCAGGCGGCGAATTTCTTCCCAGACGTGTGCGATGACGACCATCTCGTCTTCGTCTTGATCTTCCGAATTGTTCCACGGGCTCGTAAATGGCACCGGTGAGGGGAAATCTTCCCAATGATCGAGGGAGTACTTTGCCGCCTCGTGCGAAATGACGAGGCACTCGAGTAATGAATTGCTCGCCAATCGGTTGGCGCCGTGCAGGCCAGTGCAGGCGCTTTCGCCAGAAGCTAACAGTCCTGCGATATCGGTGCAGCCCTGAATGTTTGTCACGACTCCGCCGCATAGATAGTGAGTCGCCGGAACCACCGGGATCGGCTCTCGAGTCATGTCGATGCCGAGCGATAAACACATTTTATAGATAACAGGGAAACGTTCGATCAGGAGCTCGGCTGGGCGGTGGCTGATGTCAAGGTAGACACACGGAGCTCCCGAGCGTTTCATTTCGGCATCGATCGCACGAGCGACGATATCGCGCGGGGCGAGCGCGCCAAGTGGATGATAGCTTTTAGCAAATGCCACGCCTTGCGCGTTGACTAGCTCGCCACCTTCACCGCGGACCGCTTCACTAATAAGAAAGTTGCGGGCATTTGGGTGATAGAGGCAAGTTGGGTGAAACTGCATGAATTCTAAATTGGCGATGCGCGCGCCGGCCCGGTAAGCCATCGCGATGCCGTCGCCGGTGGCGCCGCTCCAGTTGGTCGTGTAAAGGTAGGTCTTTCCGGCTCCGCCCGTCGAAAGGAGAGTGAAGCGAGCAAAAAAGTCGACCGGTTGATTGAGCTTTCGGTCATACGCGTGGGCGCCGAGGCAGCGCGGGTGCTCGACCGAAAAAGGTTCGCAATCGCGGTCGAGAATCAGATCGATGGCAAAGTGGTGCTCGCGGAACTCAATGTTGGGGTGCTTGAGGGCCCGTTCCAAAAGCTGAAGGTGAATTTCTTTGCCCGTATGATCTTGCACGTGGAGTATGCGTCGGTGGCTGTGGCCGCCCTCGCGGGTGAGGTCAAGTTTGTTGCCGCTACCATCATCGACATCAAATGAGATGCCCCAATCGATCAGGTCTTGAATTCGCGCCGGCGCGCTCTCGACTACGTGGCGTACCACATCTTCGTGGCAGAGCCCGGCGCCCGCGGTCAGGGTATCGCGAATATGGCTTTCGAAGCTGTCATCAGGCGACATGACGGCAGCGATTCCCCCTTGGGCCATCGAAGTGTTCGTGGCGGGTGCTGCGGCTTTTGACAGAATCACCACGCGGCCGCGACCTGCGACTTTGAGTGCAAAAGAGAGTCCAGCAAGCCCAGAGCCGATCACAAGGAAATCACAGCTGACCTGTTTGGGTTCGGGAGTCCTGATTAAATTCATCGGCAGTACTCTAATGGCTCGCTCGGCTTTCGTCGAGTGTTTCACAAGTAGTGTCTCGAGGCGTTACGTATCTCGACCAAAGGCTGACTCCCTTCACCTAGGTAAATGCTCCGGGCTTGCGTCGGGATCAATCCTAAAAGTAGAATAATTTCGAGTGTTAAGGAGCTATCCCGGGAGCTCAGAAGGAGTCTGTGCGCTATGCAATTTGATTTTAAGTCTTTGCTCGGATTCCGACTTAAGCTCAGCCTAGTGGTCGTTGTCACCTTGATGGCCACGGTTTCGGCTATCGTTTGGAAGTCGCGCGAAGTTCTCACTGACGATCGCTTAAGTTTCCTTGCTGATTCGGCCATGAAACAAGTCGCCCCATTGAAGCGTCTCGTACAAAATCGTCTCGACGAACAGCGGGCTGACCTGGTGCGCTTAGCAACGGCTCACACTTCTGCTACGGCATCACGCGGGCGCAGTTTGGGCGAGTACGAAGTGTTGGCGCTTATGGAAGCAACCGGTGGAGCCCAATGGAAGCCAGCCTGGAGCGAAAAATCAGAACAAGCAAAGGTGGGAATTTGGCCAAGCGGATACGACCTCACTTTGCTCTCGAGTTTACCTTACAGTAAAATTCGTGACGGCGAGACGGTTTGGGTGAGAGTCAGTGATCCAAAGGGACTTCCAGTTTACGCGATTCTTTTTTCCGTCGAGATACAGAATTCACTTCCGGGAGCACAAACCGCCATCAATGCGTTACCCGAATCAACGGATTATCAGTCGACCTCGCCAGGTTCGGGGCGAAAAGCCGTGGTTGTCGGACTCAGCTCAAACAATCCGCTCACGGATGTGACTGAAGAATACATTGGATCGTCGAACGTCGTATTTTTGGTGGATGAAAAGGGTTACGTTGCTTCGCATGTTAACAAAAGTTATTTAGCAGCTTTGCTGAGTGAAGATCCGATCGTTCATGAAATCGTCACGACTAAGAAAACTGCGGCTTCAGGGCGCTTCGAAGACCTAGAAAGTCGGGCGGTACTTGGCCATTTTGAGCGTATTGACCGGACGAATCTTTACGCCGTCATCACGACGCCGCTCAAGCCGGTTGGCGAATTTCTGGGCAGCTTTACCCAAACCTTGTGGATAATCGGCGCTCTCGGCAGCGCGCTTGGCCTGATCGCCGTTTGGATCTTAAGTTTATTCGTCAATTCTGGCGTCCGCGAACAAAAGACATCTCACGCAGCTGGCGCAACCGGACCTAGTCCGCAGGTCACGCCAAATCGCCAGCCAGCCGTTCAAAATGAAGAAGGTTTTCCGCTCAAACCGAAACCCATTGGTGATCTCAGTTTAGATCCGAAAGCAGTAACGATGCCGCGAGAGTTCAGTGTCGGATTCGCCAAAGCAGTCAAAGAGCCACTGATGGCGATTCTTGGTCACGCGCAACTCGTGAAAATCAAAAACGAGCCGGCGGAAATGAAAGCCCATGCAGAGAGCATCGAGCGCGAAGCCCGGCGCGCCACAGAAATTATTGCGAGGCTTGATGACTGCGCAACCGCAGTTGAAGAACTGCCATTGAGCGTGGCACTCAATCTGAGGGAAGTGGTCGAGAAATTCATCGCCGAGAAGGCCGCGGTATTCAAAAGTGACGGGGTCACGATTTCGCAAGAGCTCACAGATGTCCCCGAGCTGAGAGGATCGTCGGAGCAGATTAAAACCGTGTTGCAAAATCTGCTCGAAAATTCTCGCGAAGCCATGAAGAAGCGGCCAACAAAGAAGCTGGCGTTTAATTTATCATGGGATGGGAAAAATATTTACCTGACCGTCGGCGACAGCGGCGTTGGCATGACCCGTGATGTTCAAACGAGAGCGTTCGAGCCGTTTTTCAAGGGATTCGATTCGCCCGCGCACGCTGGCATGGGCTTAACCTTCGCACAAATTGCGATCCGGAGATTTGGCGGCAGTTGCGAGATTACGAGTTCACCTGGAGAAGGGGCAAAATTTAAAATGAAATTTCCAGTTGGTGAGCTAGAGAAACGTGACTTCGAGGCACGCGCGAGCAGTGACCTTGCCGACGTGGTCGGAGGTCATTTGCAGCCAACCGTTTCAGTACCAGAAGTTAACGAGAGTGCTGCGAATCCAAGTCATCCAAGTATCCATCCAAGTATCCATCCAAGTATCGACGTGGCTTTGCAGCGTTTTGACTTGGAACTCGATGACAAAGGCGGCGACGATGATGAGGTGTTTGCCAGTATCGATCTCGGCAAATTCAAGGCACAGGCGCCAAGTTTAAGTGCTCCAAGCGAAGCTGCGGGTAGCAGCGTCGCTCAGAACAAAAATGAATTTAAAGTAAACATTCGCCGTCCAAGAGTCAGGAGCTGAGGATTTTGGATGTCCTTCAGCTTCGCCCTCAATTTACAGTCTACGTTGTCGATCGCGATGGCTTAGCGGCAAAGAGTCTTAACGACACGGTGCTGGCTCTTGGCTATAGCAAGGTCAGATTTTTTCCAACCTACGAGTCGGCGATGGTGCAGGTGAACGAAGATCCTCCGCATATCTTACTCATCGGCTATTCTGCGCATGAAGCCGGAGTGGAGAATTTTCTCGGTGAACTAAAAGACTTTAGTCCCGAGACTCTGACCGTGTTGATCTGTCCGGCCCGCGATACCTTGGCTTGTCTGCAAATCGTAGGGCGACATCTGGCGTTCGATATGTGTGTGCGGCCCTTCGTTTCGACTCTCGACCTGGTTCAGAAAATGGATCGGGCGGCAGCACAGCTCTACTACCAATTTGAGAGCGAGCAGCTTCGCGACGTCTATCAAGATCACGCGCCGCAAGGCTCAGTTCAGACGCCAGACCAAGCGCGGGCTCCCAGGGCCGCCCCGCTCGGTGCTGTCACGCAACCCGCCGCACCTTCGAGCGAAGTGGCCTGGTTAACTTTGGGCCCTCTCCTGCGCAGGTTGGCTGATACCAAAGATATTGAGAGCAATCTGCAAATTATGACCGATGGTGTGGCCGCGCAGTTTTCCAGTTCGCCGGTGATTTACTTTAAGTATATGCCGACTATCAACTCTCTGTTATTTTCGCATGCGGCGCACTTGCCCACTGAAAAATTTCGAAGCGTTGGAGTTGACCTTAATTCCTTGTCTTCGACGGATCTCGAGAAAGCTTGGCTTGAGCCAAACGGCATTGTGCCTCTGCAAATCTTTTTGAAAGAAATCTTTAATAGGACAGAGTTCGTGACTTGGACTCATGTCAATGACGGCGCAGTGGTTGGATTGGTCGTTGTTCTCACCGAACCCTCGCAGATCGAAATGCAAGTGCTCGAGGGGATGAAACAGCTTCTGAACCTGTCTTATTCACGTAATTTGAGCCTCAAGGCACGTCACTCCTTGGAGATCTACGACCAGGTCACCGGGCTCTACAGTCGCAAGTTTCTCATGCGTGCAATCGAAGATGAAGTGTCGCGCTCGCGCCGTATCTTGATGCCAGTTGCAATGCTGCGCATTGATATCGACCCGCTCCCAGATGCACGAGGCGCCGAATCTGCGCTGCGAATTCTTGCGGGAGTCTTTAAAAAGACAACGAGAACAAATGATATCGTCGCACGAACTGGGGCAAGCGAATTTGCCATTGTCATGCCACATACCTCGCAGGCTGGGGCCTCTTTGAAGGCCGAAAGGTTAAGGCGTGCGGTCGAATCATTCGGTTCGACCGGGGGGCTCGGGGTCACAATCAGTTGCGGCGTCGCCGAATATCCTTCACTCTCGAGCGACACTGAGAGTTTGCTGCGCGCGGCTGATAACGCCGCATTTGAAGCTAAGAAGGCTGGCGGCAATCAGATTTGTGTAGCCCAAGTTCCGCCTAGCTTTGTCGTCGATTTTGTTCCTTTGCAAGTTCCCTATACGCCTCGGCGCACAGGGGAAACATGAACTTTCGCCCGACCCAAGCTCGCATCGATTTACGCCGTCTGAGTGAAAATTATCGCGCCCTCGAATGCCGCGCCGAACGGGGAGCTTGGGTGGTTCCGATGGTCAAAGCCAACGCGTATGGACACGGGAGCATTTTCGTGTCGCGCGCTTTGCGCCAGTGCGGGGCCAAGGCTCTGGGAGTTGCGCTGATCGAAGAAGGTTTGCAGTTGAGAGAAGATGGTGATCTGAAAGCGGTTTTGATTTTCAGTCATTTTTTGGATTCGGCTTCAGCAGAGGCGGCGGTCTCGCAGAATTTTGAAGTGGTCGTGGGCTCGATTCCCCAGCTTGAAGTTCTTGCGAACGCAAGTCGAAGGCTAGGTCCAAAAATCAAGGTCCATATCGAGCTCGATATCGGCATGAATCGCGTTGGTTTTGAAGTCGCGGAATCTGCAAGCGTTGCCGAATGGCTCGCTCGGCACCCCGAGGTTGAAGTAAGGAGTATTTTGACCCACTTGCCCGAGGCAGAAAGCCGTGAAGCTTCGCTTCCGCAACTCCAGCTTTTTGCGCTTGCCTACAAACCGCTCGAAAAACTGCAAGTGCCAGTTCATATTTTCAATTCCGCCGGGATCGCGAATCTCAGCGCAGGCGACTTGAGTGGTGTCACTCTACTTCATTCGGTCGGACTCAGGCCCGGTCTCGCGCTTTATGGCGTACAGCCCGAAACTGATACCGGTCGCAAAGCGCTCGATGTGAATTCCGTACTTGAACTTCGCAGCCAAATTGTTCGGCTTCGGCATCTGCGGGCAGGCGAGAGAGTATCGTACGGAGGTACCTGGCGGGCCGAACGTGATTCGATCATTGGGGTGGTACCGTGCGGATATGCCGATGGGTACCGACGAGAACTGTCAAATGGAGGCTCCATCGCCCTGCGCGGAATGAGGGCGAAGGTCGTTGGCACAGTATGCATGGACTACTTTATGACGGACCTCACCGACACCGTATCAAAAACGGGCGAGGTCAACTGTGGCGAAGAGGTTATTTTAATTGGAGATCTTTTACCTGCCAATGAGGTGGCGAAGAGGTGCGGGACGATCGCCTACGAGATTTTAACAGCTATCAGTTCACGGGTTCCACGAATTTATATCAATGGTGGGGGTGCGGAGTGACCGGCTACGCGATTTTTCGAACTAAGGTGAACGAGACTTTTGACGGCGCGTTCCTGTGGATGTGGCGGCAAGTTGTTTTGACCGTCCTGGAAA
The DNA here is from genome assembly GCA_043746165.1 of Bdellovibrionales bacterium. Taxonomy (GTDB): domain Bacteria; phylum Bdellovibrionota; class Bdellovibrionia; order Bdellovibrionales; family JAMPXM01; genus JAYTRM01. The sequence continues at coordinate 2,837 of JAYTRM010000359.1, read as the reverse complement.
TTGGTGAGCTCGCTCATTTTGGCCTGCGTGCGATTGGCAAATTCTTTCAGAGGCCGCTGCGCTTTTCTGAGCTCATTGTCCACATGGAATTTGTCGGCAATAAATCCGTCATCATTATCTGCCTCTCAGGCGTCTTTACCGGCATGGCATTGGCCTACCAGATTTACCTCGGATTTAAACATGTAAACGCCGGAAGTTTAGTTGGGCCTACAGTCGCCCTTGGAATTTTTCGCGAACTCGGGCCGGTCTTGACCGGCCTCATCGTCGCGGCACGAGCCGGTGGTGCCATGGCCGCCCGTTTAGGAACCATGCGTGTCACCGAGCAAATCGACGCGCTCGAAGTCATGGGAGTCGATCCAGTTCAGTATCTTGTCAGTCCTCGTATCATTGCGTCCGTAATTGTCATGCCTCTTCTCACGGGAGTTTTCGACTTTGTTGCGATGGTGGGTTGCTGGTTTATCTGCATTAAATTACTCGACATGGACGAAGCGCAGTTTTGGGATCGAACTGCTGCGTGGATTGCGCCCTACCATATTTACGAAGGCTTGTTTAAGGCCGCAGTCTTTGGGCTCTTTTTCGCGGTGATTTGCACTCAACGCGGATACAATACAAAGGGTGGCGCCGAGGGCGTCGGCTCGAGCACCAATCGCGGCGTCGTTCTCAGCATGGTGCTGATCATCGTGCTTGATTTCTTCGTCACCAATTTGATCAATTCGTTTTACAGCTGGAAAGAGGTCTTGACGCGATGACTGAAGCGGCAAAAGCCAGCGGCAACAATAAAGTGAGTGAGATGATGAATCAGGGCAATAACGCCATCATCGTGAAAGCTCTGCGCAAAACCTTTAACGATGAAGAATTCGTAGTCAACGGCATGGATTTAAATATTCCCCGCGGAAAAATCACGGTCATCATCGGCTTTTCGGGAACCGGTAAGTCCGTGCTTCTTAAGCACATCCTCGGCCTTCTTAAGCCCACATCTGGCTCTATCCAGGTGCTTGGCCAAGAAATTACGGCGATGAACGATCACGATCTTAAGATGCTGCGGCAAAAATACGGCATGCTATTTCAATACGCTGCGCTTTTTGACGACATGGACGCGGTTGAAAATGTTCTCTTCCCGATTCGCGAGCATCGTCGCGATCTCAAGGAAGATAAGATGGTCGAGATTGCGCATGCACGACTTCATGACGCAGGACTTGCAGAAAAAGACTACCATAAGCTTCCCTCTGAAATGAGTGGAGGGATGAGAAAGCGTGTTGGACTCGCGCGAGCGTTGGCCCTAGATCCAGAAATTTTAATTTATGATGAGCCGACGACTGGCCTCGACCCCGTGCTCACGGAAATGGTGGATAATCTTATAGTCAGCACGCATAATTTGAAAAAGGGCACGACATCGATCGTCGTGTCTCATGATCTCTTTGGGGCCTTTCGAATTGCGGATCATGTCGTGATGCTCGATGCGGGCCGGGTTCTCCTTCACGGAACACCGGAGGATTTCATGCACTCCGAGATCGAACTGGTAAAACGGTTCGTCACCAAGGGTGTCCATCGAGGTGAAAGCTGATCGATTAGGGCAGATGGGTTCAGGATGAATTGGCTCGTATCGCCGGAAATGAAAGTTGGACTCCTCGTGCTGATCGTATCGGGCATCATCGCCGGTATGTCTCTGCGGGTGAATACTGATCCAGGATGGCTTGGTTCGAGCAAAGAAGCCTGGTTTTACATCGACGATGCCTCGGGCCTCGTTAGACATTCAAACGTCGCCATGGCCGGAATCAACGTCGGCATCATCCATGATATCAAACTTGAAAACGGCCAAGCCAGAGTCGAAATGGCTTTGCAAGGCGCTATTCCATTGACAAAATCGGCGCGTATCGAAATTCGTCCGAATGGAATTCTCGGCGATAAACACGTCGAATTGATATCGGGTGACCCGCGCGATCCTCCTCTGAGCAGTGGTGAGCAGATCTTAGTGGTAGATGACCGCGCTTCCGTTGACCGTTTAATTTCCGAAGTTTCTCGTATCACGAAGTCACTCGGTACCGTGGCAGAAAACGTCAAATCAGCAACCGAAGGCGATACCGACAAACCCTTGGGCCGGATCGTCAGCAACGTTGAAATTATCACCCGCGACTTAGCCGAACTTTCCCAAAAGCGCAAAGTGCAAGTGGGCGAGATCATCGACAACGTCCACGAAATGACCGATACCTTAAACGATATTGTGAACGATGACGGTCCCGACGGCCTCAAGACGGCTATGCACGACGCGATCCACTCGCTTCAACGAATCGAAGGTTCGATTCGCAACGTCGAAGAGATTACCGGTAAGATCAATCGTGGCGAAGGAACTATTGGAAAGCTCGTCAACGACGAAACCACGGTGGAAGAAGTCAATACCGCGGTCTCAACTATCAACAGTTATCTCGACGCTGCTAACAAACTACAAACTGCCGTCGACTTTCACTCTTACTATCTGTCAGACGGTGCCGGCGCCAAGTCGACCCTCAGCTTGAAAGTTCAACCGGGTCTTGATCGCTATTATGAGCTCGGGGTGGTCAGTGACCCGCGCGGCGTGACCAGTAAGACCATCACGGTAACTGATATGAATGGTCCCAACCAGACGATTCACGAATCCAAAACTTATCAAAACCTCGTCAAGTTCAATTTGCTCTTTGCTAAAAGCTTTTACAACTTCACCATCAAGGGTGGAGTTCTTGAGAGCACAGGCGGGGTCGCGGGCGAGTACGAGATGCTGAAAAAGCGACTGAAATTGTCGGTCGAAGCCTTTGACTTCACAAACTTCAATCTGCGAATATCGGCCAGGTACAACATCATGA
>JAYTRM010000358.1:0-2664 GCA_043746165.1 Bdellovibrionales bacterium | reverse complement strand
TATACTGATTCTCGCAATAAGGGCATTTAGGAAGCATGACAAGCTGTCAGAGCAAAAGCCTAGCCAGATAAATCTCAACAGCATATGGGGCCAGTTTATGGGAGGCCAGACTCAAGGTCCCGGCCTTGGAGGTCGAAGAAACTCATGCGTCTGAAGACAAAGATTGTCTGGCCGCCTAATTGGGCTCGCCCAGAAGGGACAATCCATGAAAATTCATTTTCGCTCGGTGGTTCTGTTAGCGTTTGTTGCAACTTTCCTCAGCGCGGCTGGTTCGATAGCCCGCGCGCAGTCGGAGCAATCTACTCAGGTCATCGGTGCCACTTACATCGCGAAGTCATATCTTGAAGTCCACGCGCGTGGTCTGGTGCGGACGAACGAAGGCGAGCGATTTCTGACGTCGGAGTCACGGCTTTCGTTTAACCGGCTTACCGAGGCCGTGCCGAGCCACTACAGTATGCGTGGAATTGCAGGTCCGGTTGAAGATCAAGGAAATTGTGGCAGCTGTTGGGACTTTAGCCTCACGTCCACTTTGCGTGGCACACTGATCATGCTCGCGTCTGACCCGGGACGACTTTCTTTCAACTATCTTCTAAATTGTGCGACGGCCATGCAAGCGTGTGATGGCGGAGATTTTCCGGCGGCGAAGCTACTTACAGCGCCGGCCGGAGCACCGGCTTACGGGAGTGATGGACCTTATGTTGCGGCCAAAGGCAACTGCAAGTCGGAGACGCCGATTGCCGCTGCGCTCGATTATCACTTGCTTGGAGAGGGTTCGGCGAATCCTTCATTTAAAGACTTGGCTCTCGTGATGGGTGTCCTGCATCGTCCGGTGACAATCGACATCGTTGCCGACTCGGCCTTCGAAAGTTACAGCGGCGGCGTATTTAATGGCTGCAGCAATTACACGGCTGACAAAATCAATCACATGGTGACCCTGGAAGGCTATGACTGCGAATCGAGCATCGATGAAAATGGTAATTGCGTGTTTGATGAAAAAGGCAATCTTCCGCCGGGCGTCGGCACATGGCTGATTCGAAATTCGTGGAACGCAACTTGGGGCGATCAGGGTTACATAACGATGAAGGCGACGGATTCAAACGGCCAGCGCTGCAATCAAGCTGCTTACGACGCGCTTTACTTCGATCTCAAAATTAAATCTAAATAAGCGAAGAGACCCGGCAGGTTTGTGCTGCCGGTGATGCTGAAGTTCATGAATGATCGCTGTTTTTAAATTTCCGGGATGACTCACTAACGTTTCGGGAACAATGACGATCGCCCGTTGCCAAAGCCAAAATGAAAACGGCACACTGGCCTCGCTAAGAACCTTGACCTCCAACCGACCAATTCGCCGAATCAGATGAGAGTGCTCGCAGATCAGTCGCAGCTTTCTTGCCTGTCGAGAAAACCGAATAAGAAACGCGCCAGTTGCAATAACAAGCAAACCGAAACCGACATTCGAGAGTGAGTGTATTTCGGCGCTAGCCTGACCTATCGGCGTCTGAATGCTGATGTCGGCCTGAGTGATTCTTTGATTTCCCGCATACTGTGCTCGCGCCGCCCAGATCTTTGCCGGTGGAGAAAAAAGTTTTGCTTTGGAAAAAACGGCAGAGCGATTACAAATAGGGCGACAATCAAACGCGACACCTTATGGAGGCGGAGTTCATCGCCCGATTTCAGTCGATAGCCCATTTGGCGAAAGAGTAAGGATGCTAAACTCAAATTAACAACTAAATCTTTAGTTCTAGACTCGCCCCGGCGGGCTGAGGAACTTAAGACTTGGTCCAGTGTTGTCCGAGCCGATAAAGATCAAGCGCAAAATCGCGATGGTTGTCGATGAACCGAGCTGCGGTAAGAAAGCCGATGTTGTGGAGGCCAAACAACTGTTTGGTTCGCGGAATTTTGAACGTGCGAAGCTGTTTGAGCTCGACAAGTGGCTTTGCAACCTGGGTGGGGAGTACGCCGATGCCCAAACCTTGAACGGTCAACACCTTCAAAGTTTCAAAGTTGTGAATTTGGTGGGTGCCCCGTTGTGAAATCAGAGCCGAGAGATGGTCACTCACAGCTTTTCCGTCAAGGTCATCGGCCTTCGGGTGGATCAACAGTGGCAGGTTGCCGAATGAGTCTTCGAGTTTACTCGAAACATAAAAGGAATAGTGGTCTTCAAAAAGTAGAAAAAATTCGGAGCCAGACACCTTTTTGCTTTGCAGATTGACGCCAATTGCGAGATCGACTTCGCCAGATTTAAGCGCGCTCATTAGGTTCGCGCTGGTTTCGACATAGAGGCGCAAAACGACCTTTGGATAAACTATTTTGATGTAATCAGAGAGCGCATTGAAAAAATAGACTGCGATGCTGTCGTACATACCGATTCGCAAAACTTCCGGGCTTGTTGGGGCCCGTAACGATTTCAAATGCGCTTCCAGTTCAGCGGCGTCGCCGAGAATCTTCTTGGTTGCGCGAAGCACCATCGCACCTTCATTGGTGATGATCAGGCCATCGTTTGAGCGTATGAAAAGTGACACGCCGAGCACCTCTTCCAAGCTCGACAGGCTTTTCGAAAGGCCTGCCTGCGAGATGCCGATGGTTTTCGAGGCTTCGTTGATCGAGCGAAATTCAGAGAGTTTGTGAAAATGACGTAATTTTTCAAGATGTTCGGATAAAGCC
>JAYTRM010000357.1:0-3078 GCA_043746165.1 Bdellovibrionales bacterium | reverse complement strand
GAAAAAGAACATATTTTTGCACTCATTGGTGGAAATGGAACGCCGATCGCTCAGGCCCTCATGCCGTTCATCGCAGAAACAGGGCTTCCCTTTCTTTTCACCATGACGGGCGGCACCATCTTGTATCCCAATCCGCCGGTGAAAAACCTTTTTCAGGTTCGCATGAGTTACGCCGAAGAAGCCAAGAAAGTCGTCATCTTTGTCGTCGAAAAATTGAAGATCAAAGATATTGGGGTCTTCTATCAAGACGATGCATTCGGCGTCGCAGGTCGATCGGGCGTCGAAAAACAGTTAGCCGAGTACCAACTCAAAATCAACGGAATCGGAACCTACCAGCGAAACACCGTGGACGTCGACAAGGCCATCGACGCTCTCAAGCTAGCCAACCCTAAGGCTGTGTACATTCAGGCCGTCGGCAAACCCGGAATCGAATTCATTAAACGGAGCTTCGCTAAAGGATTTAATCCGATTTTTCTCGGTCAATCTGTGCTCGACTCATTCCAAGTCCGCGATGCCCTGGGAAAGCTGCCAATCGAACTGTACATGTCAGAAGTTGTGCCATCGCCGCTCGATACTAAACTTCCTCTGATTCAGGATTATCAAAAAAACATGGCGGCGATTGGTAAGAAATCTTTCGATTATTTCTCAGTTGAAGGGTATATTGGCGCGGTCCTTTTCGCCGAAAATATCCGCCGAACGGGCGGTGATATTTCACGCGAATCACTCACTAAAACCTTCGAATCCATGGCAAAGTTTGATCTGGGTGGGGTCAATGCAAGCTTTAGCCCGACTAAACACTACGCGCTCGACACAAATTTTATCTTTCACCTTAAGGATGGGCAACTCAGCCCCGCGCTAGACAAGTAAAAACGCTTTTCTCGGCCCGCGCATGACTTGGTGCGGGCTTTTAGGTCGTGACCTTGGAATGGATTGCAATCTCTGGACGCAATTTGACTAACTCAAAAAATGTGAAATCCAACGAAAGTTTTTTGCCAAGCCATTTGATGCCCTCTGTATGGTCTCTATGATCGTCTCCCGTATCTTCATGAATCAACGTCGGGAAGACTCCTCGCTGAGCCTCGAGCCAAGCGATGGCGAAAGTCAACGTGGCCTCGCTGAAATGCACTTCAATCATAGCTAGCGGATGAGGACCAATCGGCTTCAGATGCAAACTAACTGACTGGAAGAAATCAATGTTGCGAGCCCTTGCAAATAACGCGTCTGCGAGCTCAAGATCTTTGGTCTCAAAGTAGATATGGGCGTGAAAGCGCTTCATCCATTCTATGCTAATTGTCGGTGCGAACTTAATAAAATAGATTTCATGCAGGGTTGTCATAGATGAAATTTAAGTTAAAACGTTGCCTGTGCTCACTTGAGAAATTCTTCGATAGTTTTTTTAACGGTTTTATCATTAAATAATTCGCCGTGGCCTTCCGTCGTGGTGATCACAGACCCGATCTGCTGAAAGGCCTCAGGCAAAGTGGCAGACGCCACCGTCACGGTTCCATCACCGTCGGCATTCAGCACATCGACGTTTAATCCATGCCGAGACGGCTTATCGACATCAAAAATAAATTGATCCTTGGTTTTATCAAAAAACGCCGTCTGCAGAGTCGGATGCCCGGTGCCAACGACCGATAGAACCTTTAAGTTTTTGGCCGCTTCCGAAACCTGATCACTTGGCGCTTTGAGCTGCAGAAGCTCTGCGACTTTGTGCGCGCGAACCAGTTGCGTCTTCGTAAATTTCTCGCGATTGGCTACAATTTCGGCCGGCAACTGCGATGTCGCGGCCAAAAGACCGAGGTGATGTTCGTGCCAATATGTCGGCTCCCAGAGGTCCAAAATTTCTTGAGTCCCGCCCGTGCCGATAAACTCGGGCATCGCGATTGGCATCACCTGATAGCTTGCCGGAAACGAAGCAACCGTCTCTGCCGGGAGCAAACTGTGATTGCCTCCAAGCGCAGGCGCCCCTCGTTGCATATTGCGAAAAATACTGAAAACTCCGTTAAACGGCGCTCCCAAAAAAATGACCTTGGTCACGCGCCGGGCACCGGCCCAATTGATTCTGGCTGACTCGGGCTGTTGGGCTCCGTAAGCAAGGTAATACGTCGTAACGAGCGAACCCATGCTATGGGCCACGATATCGACTCGCGGTGCACCGGCTGCGCTGAAATGCTCGATCAGCTCCGACAGCCGGCGCACCGTCGCTGGGAGATCTTCGCGCCAGTCATAGCCAAAAGGAATGACACGCGCTGAGCGGTTTTTTGTCCAGATGGTTAAATTTTCTTGAAACTTGCCATACACATCAACCGTAAAGAGACCCGGAATAACGGCGACAGAGTCGAGCACCCCGTCGACTTCAAGCTCGGGAGATTTTGGAGTTGCGAGCTCGTTTTGGAAAAGGCTCAGGGCCTCTCGCCCAAAGAGAGCTTCTCGTGCGGTAATGAAGACTCGCCTCGACGAGCCCACCTCTTTCAGAGCACTGCCGTAGTAACCCGGGATGAAAATGACCACCGGTCTTGAGTCGAGCGGAACTTGAGGCGCAAAATCAGGGTGAGCGCAAGCCGTGAGTGTCGAAATCAAAATAACCAACGACAAAATTTTAAGCAGATAATAGCCTCGTTTGAATATCGCCTCTTGAGAGAACGCCGTCAGTTGAGAATTCTAAGTGGCGTTTTAAGCCCGGTTCACTTGAGACTACGGTGCAGCTCCATAGTTGTCGAGCTCTCAAAGTGCCGACATTGAAGCTCCAGAAATGAACCCGACCTTACCTCTCGACACCACTGCCGCGACCAATAACGGCATAGCTATCACGACACTCGAAAATGCGAGGGCAATCGTTACTTCGCCGGCGAGAGTTGACCAAACCTCACGATGATTGCGCCGTCCATGTTGGTCAGGATGTAGTGCAAAGCCAGCTGGTCACCCTGCATTTCAAATTTCATCAGCTCCGAAACTTGGGAGTTGCTCTGAAATACGGAAATGATGCCGGGAAAAATATCGCCGATTTTCAGCGAACCAGAAAAAATTTGCGCCGAATCATTAACTGAATAGTCGCTCTGGTTGCAAAAGGTTTTC
>JAYTRM010000356.1:0-6924 GCA_043746165.1 Bdellovibrionales bacterium | reverse complement strand
AAGCCCGCAAGAACTCGCCAATGTTCCGGCAGTACCCCCGACGCTCAACAAAGCGCTCGAGAATCTGCGCGACGGCGGCGCATTCCTGCGCAAAGGGGATGTGTTCACCGCAGATCTGCTCGAAACCTGGATCGATTACAAGTGGAACAAAGAAATCATTCCAATGCAGCAGCGGCCGACCCCGTACGAATTTTATTTGTACTATGATCTGTAGCCCGATCGGTCATGGTGGCGATTCGGTGTCGGCGCGGCAGCTGTGGCTGTCGCGGTTCGGTCTTAAAACCGCTACCGATACCGTTTCTGCGGCCTTTTCTGTGGCCGCTACTGCGGACGCTCTTCCCCCGCAACATTTGGCGGCTTACCTTGAGGATACATCACTCCGACCTGAGCAAATGAATTGATCACGACCGCGCAATCTTTGTCCTTATCAAGACCTGGGGTGATCAGACACTCTTCGTACATCTGTCGAACATACTCCTGAAAAGTGGATTGGGTCGTGAGCCGCGCGGTTGTGGTGTTAAAGATCATGTCCCGAACGCGATCCTCTCCGAGCGCGGCGATGATCATCGAGACCGCGCGATTCGGAATGCCTGACCACGAGTGAACGCCGCAACGATCGTTTTCCAACGAGGGCTCACAATCTCCACCGAGTGATTGCTTAGCACTTGCAAGATCAGGATAGGATGGAAGATAGGACAGCTGGGGGTAGAGTAAATGACGTAAGGGAACAGAGTCGAGAGAGAATTTCTTGATCTGCTCAGCCGTAAACTTTTGGTCAATCACAAACTGCGCATTGACGGCAGCCTGGTCGGCTGCGGCGCTCGGGTTGAGAACGTCATCGCCAATTGCAAAGCGAAATGGCTGACCTTTCGCCTCAGACTCGATGTAGACGCCCTCGATATCTGCAAAGTGCTCGTTGAGCGCCCCGGATTCACCTTCGAAAATAAGGCCAGACGTACTGCCGACGATCGCGTGGGTAAATTCATGCCCAAGCACGCCGGCTGAAGTCTTGGCATTTTCCATGATCGACGAGCCGTTGCCGATGAGGATTTGCTTGAGGTGCGGCATCCACAGCGCGCCATTTGCGATGATGCGCGCATCGGTGATGTTGATCGCCGCCTCGATTTTTCCGTCGGAATCTCGTCCTTGATAATTCGCCCAATTGTGGTGGGTTTCAAAATAACGCAGGATTTTTTCGAGGACCTTGGCGGTACCGGCTCCATCGACGTCAATCGGAGATGCGTCCTCATTTACGAGCGTTTGAAGTAGGTGCGATCCGAAATTGGGAAAATACTTACCATCATAGATTTTGACCGCGACCGCTTGCTGCATCAAGCGTAGGTTTTTCGCCACCCAATGCTCGCCGTCAGCTCGCGGAATCGACATGTCGAATTCCATCGGCAGACCAAAAATTTTCGAAACCTGAAAATTCCAGAGCTGGCCACGGCGGATAAGCTTGAGGTCCCCGCGTTCGGCGAGATCGAGAATCCACCGTTCCGTTCCCTGAGATCCCAAATGGGCGAGCAAATCGGCGATATCGGACTTCTGCTGGGAGGGCCCTTCTTTTTTGAACGTGGCCGGATCGAAAGTTCGTCCATTCTTTCGGGCCGCCGTCGCAAAGTAATCATAAATTCTGTCCGGATGGGGCGCCTTCTTGATCTCGTCGAGAAAGACTTCAAACTGGGGTTCAGTAAAACTTGAAATATCGACGCCAGGATGCTTCCACAGCGTGTCCAGCATCGGTGGCTCAGAGAATGAGCTGTTCAGAGAGGTGAGGTAGCCATTGATGATATTGGCTACGACGGAAGAGCCCTCAACGCCGATCACATACTTAAAACGTAAGCCGAGATGTCGACTTTCAACTTGTCGAAAACGCACAATCGTTCGCGCGCCAATCACGGCGACTGAGTCCAGGAGGATATCGAGACTGCGATCAGACGCCCCCCCCAACACTACGGCATTGGCTTTTATAAACAAAACGAGACGACTGATGGCCTCACGATCCGTTTCCGAGGAAATTGGCACCGGCTCTCCCGGCCCCGAGATGTATTGGGTCGCGGAGCCTTCTCGAAAAACTGCGACTTGCCCAACTGCTCGATCTTGTGTCGTTTTTACTTTTGCAGGTTCATTGAGCGAAGCGACCTGACGATCAGTTGGGCGGGAAGTTGAGTCAGGTACAGTCGTACAACCGGCGATTAATAAACAAGAAAGAAAACAAGTAAGAAAACAAGAAATTAACCAGGACATGAAGGTGGAAGTTGCCCGCATTCCTAGATTCTAGCACCTTGCCAGGTGCCAGAAAACAGCAAGGGACCCTGAAGAAGACCAAGGTCCCTGATGCAAGGCTTAACAATAAATCAATTGTTGTCGCCACCGAGCGAACGTTTTTCCCAGCCGAGCAGATATTCTGTCGGGTTGAGTAAATCACCCCGGCGCTCGAAACCGCCAGTTGCCCGAACCGTCAAAGGTCCGGTCTGGGTTCCACTGTAGAGTTCAAAGTGCAACATCGGCTGAACCGCGCCGGTGAATCCGACGTAGCCGACCACTTGACCCTTTTTCACTCTAGCGTGAAGAGCGATGCCAGGAGCGCGGCGACAAAGGATCTCGCCATAGCGAGCAATCTCGCCGCCAGTATGGCGTATTTCGAGTTCGCACGTCATGGGGATTCCGTAGAAAGGAGTCGGCGGTAAAACCACTTCACCGTCGTCAATAGCAATCACGGGATCGCCGAGATTGCGATAAAGATCGCAAGCCGCGTGAACGCGATTGCCATGAGCGCGGGGAAATCCGAACATGCGCATGCCATCCACAAACGACGCCTGCGGTTGCGATTTGATCGGGAAGGTGCAGCACGCCTCGCCATTGATGCGGCTGGTTTCTGTCGGTAGTTTGCCGATTCTCGCCGGAGCCATGAAGCCTTGAGCATCGACATCAAAAAATTGCATCTGCTCGCAGCTGCTAGCAGGGACAACCAATGATTCTTCAACCCAACCGCGATTGTTCTCATCGTCATCTTGAGTTAATGATTGAATTTGCGTAAAGCTGACCGCTTGGCCATCAACAATTTTAGTTTTGACCTGATCACCGTCGGTTATCTGTACGGGTAAGACCGCCTCAAACGGGTTGGCGACGAACTCGACATTCTCGAGATCCTCACTGTAGACGTTCAGCTTAGTGGAATCGGCCGAGCAGATCACAAGATCGGTACCGCGGTTGGCCGGCGGTTGCGCGATGCTCGCTGGAGCTTGAGCCGGGGCCTGAGTTTGGGCCTGTGTTTGGGCTTGCGCGCTGACACTGACACTGACACATGCGACCAGTGTCAAAAATACGGACTTCATACTAATCTCCTTCTTGATCCATCTGCATGGTGACACGGATCGTTCCTACGTCATTTTTACCGTAAGCATTGGTGGGACTGTCTTTGAGATCGTCCCAGGTCATCTTCCGCGCAGACGCCAGGTAACCGTTGCCGAGGTCAAAGACGACTTGATCTTTCGACTTCATCTGCGGCTCGCCAGAAACCTTGAATGCCTCGCGTAAGGACTGTGTGGCTTCGCTCAGAGCGGTCGGGCTAGCTTCTAAATCAAAAGACATTTGGCTCAAAACCCTCTCGTCACCACTGCCACTATACTGAGCTGTGAAAAAGCGAGTGCCGGGAAGCGGGCTGCGCGTTCGGATCAAGTCCATTTCGCCAACGTAGGGGCTTACGTCTTTGGCGACTAAGGGACGCGATTTAGAGTCATCGAGAAATCTGACGAGGTCGTCCATCGAGTGGGCGTTTCTCCCAAATTCAGACATGACCGATGTCATCGTCGCCAGCGACTGAAGAGCCACGTGCCGAGATTTTGATTTGGCGGGAAGTTTCGTTGCAATTCGCGCTGCTGCAGCTTTAATTTCCACTGGCTGGGCCGTCAATATTTGCCGAGGAGGCGCGACTGGAGCCGCTAGGATCGCAGCTTCAACGTGTGCCTGTGCCGTAACGGCGCTATGACGACGTAAGGCATGAACGGCTGCCGCGAGCACCAAGAGGCCCGAAACCAAAATGATAAAGGAACTCTTTTTCACGGGTCTCTTCCTTTCCGTTTACCTAAGATGTCTTGCCGGGTGCTGCCCCACCCTGGTGTGAACAGTTGTGCAAGAGACAGACCGTGCCAAGGCTCAGAGGTCTCTGATGACTAGCTAATTTTGTCTTTCTGCCCTGTTATTGCGAGGTTCGGCCCGTCGCGCTGAGCCCGGCGATTCAAACAATGGAAAATTGCCCCGACCGCAGTCTCTGCCCATGAAACCTACAATACGAGCGCTGATGGTCACCGCTAGCCGCCTGCGTATTGGTCGATTCTAACTTGGCAATTTGACCGAATTGGTATTGACTGAGAAGTCTGAAAATTAGATTGAGGAAGCATCTATGCCGAGCAAAGACGATTTTATTCCATACATGGGTTACGAATGGCTGCAGGTCGAAGACGACACCGTCACGATCGGCATCAGCGAAGAAGGCCTCAGTGAGCTTTCTGACATCACCTCGGTGAAGCTTCCGTCTGAGAGTGAAGAGGTGTCGCCTGACGAAATTTGCGGCGAGATCGAAACCGACGAAGGCGTGCTTAATCTTTATTGCCCGGTCGAAGGCAAAGTCGTTGAGATCAACGCTGCCGTCGTCGAAAACCCGGCGCTCATTATGGAAGACTCTTATGGAGATGGTTGGCTTTTTCGCGTCGAGCCGAACAATGTCGACGATCTCGACGAACTTTCAACAGTATCCTCGGGCGACGACGATTAGGCGCTAAAGATCACCGACTATTCGCCAATCTTATAGGTACTCGTGTAGTTTACGAGAATCGTCAACCCTCGGCCTTGGCCGATTGCGGTCCCTGCTGCAAATTAAATTCCTTAAACTCTTTTCCATCGTGACGGATTAGCTTTGCTTGTCCGTCCTGAACAGTGGCCAAGTTCACCGGGCGACTCCAGAGAGCTTGAATATTTTTGAGAGTTTCGCGCATGTAATCGGGCTGCATCTCAACGCCTTCGAACATATGGCTCATCAAAAGCTCACCGCGATTTTCAAAATTGGCATCTTCGACTTGAATGATCGGTTGGCCAAAGTTCGTCAACTGAAAGAGCAGCTGCTTTTTGATCTGAGGGAAGTCGCGAGTGTCGACTTCGTAGCGGCCTGTGCGCTTATTGAATTTATAAACGAACATGCGGTTGCGAATGCAAAAGTCTTCGGTCAGGAATTCGTCGATAAACGTGACGTCATTGTAATTGCGGCGAACTTCGAAAACTTTCTCGCGGCCTTTACCATGTTTGGTATCCCAATTTTTTTTAGCGCGAATGTCGTCGCATTCGTTCCAATCCTTACCGAAATGACCTTTGTTCCAGCGGTCTTCGATATCGCGAAAAAGTTCGATTCCTACTTTGTAAGGATTAAAACCTGTAGGCGACATCGCCATTGTTCCACTGTGGGCATCGGCGAAATCAATGACTTCGCTATCGTTCATGATGTTTTGGGTCATCATCTTGCTATGCCAATAGGAGGCCCAGCCTTCGTTCATGATTTTAGTCATCCCTTGCGGCGCGAAGTAATAAGCTTCGTCGCGGATGATTGAAACGACATCCTGTTGCCAATTTTTCAGCGGGGCGTAGTGCATAAGAAAGCCAAGAATGTCGCGCTCAGGTTCGGACGGCATCTTTGCTTGTTTTTTCAATTCGTCGACTTGCTTCTGCTTTTGAAATTCAATGAAGTCAGGCGGATTGATGTATTCATCCATGTAATCGCGATTCACTTTAAGGAGTGATAGGGCGCTCGCTTCTTCCTGACGGCGTTCTTTTTCGGTCGTTTTCTTAATATAAGGACTGTAACGATCGATGAGATTTTCAAGTGAGAGAACCTGATCGATGAAATCTTCTACAGGGCCGATGCCGTAACGATCCATATAACGACGGATGCGCGTAGCGTGATTGGCCATCTCATCCATCATTTTGCGATTAGTCGGCGAAAACCACTGGTTATTTTTAAAGAAATCGCAGTGCCCGTAAACGTGTGCCATCACCAACTTCTGGTCGACCATGCGATTGCCTTCCATCAAGTAGGCATAGCAAGGGTCGGTATTGACGACCATCTCGTAAATTTTCGAAAGGCCATACTCGTAGGATTTCGAAAGCTGCTCATACTCCATCCCGAATCGCCAGTGCGGATAACGCACCGGAAAGCCACCGTACGCGGCGAACTGATTGATCTGGTCGTAAGTGATGAGCTCAAAAATTGTCTCAAAGAGGTTGAGCCCGTAGCCTTCGGCAATTTTGAGGATTTTAACCCGGGCCCGCTCGAGTTCAGGAGTTAGATTGGCCAACTCACTTCCCCTTTCCGAGAAAGTCTTTGATTGAATTCAGAATTTTGTCTCGGCTTTCGATTTTTGAAACCACCAACTGCTGCTCACCTGGAAACTCTCGTTCGAGGTCTTTCAAAAACTGACCGCTTCCATATTTCGATTCAACCTGCCCATAACAGAACATATTGGTCAGTGGGAAAAAGAAATCTTTCAATAGCCGCATACAGAGACGGGTATCCTCACCACTCCAGTTGTCGCCATCAGAGAAATGGAACGGATAGATGTTCCAATCGTTCGGATTGTAGTCTTTTTCGATGATCTCTTGGCAGAGCTTATAAGCCGAGCTAATCAACGTTCCGCCCGACTCGCTGGTTGAGAAAAATGTCTTTTCGTCGACTTCTTTGGCCGAAGCATCGTGAATGATGAAGCGGGTTTCAAGACCTTTGTAATGCTTCTTGAGCCAAGTGTTGATCCAAAAACTCTCGAGCCTAACAATCTCTTTTTGCTCTTCGCCCATCGAACCGGAAACGTCCATCATATAAATGACGACCGCGTTCGCCTGCGGTTTTGCCACCGGCTTAAACGAGCGATAACGGAA
>JAYTRM010000355.1:0-9948 GCA_043746165.1 Bdellovibrionales bacterium | reverse complement strand
GCAGGCAAAATAAACAACGCCGTATTTCTTTGAACCTGTCGTTGAATGCCATTCCGGGAGTTCTTCTCGGTGTCGGCGCGGTTTTTCTGACGTTTGGTTTTGTGCTTCCGAAAAATCAGGCGGTCGCGAATTCTGGGGCGCGTTTTTTTTCAGAAGGCCTCGACATCAAACTCGATCGCACCTCACCGGCTTTCGCGGCCCTTGAAGATGCTTGGACGCGGCCGTCCTTTGACAACTCTGGCGCGGCTTTCGTCGCAGCAGAGCGAGGCGTCTCGTCAATTCCACTCGTAGCGGGTGCCGTATCGGCAGCTCGGATTGCAGAATCAATTGCGCAGTCCAACGTGCGTGAAGACAGTCTGATCCGCCAGGAGAAATCCGCGCGCGACGAAAACTCACGGCAGCTCGCCAAAGCTGCTGTCGAAATTCTTCGGCAAATGGCGGCGCGGTTTGCACCAGCTCCCGTTGTCGAACCGGTGGCTCAGGCGCCGGCGGCTCGCGTGCCTGGGGCTCAAGTGCCAAGGTCTCGTGTACCGGTGCCGGCCGCATACAAAACTGCGAGCGCTCTCGACCCCTCCTTTGTGCAACAACCAACCGGTGATGCGCCGTTAAACCCGCAAACCGCGGTGGTGACAAAGCAAATCAAGAACATCTCACTCACCGACTTGCAAATGAGTCGCGAAGAACTTTTCGGCAGTTTGTTTTTGCCGATCGCCAAATCGAAGTCTGCCGAACCACCCCCCGCCGGTTCACCGACAAGTGGCGGCGTCTATCAACGAGGGATTTCTCAACCGCCCGTCGTCGTCGCAAATGGCGTCGCAAGACGTCCGCCCCAAAACGGCTCGCCGCCCGCCCCGGCATTCGGTTCGGCACAACCTCTACCGGGCGCACTCGGGGGTGAAAGCAGCTCGATTCTCACCGCCGCACTCGATAATCACAAACCTATGGTTCGCGGCGGCCCGGCCCCCCCGCCCGGAGCACCTGCCGGAGCACCCGCCGCAGCACCGGCTGAGCAGACCGTGGTTCATCAAGTATTCGTCACCGGAACAATCGAACTTTCTCAAGGACTTGCCGTCACCAATGCTCAGGATCACGTGGTCTTGCGTCGGGAGGTCGACGGCGAAATGCAAGAAAGCGGCGCGGTTTGGATGCGCGACGGGCGCTACGAAATTTTTGTGGAACAAAACACAGGACTTCTGATCGGTGAACTTTTCAACTCTGCAGGTGAAGTTGCCGGTCGCGGAGTCATCGATCTCGCAACGGCTCCGCTTTCGGGCCAAGGCCAGCACCGGATCGAGGGCGTCGCGATGCAACTGCAACCTTTCGTGCAAGGCCTCGGTGGAAGCGTAGTTTCCGAGCGCGTGGCTGCACAATCGCGCAGTCATCTGCCTGGTCTCAAAGGTGCCCAAGTTGCGGCTCTCGACTTGCCACTTAATGCCGTTTCCGCCAAGGGCGGCACCTTCGTCATTCCCAATTTGGCTGAAGGCTCACTCGCGATTGTTAAGGTTTCGCACCCTGGATACTGGGGCACTCTCGCGATTGCGCGCGCCGGAGACGACAATCAGCTCGCGGCCTTCCCGAATCAGGATGGACAAATGATCCGCCAATTGATGGCGATCCAGAGAACCGTAGACATCGACATGGTTCCATCAGCTGTCGTCTGGGGTCGAGTCACCTCGCACGGACAGCCTCTCGCAGGCGCGCGGGTTGAGCTGGCCGGAGCGGACGAATCCGTGAAGCCAATTTACTTTAACTCGACGCTCAAGCCAGACCCGGGATTGTCTGAGACTCAGGCCAATGGTTTGTACGCCTTCTTCCCTGTCTCGCCGGGAACAAATGCTATTCAGTTGGTTAATGTCGAAGGCGACGCGATTTCGGACCCGATCGTTTTTCCGACAGAAGAAAAGTCAGTGGCGCGCGTCGATCTCGAATCGCTCGATGCGACCGAGACTAAAGTAAAAATATTTAACGCTTTCAAAACTGATGAGCCGCTGGCATCCGTAGTTTCAGTCGCTGGATCTTCCGGCAGCGCACAGATCGACGGAGGAATGGGCGTCATCAACCACCTACCAGGGCACCACCTGCTTCTCGTCGATTCCGACGCAGGACCAAACTTTGAACATGTGCGCGCTGTCACTGACCGCAACCGTCACATTCTTTACGTTCCGATGATTCCTACTGTCTGGATTGATCAACTCAAGGGGGCTTTGAAATTCAATGCGGAGCCCGGCATGGGAACAATCGTTGGTTTCGTGCAGAGCCAATCCCCGTTTAAAGTCGCGATGGAAATCGGTAGCCTCGGTGCAAACTCCAGAATTTTCTATTTCAAAAGCACCGGTCAACTCAGCAAAACCGACTACGGCGAACCTGGCGGCGGATACATCATCTTCAATGTCCCAAAGGGGTTCAGAACGATGGCGGTTCAGACTTCTGGGTCCGAAAAGGTTCATAGCATCGTGACACTCGTCGATCCCAAGGTGGTTAACGTTGTTAACCATGCCGTTCGGTAGGTACCGGAAGGTACCTGGTTCCTATTGCTTATGCGGCGCTTCTGCAAAGGGAACCTGGTACCTCTTCAGGAATTCCCTTTTCTTGTCGGCGGGTTCAGAGCGAACAACTTGCTGAGATTCTCGATGATCGATTCGGGAACGTGGAGTCGGAATCCGCGCGGCAAGAGTATATTGGTTTTCGCGGCCTTACTGAGCTCGGGATTGAGCGCGAGCAGATCGGTCAATGTCAGCCCGCTGACTTTGAGCAATTCATTGAAACGAACGGCGCGTGAGAGTTTAACAAGAGTCAGCTCTTTTTCAGGCATGCGTTCGATCTGGCCGAAAATCTGATCGCTGTAGCGTTCGGCGTAAAGTGCGCCGAGAAATTCCGAATAGAAATTTGCAGATGCGAAATCAAATGAGCGAGAGCGGTAATGGGAGATGATCGTAGCGAGATCTTTCGAACCAGTGCGTGCGATCGCGCGACGCACTCCCGGAGGACCGTGGTTCCAGGCCGTCACGGCGAGCGGCCAGGAATGATGGAGAATCAGGTGATTTTCTTTGAGCAGGCGCGCGGCGGCCTCGGTCGCTTTAAAGGGTGAACTGCGCTCGTCAATTGCACCGTTGACCATCATGTATTTGCGGCCGGTGTTGCCCATGAATTGCCAGATGCCGAGGGCGCCGACTTTGCTGGTTGCGCGCTTGTTGAAGCTGCTTTCGACAAAGGGAATACGCGTGAGCTCGACGGGCATTTTCTGGGCGCGGAAGATGTTTTCCATCGTCTTCATGTAACCTGAGCTGATGCGGATGCCATCGGCAAAGAAATTCTTTTGTCCGGTCTGGACACGGACACTGCGGAGAGCGAGACGAGCTTGCTTTTGTACGTCGCCGCCAAGAGGCTTGAGCAGATCAACCATCTCTTGTTCAGAGTCTGATAAATTTTTGAGATTGCGGCGATGAGCGAGTCGGCTCAAAGTTGCGCAAATTCGCAGGGCTTCTTTTTTCACAGCGCGGTCGGCTTTTTCTCGACGTAACCAAAGATGGCGCGGTGTCTCGCCGTTGATGATGTAAGAAACATCCACAACTTTATACACAATCCATGGATAAAGGGCGTGGTGGATAATCTTGTGGTTTGAATCGTAGGTCGAATAGATATCAAACCAAAAACCGACACGTTTGCGCAGTCCTGTCGGAATCTGAAAATCTTCAGATATGCGGTTCTCGTGATCGCCGAGGATTGAATCACGATTGAACGCGATCGCTTCTTCGAGTTCTGGAACTTCAGGGGCCATGAATGAAAGACCAGCCATATTGAGGATCACGACTTCGTTTGCATCGATTCTGAATTCAGCGCGAAGGCTGTCGGGAATGTCGTCCTCGCTTGCGACTATTTCATTCTGGTCGTCTTCTTGGTCATCAGTGATGCCTGTGTTGGTCAACGCGTCGCTAGTGCCCAAGTTCAGGCTTGAAAGCGGATCGAGAAGATTCAAGTCTTTGCTCACGACGTCGCCAGTTAAATCTTCGACTGAATCGTCGGTCACACTTTTGGGGGCCCCGGATAATTCGACTGCATCAGCAACCTCGACATCTTCATCCTCTTGATCCTCTTGATCATCTTGATCATCTTGATCATCTTGATTGTTTGCAATCTCAGTTCCAGCTGATGAGTCGGCAGCGACGATGGGCTGAGGATCGGATCCCCAGTAGATAAGAAAGGAGTTGGCCGTCGAGCTGAGGTCGGGATGCCAGTTAGCGCTGAGTCGAGCCGCTGTGAGACCGGTTCCAAGACCCACGGCGAAGGCCAAAAGAATCGCGAAACGAACAAAAGTCAGCCGCTCCGTCAGTTTTTTTAGAAGCATGCGCGCTTTAGACAATTGCACCCAACTTTCTTTCAATCTTTTTTCCTAGTCTTTAGTCAGTCATCGCCAGTTTTTGGAATCGCTCAGTGGTGCAATGCTTTGTTGCCACCTATGATTTTAGCAAAATCCTGGACTCCTGGTTTGAAGAGCAACTCAGGTGCCAGCTTTTCGTACTTAAATGAGAGATGGTGGCGAAACTACAGACATTTCCTGAAACATTGCTGTAAAAGATATCGACACTTAGGCCGCAAATTGGCCTTTTGAATTTTGCAGCTTCTTTTTGCGACAGACAGAGATGCAACTTAAGATAAACTCAGAACGGGGGGTATTTCTGAATTTTGCCAATCGATCGAACAGAATTTCACGACTTTTTGCCCTTGGTGTTTTAGTTGGGTTCGCGACGCGTGCGAATGCTGAAGTGACGTTAATCGACCACGATGGAATTCAAAAAACTGTCAAACAACATTCCGCAGAAAGTGCGGCCTGTATCGCCGAGGCGCTTAAAACTGATCCCAAAATTGAAGGAAAAGTGACGATCAAGTTTGATGTGAGCGATAACGGAAGCGTGAGCGCTCCCCATTACGAGAGCGACAAAACGACGGTCAAAAATTCAGCGCTTATCGATTGTTTAACAGATAGACTACGCGGCTGGAAATTTCCAGCCGCGCCGGCGGGTTCAGTTATGGAAGTGAGCCTCCCGTTTGCTGTTCCGGGTGACGTGCCGATTCCTTCGGTTGCACCTCTGGCCTCGCCGAGCCCGACGGGTAGTTCTCCTACGAGTTCGAGCTGGTGAGCCGCATCGAGGTCGTTCGCCTTTACCGGGTTGCGATGCCTTTAGTGACTCCTTGGGGATCGGACGTAGGGCGAGAATCGTCGATCGAATCCGTTCTGTTAAATCTGGTGACTACGGACCACTCTGTTTGGTCTGAGGTCACGCCGCATGCGGCGCCCATCTACACGCCCGAGTGGGCAGGAGGCGTCGTCTCCTGCCTTCGCGATTTTCTGGTGCCAGAATTGTTTAGGTGCCCAAGCTTAGAGCCAGCTGCCGTTGGGACTCGGTTGCAGAAGTTCAAAGGCAACGACTACGCTCACGGCGCGATAGACATCGCGTTGTGGCTTTTAAAAGCAAAGACGTGCGACCAATCGCTCGCTCAAGTTGTTGGAGTCAATAAAGATTCGACGCGTGTAGGAGAGGCACTGGGGCGAGAGGCATCAATTGATCACTTGCTTAAGAAAATACAGGCGGCGATCGACCAAGGTTATGCGCGCGTTAAATTGAAATACGGCCCCGGCTGGGATTTTGCGATGCTATCGGCGGTGCGAGGGACGTATCCTCATTTTCCTTTGCACATTGACTGTAACGGGGCTTACGACGAATCGGAAATTGCGAATTTGGCGAAGCTTGACCAATTCAATCTCCTTATGATTGAACAGCCGTTTGCCGCAGACGATCTGCTTTCGCATGTGGGGCTTGCAAAAGTTGCGCAGACTCCGATTTGCATCGATGAATCGGTGACGTCACTTGATGTTGTTCGGACTGCGGTCACCTTGGGCGCATGTCAGTGGGTTCATCTCAAGCCCGGCCGCATTGGTGGCTTGAGTGCCGTTAAAAAAATTCATGATTTCTGCGTGAGTGAGAATGTTGCATGCGCCATCGGCAGTGATCTCAGTAGCGCGATCGGCGAGCAGATTGTGGTGGCGGCTTCGCTGCTGCCGGGAGTGAAACTTGCGACTGCTGCGTTTCCGAGTGGTCGACTCTATCCGCAAGAACTTGCGACTGAGCCGCTACAGTTTCATCGAGATAGCGAGGGTTTTCTTGTCGTGCGCGTTGACGGCTTTCGCGAGCCGAACGACGAGATATTGCAAAAATGGTGTGTGGAAAAAATCGAGCTCAGACCGTCTTAGGTGCTGCAGCTTTCAAAACCTCTGCGACTAGGCGCTCGTTTCCAGCAAGCAGAAAATGCCCCGCTGTAATGCGTTTGAGTTCAAAGCTCGCGGAAGTCTCATTGCGCCAGTTTTCGAGGTTTGTAAGTTGCACGGATTTATCATCCGTCCCGGCGATTACAGTGATTGGGCAATTTAGGACTTCGCCAGGCGCGTAATTGTAATTTTCAAATACAGAAAAATCTGCTCGCATGGCGGGTTCGACCATTTTCTGTAACTCTTCACTTTCGAGTAGCATCTTTTGAACAAATCCATATCGCTTCTCGAGTCCGAGCAAGAATTCACGCATGGGAAGTTTGTGCAGCGGCTGTTGGCTCGACTTAGACTCGGGTGCCTCGCGACTCAAGACAACAAAGCCCTTGGGGCAATTGCCGTGGTTTTTTTTGAGAAGTCGCGCGAGTTCGAATGCAATCAACGAACCGAAGCTGTAACCCAAAAACACGGTGGGCCTCGCGATCAGTTCAGATTTAATTGCCGAATAAATAGCGCCCACGAGTTCATGAATCTCGCCAATGGGTCGGTCCTCGAGCCGCCCAAGGCGACCCGGTAACTCAACCGCGCAGATTTCATATTCGGAAGCTGCTAGCTTTGCAAGCGGTCGAAACGCCGTTGAGTTGCCGCCAGCAAAAGGAAAACAGAACAATCTTGGCTTGCGTGAATCCGTCGTTTCAAATTTTTCAATCCATTTAGCCAAAATTCGTCCTTTTTTCACTTTGCTTAACCAAGTCTACGAGATCGAAACAGTGAGTCGCAAGGACTTGATTCGCGTCTTGCGGCGATTAGCCTTGTCTCGTCTTGAGGCGCAAGACTCAGGAGCTGACTTTGACTTAAGCCGAGGTCTTGGAAGTCCGATGAGGTCTAGAGGACCTTTGTCCAAGGCGGATCTCAATGCGTCTGTATGCCATCAGCGATATTCACACCGGGCTTGAAGATAACATGAAGGCCATTGAAGAACTCTCAATGGATCACGCTGCGGGCCTAATTCTCGCTGGTGACGTCAATGAAACAGTTGAGGGTCTAGTACGCACGCTTCGTGCTTTAAAGCGAAATTTTGCGCCGATTTTTTGGGTGCCGGGCAACCACGAACTGTGGACGGTTGACCCGAGTCCGCGTGCCGCACGCGGTGATGCCAAATATCGCGAAATGGTCGAAGCCTGTCGTTCCGAAGGCGTGATCACACCGGAGGATCCGGTCTATGTTTGGAAAAGCGGTGCACAATCCTACGGAATTGTACCGCTGTTTTTACTCTACGATTACAGTTTCAAACCTCCCGAGATCTCACTAGAAAACGCGGTTCATTGGGCTTCGCTGGCTGAGATCGTCTGCGCCGACGAGCACCTTCTGCATCCGGATCCGTTTGCCTCTCGGCAGGCGTGGTGCGCGAGTCGCTGCGAAGATGCACTCAAAAAACTGGCATCGATTCCGCGCGACCTGCCGCTGGTCCTTATCAACCATTTTCCGCTGCGGGGAGAGCTCGTAAACCTTCCGCGAATTCCGCATTTTCGGATTTGGTGCGGCACTGAGCGAACGGAAAATTGGCACACTCGCTTTAATGTGAAGGCCGTGGTCTACGGCCATCTGCACATGCGCACAAGCCGAGTGATTGACGGCGTCAGATTTGAAGAAGTCTCACTGGGTTACACGCGGCAGTGGACAGCCGCGCGCGGCCTGCGCTCTTACCTTCGTGAAATTTTACCGGAGGCGGCGTGAATCAGGCATTGCAGACAACAGTGAATGTGGTGGAGCCACCTTCAGAAGGCGTCGTTCATGTTTGGCGTGCGTCGATTTCTGATTTAAGCGCCACGCTTGTGGCAACCGATTACAAGCACGTACTGAGCGATGAAGAAACCGTCAAATACCAAGCCTATCTCGCGAGGCAAGCCAAGCTTGAATTTTTATTAGGTCGGCTTATGATTCGCACTCTGCTCAGTCGATATTTTCCCGAGATCGAACCACGCGATTGGAAGTTTAGTTTCAATCCTTACGGCAAGCCAATTGTTGAAAATGCACCTTTGCCAATCGATTTGAGTTTGTCGCATTCGGGCGGATTTGTGGTTTTGGCTTTCACTTTAGGAGCCGAAGTGGGAATTGACATTGAGTGCGCGCGCGCGAGTTTAGACGTCGCAGATCTCGCAAGTAGTGTTTTCTCGCCCGGCGAACTGGTTTTTTTGCTTGCTCAGCAACCCTCTCGGCTAGCGGAGACCTTTTATCGATTCTGGACTCTTAAAGAAGCGTACATCAAAGCTCGCGGCATGGGGCTCTCGTTGCCGCTGGATCAGTTCACTTTTCGGCTGCCTCAGACCGACGAGCTTCCTCAACGCGTTTCGATCACATTCGATTCAGGTATTGAGGACAGTCCGGACTCGTGGTGGTTTGGAGTTGAAAGTTATCGTGGTCACGCTGTGGCGATTGCGCTCAAGCGGGATGGCAAAGCCGCGAAGATTTTGCGTCGCGATTTTCTACTAGATGAGTTTACACTTTCGCGGTCGGGTTAGACTAGAGATCGCCCTTTGGATGCCCGTCGACGCGAAACTGAAAAAGGAAATAGGGCGGAACGCAGACCCCACGTTTAGGATCAAAGCTCTCTGAACAAATATAATCGTCACGGCAAGGCGTTGTTTGATCGCAGCCACGAAGTCCTACGCCGACTGAGTACTCCTTCAGGCAGTCGCCGAAATTTTTTCGGCCAACGCAGGAGTTAAAGCCGGGTCGCGAAGCGGGCAGTGGACCGCAGGTTGCCTCAGGCGGAAGATTCTGACACGACAGTGTGCGGATATTACCGTTGAGAAATCCTCCGGTAAGAGTTCCCGGGGCCTGGCTTTGTGGCGAGCACATCGTATTTGGAATTTTAAGTTTAATATCGTCTGAAGTTTGTAGGTAGTGATCGACACCGAAAGCCGTGTTTTTAATCACGCCCTCTTCGCAAGGATCGCCGATATGTTGGGTCGGCTCGATACAAACGCCGAGGCCGTCTTTAGTATCGAGCAATGTTTTGCAGACTAACCCAGCAGAGCAAGTCCAAGCTTTGAAGGACGGATCTTTGCCAGTTGAACAGTGAGCGCTCCAGCCGTTGAGAAGACCACTGGCGTCGAGCCCGTCGGCGAATCGTAATTGTGGTCGGTCCGAAAACCCACGCGAAAAGTCGATTTGGCCAGATTTAGCCGCGATGGCTTGAGTGATGTTTTTTCTTCTCAGCTGGTCACCCATGAAATGGGCAGAGCCCGGGAGAAAGACGGAGTTGCCAGGATATCTTCCTTGGGGATCTTTACCCATAAAATGAAAGCCACCGATCGCGCGAGTTTGGTGACAGCCGATGCAAGTCGATTCATTAAGTCTACGCATGAGTCCCGCAGGCGATTTAATGTTTTCGAATTTTTCAAAGTCGATGCCCGTGTAGTCTTGCGCACCGATGAATCCGGGAAGCCAATCAAAAAGTCGGTTTCCCGAGCGCTCGATTCCGCCAGGTGAAATTGAATAGCCTATTTTACCTAAGAACTTTTCAGGAAGAATTTGATTACCAGCATCGATAGCTTTGAGATTCTGTGGATCGAGGATCCATTTTTTTAATCGCTGCGGGTCAAATTCCCCGAGGCTTGCCTCGACCGTCTGAGGCGTAGCCTCACGCCGAATGAGGCGGTAGCCTCAGTGCATGAGCCGGT
>JAYTRM010000354.1:0-7322 GCA_043746165.1 Bdellovibrionales bacterium | reverse complement strand
TTTGGCTTAATCAGATCGCGCCAAAATTTGTAGTAATGCTCCTGCATGTGATCTCCCCTGCGCCATCAAGGCCCGTTCATTAGGGCTTTTCGGCATCCCGGAAATTTCTCTCGAAATATCCGGATAGTGTGTTTAGATCCCCGTCCACATCCCGTAGGCGGGGTTTAGCAAATTAATTAAATCGATTATCGAGAGTAGTACTCGACGATCATATTCTCTTCGACTGGAAGCGTCACATTCTCACGTGTCGGCATGTCTTTGACAAGGCCTTTGAAGGCGCCGTGGTCAGCTTCGAGCCAGATCGGAATCTCACGTTTTTTAACGGACTCAATCGCGCCCATCACTTTATTCGTCGTGCGGCTCGACTCGCGAACTTCGATCAAGTCGCCTTTTTTCACATTGTAGCTCGGGATGTTGCAACGCACACCGTTCACCATGAAGTGGTTGTGTTTCACCATCACGCGCGCTTCGCGGCGACTCGATGCGTAGCCGAGGCTGTAGACCACGTTATCGAGACGGGTCTCGAGCAACTTGAGAAGCTCGGTCCCGGTCACGCCACGAAGGCGGCTGGCTTCGTCGTAATACTTGCGGAATTGAGCTTCATAGACGCCGTAGTAGCGCTTGGTCTTCTGCTTTTCACGAAGCTGAAGGGCGAATTCCGAAAACTTCAGACGAGATTGCCCGTGCTGTCCCGGTGGGTAGGGACGGCGATCGAACGAGCATTTATCTGTGAAGCAACGGTCACCTTTGAGAAACAGCTTCATATTTTCGCGGCGGCAGAATTTACAAACACTATTTGGAATGCAACTCATGAAAAAAACTCCTCATCTCTATGAGCACCGATCGCCTCAAGCGATAGGCCAAGCACAAAACATTTGTCAGCCTCTCGGCTCTATCACCCGTCAGCCTCTCGGCTCGGCGGAACAATCAATTAAATACGCCGACTAAATACGCCGACTATATACGCCGTCTCTTTGGTGGACGGCAACCATTGTGCGGCATCGGCGTGGTATCACGCATAGTTGCCACACGAATTCCAGCCATCGAAAGCGCCCGAACAGCTGGTTCACGTCCTGCACCTGGACCTTTGAGAAACAAATCAACCGAGCGCAAGCCGAGCTCCATTGATTTTTTCGCTGCATCTTCGGCCGCAACTTGAGCTGCGAACGGAGTGCCCTTGCGACTTCCTTTGAAACCTAAATGTCCAGAGCTCGACCAAGCAATCACTTCGCCGGTTGGGTCTGTGATTGTCACAATCGTGTTGCCGAAACCCGCCTGAACAAAACATTTTCCATGCGGTACGGCTTTTCTGACTTTTTTCTTCGCGGTCTTCTTACCAGCCATGTTTAGACTACTTTCTTCTTATTCGCGACAGTTTTACGCGGGCCCTTACGAGTACGAGCATTTTGACGAGTGCTCTGACCGCGAACAGGCAATCCTTTACGATGGCGCAAACCACGGTAACAGCCGAGATCCATCAGACGCTTGATTGAAAGACCGATATCGCGGCGAAGATCGCCTTCGACTTTCATACGGCCTTCCATGAATTCGCGAATTTTAGCAATATGAACGTCGGTCAGCTCATCGGTACGTAAGGCTACTGGGATTTGTGCATATTCGCAAATCTCAGCTGCACGTGTGTCGCCGACACCATAAATATAGGTCAGTGCGATCTGAACGCGTTTATTTCTTGGGAGATCGACCCCGGCAATACGAGCCATGAATTAACCCTGCCTTTGCTTATGCTTAGCGTTTTCGCAAATCACGCGAATAACGCCCTTGCGCTTGATTATTTTGCACTTGTTGCAAATCCGTTTAACTGAAGCTCTAACTTTCATCTATCCCCCAAAAGTCAGCTCACCGGCTCGTTACGAGCTCGGAATCTTGAGCGTACTCGTCGCTGCTAGCCGACGTTGCTATATGCGCGGTCGAACTTTCTAACATTCACAAAAACCTAAGTCCAGCTCTTATCTGACTGTTATCTAAGCTGAGCGGCAAGTCGTCCGTAGACATCTTCCGCTGCACCTAATCCGTCGATTTCCACAAAGTTGCCTTTTTTAGCAAAATATTGCTTCAAAGGACTCGTGCTTTTCTCATACGCTTCCAGGCGTGTGGAAATCACCTCTTCGCGATCGTCTTTTCTCTGTTCTACGGCTCCGCCGCAAACATCACAAATACCTGGCTGCTTGGTCATCTTGCTCTCAATGTGGTAGACCGCACCGCATGAGCTGCAGACCCGGCGCCCTGTCAGCCGTTTTAAGAGTAGGCTCTTCGGTACTTCCAAAAACAAAGCTTTACCAATCTTAAGATCCAAACCGACCATGAGCGATTCAAGGGCTGTCGCTTGCACAACCGTTCTTGGGAAGCCATCGAGAATAAAGCTCTTTCCCTTAGACGATTGAAAAGCTTCGCCAACCATTCCGATCACGACGTCATCTGGCACCAAAGCGCCCGAATCCATAAAAGACTTTGCTCTCATGCCCAGCTGAGTCTGCTTCTTGACTGCCTCGCGCAATAAATCGCCCGTGCTGATATGCTTAAATTGAAGCCGATCAACGAGCAGAGCAGATTGAGTACCTTTTCCGGCACCCGGCGGGCCAAAAAGCACGATATTCAATATTGAACCCTCCGAGTTCGGACTCGTGCACCGCGCATGAATCTCTCATACTTCTGCGTGAGCATGTAACTCTGAATCTGTTGGGTTGTATTGAGCGCCACTCCGACCAAAATCAGCAGACTCGTACCACCGAAATAAAAAGGTACGTTCAAATTCGTAATGAGAAGGCCCGGCAAAACGCAAATCGCACTCAGGTAAATTGCGCCACCGACATTTAAGCGATCCATAACGCGTTGAATGTAATCCGACGTGCTTTTTCCGGCGCGAATGCCAGGAATGAACTTACCGCCCTTTTTCAAGTTATCAGCGATCTCAACCGGGTTCATCACGATCTCTGTGTAGAAGAAGGTAAAGAAGACGTTGAGAGTGACGAACAAGACGTTATAAATTCCGCCCGAGGGTGCCAAAGAGTCTTTCAGAAGGGCAACCCAGGGAGCGTTTATGAATTGCGCCAAAGTCGCCGGAAACAAAAGTAGTGAGCTGGCAAAAATTGGCGGAATGACTCCGGAAAGATTGATTTTCAGGGGCAAATGACTCGCCTGGGCTGCACCCGGCAATCGGCCACCGCGTTGAGAGAAATGAATCGGAATTCGTCTCTGCCCAACTTCAAGAAACGTGATCAAACCCACCACGATGACCATAAGTGCAATCAAACCGAGACCGATCAAGCCGCTCATTTCGCCGTTTTTAATCAAAGTCCAAAGATTGGCCGCACCTTTGGGAATGCCGGCCGCGATACCTGCGAAAATGATCAGCGAAGCACCCTCACCTAGACCGCGATCTGTGATCTGCTCGCCAAGCCACATGATAAAGCAGGTGCCTGCCGTGAGTGTGATGATCGTCATCATTCGGAAAGGTAGGAATCCTACATAAGGAGCCACCACAAGGGGATGCCCTTCGAAGTTGGAATTAAGAAGCCACGAGCTAATGGCGTAACCTTGAACGAGCGCCAAAACGACTGTTCCGTAGCGAGTCATCTGGGTGATCCGCTTGCGGCCGTGCTCGCCTTCTTTTTTCAATTGCTCGAGATACGGGACGACCGCCTGGAGGAGCTGGAAAATAATCGAGCTTGAAATGTAAGGCATAATACCGAGGGCAAAGACGCTGAACTGGTTCAGCGCACCACCGGTAAAAGTGTTGAACAGTCCGAAGATTCCGCCCTTAGTCTGAAAGAACTTGAGGACGGTTTGGCCGTCAACTCCCGGAGTCGGGACGTGGACCCCGAGGCGATAGATCGCCAACATCCCGAGGGTAAACAAGATGCGCTTACGAAGATCGGTATTTTTGGCGAGTCCATCCAGTGCAGCCACTATGCAATAACCTCTGCTTTGCCGCCGGCTTTTTCGATTGCAGCCTGAGCAGCAGCGCTAAATTTATGGGCTTTCACGGTGAGCGCAGTTTTCAATTCACCTTTGGCTAGAATCTTAATCCGGCCGTGGCGTACCAAACCTGATTTTTCAAGAGTCTCCGGAGAAACTTCCTTGCTAGAAGCAAGCGCCGCCAGCTGACCCAGGTTGAAAACGTCGTAATTGGTCGCGTAATCATGATTTGAGAAACCAAACTTCGGCAAACGACGCATGAGCGGCGTTTGACCGCCTTCAAAGCCCCAGCGCACTGTTCCGCCAGAGCGAGCTTTTTGCCCTTTATGACCTTTGCCTGCCGTGCCGCCGAGACCAGAACCGTGACCCCGTCCGACGCGTTTGCGATATCCGACCGATCCAGCTTTTGGCTTTAATTTTCCTAATAAACTCATGACTACTCCGGCTTCACAGCGACGAGGTGCTGCACTTTCATAATTTGACCACGCATTGCCGGGTTGTCTTTCACAACAACCTCATGACGAATGCGACGGAGACCCAGGCAACGAATAGTTGCCTTTTGGCCCGGGGTGCACCCAATTAAACTTCTTTTTAGAGTCACTCGAAATTGCTTCGCCATACTTTACCCGTCTCGTTTAACCTAAGCCCACGCGACTAGCGTGAGAGGTCGAAATTACAAACTCTTCTGCTCATTGCCCGCTTGTTGGCGGAGCTGCTTCAATCCATCCAAAGTCGCGCGTACGGCATTGTGTGCGTTACGCGTGCCAACACATTTGGTGAGGATGTCTTTCACTCCCACCGACTCAAGCACAGCCCGCACCGCACCGCCGGCAATGACTCCCGTACCAGGAGCTGCAGGGCGCATGACAACTTTTGCCGCGCCGAAGGTTCCCACAACTTCGTGGGCGATGGTACGACCATCCGTAAGCACCACGGTGCGAAAACTCTTTTTAGCACCGCGCGAAGCTTTACCGATAGCTTCTGGAACTTCACCAGCTTTACCGGTACCGAAACCGACTTCACCCGCTTGATTGCCGACAACGACAAGAGCCGCGAAGGAAAAGCGCCGTCCGCCTTTAACAACCTTGGCTACGCGTCTGATCGCAACAACCCGCTCTTCGAATTCCTGTGCGTCTCTGGATTCTCTAGAATCTTTTTTTTCCACGATCTCACTCTCCTCAGGGCCTTAAGGGCCTTAGAAATCCAACCCGGCTTCGCGAGCACCTTCGGCAACTGCTTGGATGCGGCCATGGTAAAGATAACCGTTGCGATCAAAAACCACTGCTTTAATATTCTTGCTCAACGCTCGTTTTGCCACTTCAGCACCGATTGCCTTCGCGGTCGACTTATTGGCATTTTTCAGACCTTCGACATCTAGAGTCGAGGCCGCCACGAGCGTCTTTCCTGTCACATCATCAATCACTTGAGCGTATATATGACGCGCACTGCGAAATACGCATAGGCGTGGACGCTCTTCGCTACCCGTGACCCGACGGCGAATACGAAGCTTTTTCTTCATTCGTGAAGTATCTTTTTTCGAACTATGTTTGCTTGTCGTCAGTCTCACGTCACTACCTCTTCCTCGTCCTCAATCAGTTCAACACCTGATTAATCAATCAATGCCAAGCCAGCGATCCGTTCAATCAATTCGCCAGAGTGGCTTCTTAAGCGAAACGCCGGTCTTACTTACCAGCAGACTTACCCTCTTTACGACGCAGCTTTTCGTCCGTGTACTTAACGCCTTTACCCAGATACGGCTCAGGCGGACGGAACGCGCGAATCTTAGCGGCCACTTGGCCAACAAGACCACGGTTTGCACCGCTGACTGTGATATTCGTCTGCTTTTCAACTTTAATTTCAATTCCATCAGGAATCGGGAAATGAATCGGATGGCTATAGCCGAGCGAGAGCTCAAGCTTCTTACCCGAAACAGCAGCCCGATAACCGACACCTACGAGATCAAGCGATTTGGTAAAACCTGTGCCGACACCCGTAACCGCATTTTGCACCAACGCCCGATACAGGCCATGAAGCTCGCGTGACGTCTTGGTTTCATCTTTACGTGTCAGTATGACTTGTCCGTCTTCGATTTTTGCCGTGATTTGCGGACGCATCTGAACTTTTTCAGTCGCTTTTGCGCCTTTAACGACAACTTCGTTAGCCGGAGTGATCGTGACCGTCACACCTTTTGCTACCATTACCGGAGCTTTTCCTACCCTTGACATATTTCACCTATCTCGTTTTCAAATCTCAAATCTTGCCGAAATTGCTTCGCGTGCTCATTGAGTTGCTTCACGCAAACCCAGTATCCCAATCACTCACGCGACTACCAAATCGTGCAAACCAACTCGCCACCTAGTTTTTTCTCAGTCGCTTCTTTGCTGCCCATGAAGCCTTTGCTCGTGCTCAGGATCGACATTCCGTATCCAGAACGAACATTGGGAATCTTGGCATAACGAACATACAGACGACGGCCGGGGCGACTTGCGCGGCTGATGTCTGTAATCACATGATGACCTTCTTCGTTGTAACGAAGATAAATTCGCATGATGCCTTGTTTGCCATCGCGAACAACTTTGAAATTTTTAATGTAACCTGTGTCACGCAAAACCGTGGCAAGGCCGACACGTACGTTCGAACTGGGCACGTCAACTTTTTCGTGCTTGGCCAGACCGGCGTTTCTGATGCGGGTGAGAAATGCGCTAATTGTATCCATCTTCGTTCCCCAACTATTTCCGGAAAGGCATGCCGAGAGCTTCGAGCAGTGCCTTGCTCTCAGCATCGGTTTGTGCCGATGTGCAAATCGTAATATTCATACCGCGAACTTTATCTACGCGATCATAATTAATTTCAGGAAACACAATCTGTTCTTTCAAACCAAGATTGTAGTTGCCGCGGCCATCAAAACCTTTGGGCGGAAGGCCGCGGAAGTCACGAACGCGCGGCAGGGCGAGGTTCATCAAGCGATCCATGAAAGACCACATCTTCTCGCGACGGAGCGTAACTCGGGCGCCAATCGGCATATTTTCACGAAGTTTGAAATTCGATATAGCTTTTTTCGAGAGTGTCACGACTGCTTTTTGACCTGCGATGGTCGTTAACTCTTCAGCCGCAGTTTGAATCAACTTTGGATTTTGAGTTGCCTCACCGATACAAACGTTGATCACAACTTTTTCAAGTCGTGGGATCTTCATTGCGCTCGTTGCTCCCAAGCCTTTTTTCAGCGCTGGAACGACATCCTTCGCATACTTGATTTGCAATCGATTATCAACTTTAGGACCGGCCTCGGTTTTTACCTTAGGCTCGGTCTTAGTCTTAGCGGCAGCCTCAGCTTTAGGCTCACCCTTAGTTTTTGTCTTAGTCTTATTCTCAGTCTGATTCTTCAC
>JAYTRM010000353.1:0-4775 GCA_043746165.1 Bdellovibrionales bacterium | reverse complement strand
TTAGTCACCGACTGCAGCGGAATGAAGACCTCACGCCCTTGAGCTTCCAACTCAGAGCGCAATTGAGAATCAACTTCGCTCTCTCGATCACTTTTTAACTTCGTAGCCAACTCGATCTTCAAGCCGGCGGCTTGAAGATTAGCAGAGCCGGCGGCTTGACGATTAGCAGAGCCGGCGGCTTCGGAACTCGCGCTGCCCGGCTCGGGCTGAAGAGATTCCGGCGCGTGAGCACCGAGCTCCGAAGTGCCGGGATTGTAAGACTTCAGCACCCCTTGAATTTGCTTGGCATTGCCCAATTCAACGACGAGGTGCGGATTGAATTCAGCCAGTTGCTGAAAGGTCTTCACCATTATCTTTTTTCCGATTGCCGACGAAAAATGCCGCGGCTCCTTGAGCACGCGCTCGAGGCCCGGAGTCGAAACTTCAAGACTGTAAGCTCCGCCGGGAATCACATCCTCAACATCAAGGCGCAAATTTAAGCCGCGCGAAATGTTGCTGCAGTCTTCAATGGATGCGCCACCTTCAGCTTCACGGTCGATGTAAACGCGCAAGACTCGGCCATTTCCCGCACCGATAAATTCGATGTCGTAGAGAAAGCACCCCTCTCGGCTCGAGACTTCTTCCGCCATTTTGCGAAGATCAGTTAAAACCTGTCCGTTCACTGCACATCCAGTTTCGTTATCAAAATTCGCCCAAAATCAAAGCCTCACCCAAACAGAACCTAAATCTGTGTGGGCTCAACAAACACCGAGGCGATTCGCGACGGCAGCGCAAGCGCAACGGTCGCAAACCCCGGCAAACCCAGTCAAGACCCGGTCTAGAAACTAAAAAAAAAGGCCCATCAGGGCCGCCAATCAATGGCCTTAATTAACAAACGCATGGGCCAAAAGCAAGAGTTTATCCGTAGTTATAGAGTATGGCAGAGCCGCCGCCCGGGTAGTATCGAGGTCTCCGGCCAACCTCGGCAAAGCCCAAGTTCTGATACAGTTGACGCGCGGGACCATTTGCTTCGTGAACCTCCAGCCAAAGCGGAGTTCCTGGTGGACATAAACCTAGCAAGTAGCGAATAAGTCGACTCATTCGCCCGCCGCGCCGGGCCTGGTGGGAGGTCGCCAGGTAATTGATTTCCCAAGCGTCCAACCTGCGCTCATAGAAAATAAAGGCGTTGATCGAGCCGCTCGCATCTTCCAAGATGAGTCCATCCCGCACCGCCAGACTTGAAGGCTCCGGCGCCGCGTCCGCTGCGGCACCCATGCTGTATAAAAAACTCGCAACCTGGTCAGTCTTCCACAGCGCCCCAATCGGCGCGGAGGCGGCGCGCGCCTCGTCCCTCAGGGTCTGCATGATTCGCTCAACTTGCTCTAGGTCAGATTCGCGCGCGAAGCGGATATTGAGATTTCCGTCATTACCCGGCAATGAAGTTCCGAACTTTGTATTTGCGTCGCAAGACATCGCGCCATTCCGCCATGCGTCGTTCAGTTTGTTGTTTGGCAAGCGATGTTTTTATATTTTCGCGCAATTCCGCAAATGGCAGGCTCCCGAATTTCAGGCGATTCTGATTGTAATAGCTCAATGCATCTTCATCGCTAATAGGTGCCAAGCTCGGGTCACTTTTGATCGCGACGAATTCGTGCACGAGGAGCTGCCTTTCCACCTCTTCGCGCAACTCTTCGGGTGAGGCTTCGATCGCGAGCCAACCCGCCTTGCCAGCCCAGCGTTCTTGCACCGTGCGGACACTCTTTGCAACATCCTGTCGACCGAGCGTGTGTGCGGAGAGAGACTTGGCCTCAAGATAAACAATCCAAATGTCCAACAGTTTAGAAAGTTCAGATGGAAAGGTCTTCTCGTCACCGGTGAGAACCTCGGCCCCTTTTCCAAGCGTTTCCTTGGAGTCGAGAGCCCGAGAAACCGCATCGCTGATCGTCACTTCTCGGCTGGTCACCACGTGGTCGGCAACTTCACCAACAGCTCGGGTCAAAATTTTTTTTGGCCCCGGCAGAGGGGCTTCCTTAACGGTCGCGACGGACGTTGACTTGGCCTGTGGCAGACTGCTGATAAGTGGTGCTTCGCGTGCGCCCTCATCAGATGCCGAAGGTGGCAGCTGCGCTGCCCAGACCCCCATTCCGTTTGCTAAAAACAAACAGAGAACCAACGAATTGCGCATGAGTTTGAGTGGATGATTTGCCATAGGTGACCCAATTCTGCCAGACAACGCTAGAAAAGAAAAGGCCCCTGGAACCTAGGGCTCCAGGGGCCGGGCGCTTGCCGCGCTTTTCCGCCATTCTTTTTTAGCTTTTAACTTAGAACATCACTTTGGCGATCAGATTGAGAGTGTAGTAGTTCAGGCTCTCAGGAGTGTTACTTTGTTGGTAGACATACTGGCCCTGATCCGCATTGACCCGGTAGCCCAAGTTTGTCATGTAACGGAAGTCGATACCCAGCGCGAAGTTTTTCGCGAGTTCGAGATCCGCGCCCACCATCGCACCAACGTCAACCGCATCTGAACTTTGGAACTGTTGACCTTCGTTTGAGTAGCTTCGACGAGCGTAGCTGAGCACGGCACCGATCATCGGCTTAAAGCGTCCCGGCAGAATCAGGTACTTCGCAGCCGCTTCGACGTTGTACTGGCGCATATCGACCGAATAGGGGTTATAAAAGCCGCCCATATAAGAAGCCGAGTAGATATTACCCAAAGTGTAGTCGCCGTAGATAAAAGAACCTTCGACCACGATCCGCTCAGGGAACACGGTACCTACCGAGAAGCCATAGCCGAGCGAGTTGTTCACATTCTGAACGTTGTTGTACTGGCCAAAGCTCGCGATGCCGGCGACGTAGTAGGATTGTTTTTCTTCATCGGGCTTCTGCTCAGAGAGAGCTGCACGAATTTCTTGTTTAATATCGACTTTCTCGTCTTTTTTCGTGTCGGTAATCTCTTCATCCTGCTCTTCAACCACGCGCACTTTTTCTTGCGTTTCTTGTTGTTGGGCAACGACCGGAATCACAACCGGTTGCGCTGCTGGCTGGCTCATGGGCTGAACAGCAGGCTGAATCTGTTGAACGATCACTTGCGGCGGTGGTTGTTGAACCGCCTGCGAAGGAGGAGGAGGAGCTTGAGTCAATGGCGCGTCTCCGCCAGACGGCTCAATAGCATTATTGAATTTATCACGACGTTTGATCTCGTCTGTCATCCGGGCTTTTTCAAGAGCCTGGACGATGCCATCTTCGGTCGCGGTTTCTGTTTCTTGACGACGCTTACGCATTTGTTCGGCGGGATTCACGCGCAGTGGGGTGTCCTGGACAATCGTCACCGGCTGCTCCTGCACTGCCGCTTGCGTGGTCGTAGCTGCTGCGCCGGCGGTTACTGCAGGGGCCGCACTGACGTACGGGGCCGCGTCTTGTGAACCTTCGACTTTATTAATGATGTAAATCGGGCTCGCCTGAGTCGCGCTGCCGGATGCCGTTTGCGTCGCCGATTGTGGGGCTGCCTGAACGGCGCCGGCATCAGCTTGTGTCGCTTGCGGGCCGGGCTGTGCCTGCGCCTGGCTCACCATCACAAATGCTAAAACTGCGATCACGTTTTTCATATTCTCGACTCCCATTCCCAGGCCTTCGCCGGTTTGCTCACCACAAAAAGTGAGACCTTATCAGTGCTGCTGACCTTGCTCTTTGCAGATCAAGCCTTCGGAATAGCAAGCGCCGTGCCGCCCAGCGCAACGCACGCCATAATTGGAAAAAAGCCCTCATTTTGTGTGTATTGGTTCTGAGCACGAAAAACCAATTTGGCATTGATCCGCTTTTCGGCACCACCTTGAAAGTTTCCCAAGGTGCTGCTGAAAAAAATTCCAAACAACGGCCAGACGTCAGCCGCTCGAGCCCGGACCAAGCAGCAGAAATTTTCTCGCGAGGCGGGTGGAGCGGGTTTGACAAACCCATCGATTCAAGTGAAGAGTATTCTTCCCAAACGCCCTCATGGTGAAATCGGTAGACACGAGAGACTCAAAATCTCTTGGCCTCACGGCTGTGCTGGTTCAAGTCCGGCTGAGGGCACCATCTT
This sequence comes from Bdellovibrionales bacterium, assembly GCA_043746165.1. GTDB lineage: Bacteria > Bdellovibrionota > Bdellovibrionia > Bdellovibrionales > JAMPXM01 > JAYTRM01. Next base: position 721 of record JAYTRM010000353.1, on the reverse strand, counting down.
ATTTGACATATGAAACGATGCCCTGCTGCGCTTTCGCTCACCCACATGATAGTAGGTCGCGATCATGGCCGTTGAGACTTCAACTTTTTCAAAGAGTTTACGACCGATCGCTGCCTTGGCCTCTGGGTCAGTCGTCGTGACCGCGAGGGCTTAAACGTCTCCAAGGCGAAAAGCAGGCCGATGATCTTCATGCAACACCAGCACTTTACAGCGCAATCGGGCACCCAAAGATATTAACTTCTTGGGTGAGGAACGATGTTATCTTGAGCATCAATCATCGACTCTCGCCGAGCAAGCTCGACGATTACTGATGATACAAGACGGTCTATTTTTATCGCCTGCTCGTAAAGCCACTCGTGCGTCAGCTGGTCTTCTTTAGAAGAGTTGATACATCCCTGCTCATATTCCTGAAAGGCGCGAACTTTCGAAAGGATGAATATGAGATGCTTTGGACACTGACAGGCCAACTTGGAAGCATTGGCAAGAATCTCGCTTTCTGCAAACGAAGTCAGAAGCTGACTTGAGTCAAGGATACTTTTGTCGTCGTCAGGACGATCTGCCGTCATATGTGTTTTCCCACGATGCGAAATTTACGTTTGTAAGAAACAATTGTCTCTCACGTTATTCCAATTTTTCCATTATGCCAAGATTTTCTGGCCGACGATGTTCTGCAATGCTGCTTGAAGGTTCTATTTTGATTGCACGTAATAATAAAACTAGG
>JAYTRM010000352.1:0-4750 GCA_043746165.1 Bdellovibrionales bacterium | reverse complement strand
GCATGGGCATTGAGTGTCCGGCCAGAAGTGGCGGCAAACACTCTGCAGGACCGGCGCTCAATTCACGTCGAAGACGGAATTAAGCCGGACGGCAGTGGACTCGATCTGAACAAAAATCAGGTCGAGGTTGGGTACACTTTTCTCGCGCGAAAGTGCTGGGGGGGGGGGGGGCGGCTTCAATCCCGAGATGAAGGCACTGATGCTGGCCCATGCCTTCCAATATGTGGAGAGAGTTGTTTTTTACATTGGAGAAAACAACCTGCGGTCGCGAAAGGCGATCGAGAAAATCGGCGCGCGTTTGCTCGAAAAAATCGAGCGCCAACCCAAAGAAGGCAGCAAATATTTCTCGGTCGTCTACGCGATCGACAAAGCTCGTTAAAACCAGGGCCGAGCTGCTATTTTTTTATGCGACGCTTCTGCAATGGGAACCGGGTACCTCAATGCAGTTCCTTCAGCACTTCATCCATCATCTTCTTGGCGTCGCCAAATAACATGCGAGTGTTTTCTTTGTAGAACAGCGGGTTGTCGACCCCCGCGTAGCCGGTAGACATGCCGCGCTTAGAGACAATCGTTGTTTTAGCTTTCCAAACCTCAAGGACGGGCATGCCGGCAATAGGACTTCCTGGATCTTCGAGCGCAGAAGGGTTAACGATGTCGTTGGCGCCGATCACGATCACCACGTCAGTTTTGGGAAAGTCGCCGTTGATTTCGTCCATCTCGAGAACGATATCGTAAGGAACTTTGGCTTCGGCAAGCAAGACGTTCATATGGCCCGGCATGCGACCGGCGACCGGATGAATCGCAAAACGAACTTCTTTACCTTGCGTGCGTAGAATTCTTGCGATCTCAAAAATGATGTGCTGGGCATGCGCGACCGCCATTCCGTAGCCCGGGACGATCACCACGCGCTGGCTGTTGTTCAAAAGCTCAGCCGTTTCCTTCGCAGTAACTGAAACCACCGGACCGGCCTCGGCACCTGAAGCGAGCGAAGGCGCTCCACTTTCGGAGCCAAATCCACCGGCTATGACGGAGAGAAATTTACGATTCATCGCTTCGCACATGATGTAACTTAAAATCGCGCCGCTTGAACCGACGAAGGCGCCCGTCATGATCAAAAGATTGTTGCCAAGCATGAAGCCAGTTGCCGATGCGGCCCAGCCGGAATAACTGTTGAGCATGCTGACGACGACCGGCATGTCGGCGCCGCCAATCATCGCCACCAAATGAATGCCGAAGACCATTGCAACTGCGGTCATTGCGCCAAGCGCAGTCAGCGCGCCACTTGTGTCGCCCGCCATAAAAAACCAGACGCCGAAGCCCAAGCAGATCAAAACCAAGATCAAGTTGAGGGCGTGGCGGGCCGGGAGGATGAACGGTTTGCCGTTGATTCGCCCACTCAGTTTGCCAAATGCGATCAGCGATCCGGCGAAAGTAATAGTCCCGATGAAGATGCCAAGAAAAGTTTCAATGCCGTGAATGACCTTCTCGCCACCTTCAAGCGCCTGACCGGCATCGAGCACATTGTTAAAGCCCACGAGCACCGCCGCAAGTCCGACAAAGCTGTGCAGAACGGCCACGAGTTCGGGCATGCCGGTCATCTTTACCCGCACGGCGAGTAGTGCGCCGATCGCACCTCCAATCGCGAGCGCGCCAAGCAGCAGCACTGGCAAGAGCGCAGGAGATGGCAATGTCCCGCCAACCAGCACGACTGAGATTGTGACCAGGAAGGCGATTGCCATCCCGAGCATACCGTAGAGATTTCCGCGTCGGGCGCTGCTCTCGTGGCTCAAGCCCCCGAGACTGAGGATGAAAAACACGCCCGCGACTAAATAAGATGACTGCATAATTCCCGTCGACATTGCTATCCCCTTACCGAATAAACATCTTCAACATACGGCGCGTGACCCAGAAGCCACCGACGATGTTGACGGTTGCAATTAAAATCGCCAGAGCCGCCAAGATTTGCACAGTGATATTTTCGGAACTCATTTGCACGACTGCACCGATCGCAATGATTCCACTGATTGCGTTAGTCAAACTCATCAGCGGTGTGTGCAGCGACGCTTTCACGTTCCAGATCACCATGTAGCCGACGAAACACGACAGTACGAAAACCGTCATTTGTGTCATGAACGGCTGGGGTGCAAAAACTCCGATCACAGTTAAAACCACGGCCATCGCGATGAGCGGAGCAATCGACAGCGGCTGCCCCGAAGGTTCGCCATGCGCCTTTTTAACGGCAACCGGCGTTGCCGCCGCCTGCACTGCAGCCGGCTTCGATTGCGCCGCCGATAGTTTTACAGGTGGTGGCGGCCAGATGATTTCGCCGGCCCGGATAACCGTTGCCCCGCGAAGCACTTCATCTTCAAGGTTGAGATTGATCTGCCCATTTTTCTTGGGACAAAGCTCTTCAAACATCCGCAAAAGATTGTTGGCGTAGAGCTGGCTTGACTGTTTAGGTAAGCGGCTCGGGAGATCGGTGTAGCCGATGATCGTAACCCCATTTTGCACACTGACTTTGCCGGGCTCGGTGAGTTCGCAGTTACCGCCCTGTTCGGCCGCCATGTCAACGATCACGCTGCCGGGTTTCATCGATTTCACCATCTCGGCGCTGATCAATTTCGGTGCGGGTTTTCCGGGAATCAACGCCGTCGTGATGATGATGTCGACATCTTTTGCCTGCTGGGCAAAGAGTGCCATCTCGGCTTTAATAAATTCTTCGCTCATCACTTTAGCGTAGCCGCCATGACCGGAACCCTCTTCTTTGAAGTTGAGTTCAAGAAATTCGGCGCCCATGCTTTCCACCTGGTCTTTGACTTCGAGACGAGTGTCGAAGCCGCGAACGATGGCGCCGAGTCCTCCGGCCGTGCCGATTGCCGCTAGGCCCGCCACGCCGGCGCCGATGACTAAGACTTTCGCTGGAGGCACTTTTCCCGCCGCCGTGATCTGACCGGTGAAGAAACGGCCGAAGTGGTGGGCCGCTTCAATCACCGCCCGGTAGCCGGCAACGTTTGCCATCGAGCTCAATGCATCGAGTTTTTGCGCGCGCGAGATTCTGGGCACGCAATCCATCGCAAGAACGTCGGCTCGGCTCTGGGCGAGACGCTCGAGCAGCTCGCGGTTTTGTCCAGGCCAGATGAAACTGATCAGAGTCTGACCGTTGCGGAGCAATCCAATTTCGTCAACCGAAGCGGTTTTCATGGGCGCGCGAACTTTAACGATGATGTCGGATCGACTCCAAATATCGCGGCTTTGGGGCAGCACTTCGCAACCGGCAGCCCTGTAGGCATCATCTTGAAAATCCGACGCTGCTCCAGCCCCGCTCTCGACCAATATCGAAAAGCCTAAGCCTGTGAGTTTTTGTGCGACTTCGGGTGACAGCGACACTCTTCGCTCACCGGAATGAATTTCTCTCGGGACTCCAATTTTGGCGCCATTTCCGGCGGCGAACTTTTTGCCACCTGCCTCGTCGCCCTTCGCGCCATCCCTCTCACCCCCGGTCTCAGGTGCCACATTACCCGCCCCATTACCCGTCTCGCCACCGGTCGCGTCGATCGCCTCATTGACATTTTTTTCGCCACTCGCTTTGGACTGAGTCACATCGCACCCCTGGTTATCGACGAATTATACGACGAATTATACATTGAAGCGAACTCTTGTCACGAACTCGTGTGCTGGTGACACTGTTCCAGGCGCGCGAGGTCTTCAGGGGTGTCGACATCTAGAACGGACAGTGGATCTTCGACGTAGATGATTTCAGAAGGTCTCAAAACCGACTTCATGCCGCGATCGCCGTGAATCTCCACAGCACGCGGATAAAACTCGCTAACAATCGCCGCGGGTGCTCCCGAAACTCCTTGCGCGTCGATGCTCAGCGCGCAGCGCTTGGACTTGCGCGCCTCTCGGACCAAGCATTGGACATGCTTTAACGTCACGAGCGGCTGATCCACAGGAAGAATAACAATGACCGAGGGACCGGTGCCGTTTCCAGTACGCGCCGTGATTCCGCAGGCGAGCGAAGTGCCCATGCCCTCTTGCCACTGCCGATTAAACACCACGGTCACGCCGTCGATTTTGCAATCTTCCAAGTGCCGAACAATCGCCTTGGCATGGCCTCCCGTTACGATCGTGATATCGCCTGGAGAGATTTGCGCCGCCAAATTCACAGCATTTTGCAAAAGCGTGCGGCCGCCAAAAGTGCTCAAAGCTTTGGCAGAGCCAAACCGGCGGCTCTCGCCCGCTGCCAAAATTAATGTTGCCACCGTGCCGCCAACACTTTCGACGAGACGATCTTGAATTTGCGCCACCACGGACAGAGCAATTTCATTGGTGGAGTTTCCCCGCTCAAATATCCCGGCTGGAGCCGCTACTATATTTTCGAGACTCGACGGAATCTCCTCGGCATAGAGAGAGAATAAATCTTGTTTCATGCGCACAAACCGGCTTTTCGGTCCTAGGCATCCAAGATAGCCGAATTGGCCGAGGCGCAGCTTGCGCATAATCTCCAAGTCAATTTCGTAGTTGTGAGTCATGAGAACAGCGGCGACATGAGCTCCTTGAGGCACTTGCTCGGCCAAGTCTCGGGGCTTAGCAATCTCGACATTTATGACGAAAGCGTCATGTTCGGGACGCTTTCGATAATCCAAGACGCTTGAGCCTCTTGCAAAATTGTCGACATTTTTCCAGCCGCAGGCCTGTGGATAAGTTGAGTTATCCACAGGGCGTCTGAGCGTCGGCACTCAGTGAGCTT
>JAYTRM010000351.1:0-4172 GCA_043746165.1 Bdellovibrionales bacterium | reverse complement strand
TGGGCATTGAGTGTCCGGCCAGAAGTGGCGGCAAACACTCTGCAGGACCGGCGCTCAATTCACGTCGAAGACGGAATTAAGCCGGACGGCAGTGGATCCTATCACAATAATTTTGGGGCTGAATAGGTCCCAGATCAGCGATGGATAAACTTCGTTAGCTGAAGCTTGAGGGGGCACGGCTACGGGTGGCAAAAGATCCGGAAACAAACCGAGGATTTTGGGCTCCAGCAAAGCGCGAATTTTTTCTCTCGGCGCAGAAGAAGGGGAATTTGCCGCCTCAGCAACTCCTGGCTTAGGCACAAAGTCGCTTGCTCCGCGTCTTAGAGCCTCAAGGGTGATTTCCGCACCACGGGTTGAGGCCGACGAAAATACTAAAACTTTGCCGGTAAATCCTCGTTTACTTAGTTCGGATAAAGTCGAGATGCCATCGAGACCCGGCATCTCAAGATCAAGGACGAGCAGGTCAACGACGTTTTGGCTCATGCGCTCGAGCGCAAGTGCGCCATTTGAGGCGACACCCACGACCTCGACGCCTGCAATAGCCTCGAGTGCGGCCCGAATCTCCGATCTGTAGATAACCGAGTCATCTGCGATAAGAACTTTAATTTTCTGCATCAAAATCCTTCCACCTGACTCGGTCTAAGATTCTACTTCTTTGATTTCGCGACAAGTGCCGACAGCTTTTCGGCCAAGTTTCCAAGCTCCCTTGAAGCTTCAAGTGTTTGGCTTGAACTCGCCGTGCTTTCGCTCGCTGCCATTGAAACCGTTTTGATGGTGCCCGCGATGCTCTCAACGCCACGTTTCGAATCGACAACAACTCGAGATATTTCATTGGTTGTGGCCGACTGTTCTTCAACCGCCGCCGCAATAACGCCAGATATTCCGTTCAGCTTTTCAACGGCTTGTGAGATTCCGGCAATCGCGTCAACCGCACTCTTGGCGTCGCTCTGAATTGCACCGATCTTGTGCGTGATGTCGTCTGTTGCCTTAGCGGTTTGTTTTGCGAGTTCTTTGACTTCGTTTGCAACTACTGCAAATCCTTTTCCGGCCTCGCCGGCTCGTGCCGCCTCAATGGTTGCATTCAGCGCGAGCAAGTTTGTTTGCTGAGCAATCGAGCTAATCACTTTAATGACGTCGCCGATTTCCTGGCTGCTGAGGCCTAGCTTGGTGATCGTCGCATTTGACTCTTGGGCTTTAGTCAAAGTCATCTTTGCCATAGCCGAAGATTCGTTGGTTGACCTGCCGATCTCTTTAATCGAAGCAACCATTTCTTCCATGTTTGTTGCAACGGTCTGAACTCCGGTAGAAACTTGTTCCGCAGCAGCGGCCGCCGATCTTGACTCTGTGGCAGTTTTGCTCGCCGTTCCAGACATTTGGGTTGCCGTTGCGGTCAATTCGGTTGAAGCGCTCGACAGTGCGGTCGCTGTTTCTTCAATCGAGGTGATCATATTTTTTACGGCCGTGATATCCGTCGCATATTTTACGACCTTGTAGGGTCTGCCATCGGCGTTTAAAATTGGATTGTACGAAGCGTTGATCCATACGACTTTGCCACCTTTTCCGAAGCGCTTGTACTCAGCGGCTTCGAATTCACCTCGGTTGAGCCTGTCCCAGAAACTCCGATATTCGCTTGAATTCGTGTAATCTGGGTCGCAAAACATTTTGTGGTGGCGTCCCTTAATGTCGGCAAGTTCATAACCAAGAGTTTTTAAGAAATTCTCGTTGGCGGTAATGATCGTGCCGTCAAGGTTAAATTCGATAACGGCCTGGGACTTTGAAATGGCGGTTATCTTGCCTTCTTGTTCGCTGGTTTTCGCTTTTTGCTCTGTGACGTCAGTTGCAAACTTTACGATTTTATAAACCTTACCTTCGGAATTGAAAACAGGATTGTATGAAGCATTGATCCAAACCTCGCGTCCGCCTTTGGCCAAACGTTTAAATTCGCCTCTTTCAAATTCGCCGCGATTGAGCTTTGCCCAGAAATCTTGATATTGGTTGCTTGAGGTATACGAAGCTTCACAAAACATTCGATGGTGTTTCCCTTCAATTTCGCGCAAGTCATACCCGAGTGTTTTGAGAAAGTTCTCATTTGCGCTGACGATGGAGCCATCCAGATTGAATTCAATAACAGCCTGAACTCTGTTGAAAGCGGCGCTCAGGGACTTGAGTTCATTTAACTCGTCTGTTCCAGAGATTTCTTCAAACTTCGAATCGATTTTTCTTACTGCGTTGCTCATGGGACTCCTTGTATTTTGAGAGAATTAAAAAATGTTATTTGGTTAAAAAATTCATCACGTTTCAGCGGGCTCATCACTAATCGAAGACAGTTCTTTGGACAAAGTATCGAGATCAATGACACTTAAAAGCGTTTTGTCCATTTTGTAGATCCCCTTGATAAAACGCCTGATCCCGTGCGGAATAGTGTCAGGCGGGGATTCAAACTGCAGACTGTCAACCTCGACCACGTCACCAATGGAGTCGACAATTAGGGAGACAAGATTTCCGTCGATCTTACAGACAACAGACACTTGCTCTTGTTCGAGCGACGTGGTTTTTCCAAACAGATCTCGCAAGCCGAGCGCCGTGGCGATTTGCCCTCGTAAGTTCACAAGGCCTCTGACAAAACCAGGCGCAAGGGGCACCGGAACAATCGAAGCGCGGCCGGTGACTTCTTGGACCTTCATGACTTCGATTCCGAAAAGATCACCAGCGATGTAAAATGTGGTTAGCTGCTCCTGGGCGGAGACTTTGGCCGCGCCAGCTCGTTGACTTGGATTCATGCGGCGCCTACTTTCTTAGTTAGCAAATCTTGTATGGCCGAGAGCAGTGGGACCGGTCGCAATTTTTCCAGATAGATATTAAAACCAGCCTGCGCACCTTCGGCCATGTGCTTTCGATCAGCACGTGAGCTGATCGCGAGCATGGGAAGATTCGAGTAGCGCTGGTGTCTTCGAACATTTTTAGCGAGTTCGAAGCCGTTGAGCCTGGGCATCTCAATATCAGACACGATTAAATCTATGACCAGATCCTCACGGCTCAGAATCTCGATTGCCTCTTGTCCGTCATTGGCACTAATGACCTCGTAGCCACCTTGATCGAGAATGTTACTTATCGCGCGTTGAAAAAAGATCGTGTCCTCGACCAGAAGTATTTTTGGCTTCGAGAGCGAGGGCGCTGCCGCCTGGCGAGTCGTGTGTGCCGTGCCGGGTTGCGGGAGCTTGAGAATATTGGAAGTCGGCGCTGTGTTTGATAATTGGCTCAGCTGCTCGGTTTCGGGAAGCGCTTTTGAAATCATTTCGAACGGATCGACGACGACGATGAGCTCTTCTTTGGTGTTGAGATTACCGAAAATACAGGGATGGCGAGTCAGGGCTGTGTCTGTATTGGCGGATGTTGAAAGAGTGTCTAGAATTTCATCGACCTCGATACCGTAGAGCATTCCGGCCCGTTCAATCACCACGACGGGCACTCTTTCGCTCTCAGTAGTCTTCGTCGGGTAATCGAGTTGGGCATTAGCCGAAATAACCGGTAGGATAACATCACGATAGCGAATCACTCTGAGAGATCCTGACGATTCAATCGACTTGCGGTCAAATTCCTCGAGGCGATTGACGTAAGGCAACACCAGGGCGTGCTTGGTCGGGGAGTTCAGACGCACGAGTAAGAAATCTTGCATTTCAAGAACCTTTCGAGACTTCTCATTTTCCTGGTTCTCGGTTGATTCCTCTTTAATTTTCTCATGACCGATTTGAGCGACTTTTGATAAGCCGAGCACGTCTAAGATCAATGCAATCGATCCGTCACCCATCACGGTTGCGCCGGAGTAAACCTGAAGAGACTTCAATAATCGATTTAACGGTTTGACGACGATATCAGCGGTATCCTGAATTTCGTCGATGATCAGGCCAAACGAGCAGCGATCCGCATTGAGTACTGCGATGTTGACGATCGCATTTTCGTAATCATGCTTGGCGGATTTTTCGATTCCAAGAACCTTGTTGAGATCGACGAGTGGCAGGATGTTGCCGCGCAGGCGAAAAACAGGCGCGCCGTGAAGAATTTCAATCTTATTTTCGGCCGTCGCCTGATCGACGCGCACCAGCTCTTCGAGCTTCACCTGCGGTATGTTTCAGGTGATTTGCAGTTTTCCTGCTTGGGATAGCGCTTTTTCG
>JAYTRM010000350.1:0-6548 GCA_043746165.1 Bdellovibrionales bacterium | reverse complement strand
TTTTTCTTTTCGATCTCCTTGGCTTTTTCATCCATTCGTTTTTTGAGATCACCTTGCTTTTTACGATCGTAATAATTGGTCGAGTATTCGCGCATGTCTGAAGTGAACTGGTTGTTCTTTTCGGTTACGTAAGCTTCAAAGTCGCGACGCGACTCAGTCGCGGTCGATTCGAATTCATGACGGTTGTCGCGTTCATCGCTAAAAAAATCTTGCCGCTCCGATTCCTGCTCGGCAAAGAAATCGCGACGTTGCTCGGCACTCACCTTTTTACCTGGTTTCATAAATTCTTCACGCGCGAGTTTAATTTTCTTTAAAAACTCTTCGCGATTCACCTTCTCATGTTTATTGAATTCGTCGCGCTTCTTGCGAGTAAGTTTGTCAAATTTATCACGGCGATCGCGCACTGCCTTGCTAAAGCGATCGCGAATTTTACTCGGATCTTCGTTCCCTTCGGCCATTAAACCGCGGATAAATGCGAGCTCGTCGTTATCTCGCTTAGTTTGTTCGGGTATGTCTTTGCGCATTTCATCGTACTGCGACCGATCAGCTTTCAAACTGACTTCATCGGCAACCTGCCCAGAGTCTTTCTTCGCTCCCGCATTGACGTCAGTTTTGGACGCGTCACCACTCTTCGTGGCCGACGTACACGCGAAGCAAAAAATGGCAGATGAGGCCAGGAGCAAAGCAGACATTCGTCGAGGAGCGAGCGTGAAGAAAATAGCCATACCCTAATGATAAGGCTGCAGACTGAAAAAAGACAACGCCGGACTATTAATTTTTTTAAATAGACCTAGCGGCTTTTTCTTTTAACTAAGGCGAGCTCGCGTTCAGCCTCTTTGCTCTTCACTGATTCTCGTTTATCGGCTGCTTTTTTTCCGCGTGCGACGGCGACTTCAACTTTGGCCCAACTTCCCTTGAAATAGAGTTTAAGGGGAACGCAGCTGAGGCCTTTTTCCTCGATGGAGCGCTCGAGCCGGTCTTTCTCAGTTTTTTTCAACAGAAGTTTGCGTTTTCGCTCCGGAGCATGATTCATGTAACTCGAGGCTTTGTAAACGCTGATATGCGCGTTCTGAAGATAGGGCTCACCGTCGACAAAAACCACGTAGGAGTCTTTGAGGTTCACATCGCCGCGGCGAACTGACTTCACTTCGCTTCCAGTCAAGACAAGACCTGCCTCATAAGTATTTTCGATGATGTAGTCAAATCGTGCCTTACGATTCTCTGCGATGAGCTTAATTGGCGCAGGTTTCGCAGGCTTTCCATCTGACTTAGCTTGAGTCAATGTTGATTTTGGGCGGTCAGTCTTAGCCACCGGTTGCCTCGTTTTTTAGGGCTCGCTTTTTAGGGCTCGTCTTTCAAGGACAGATAAAGGCGAACAAATGTCGCGGCGTCAAGCTCTTCGGCCCGGCAGGTCGGTAGAAGGTCGTGTTTGGCCAAGACCTCATTGAGTCTGAGGAGCGACCCAGGCTCGGCGGGCCAATGCAAATAATTGCCGAGCAAATTCCGCGCAAGAAGCTTGCGCCGGTGTGAAAAGGCAGCCTTCACAAACTTCAAATAGTCGTCACTTGAAGCCCGAGGCTCAAGCGAAAGCCAGTCGACTTTGCGCCTGCGAAATTGGAGAACTCGGCTCGATACCTGCGGCGCGGGAAAAAAGTCTTGTCCAGAGGCATCGCAAACTGTGGCGACATCCCAGAACGTCTGGCTCATGGCAGACAGGAGGCCGTATTCCTTCGTCGAAGTTCGCGCTGCGATTCTCTGCGCGACTTCTTTTTGAAACATTAAGACCATTCGCGAAATACCCGCTGGCTCCACGCATCGATCGATCACCACGCTCGAAGAAATCTGGTACGGCAGATTGCTGACTAGCAACGCACCATCGGCGAGGTCAAGGTCCTCCCAGCGAACTTGCAGCGCATCGGCCTCAATCACCTGGAGCGGCGCCTCTGACGGCCGCTCTGCAGCCCGCTCACGCCACATCACAGCCATTTCGCAATCGAGCTCAACGACGATCATCGGTTTGCCAAGGGCCAGAAGGTCGTCGGTCAGCGCACCCAGCCCTGGCCCGATCTCGACGACATCCGTAAATTCTAAGGATTTAACGGCAAACAAAATTCGTTCGATCACACGATCGGAAACAAGAAAGTTTTGCCCGAGTGACCTTTTGGGACCAAGGCTACCGAGAGTTTCGAGACGATGGAGAATTTTTTCTTTGCGGTTCACGATTTAGCTTTCACGAGCCAGGCTGGCAGATTGTGAGGTAAAGGCGCGCGGCCGAGCGGCGCTCGCGCTTGCGGAGCAAGTGATTGTTCAGAATACTCACCCGCGCTCAACCTCTGAATTCCGGCAAAGCCAATCATTGCGGCATTGTCGGTGCAGTAGCGAATCGGAGGAACTACAAGCTCACAACCTCGCACCGAGGCTTCTTCCGCAGCCCGCGCGCGAAGTCTAGAATTTGCGCTCACTCCACCCGTAAGCACCAGACGTTTAAGACCGAACTTTTCACTGGCCCGAAAGAGTCGGTCGATCAGGACATCGACAATCGCCTCTTGAAAACCTGCGCAGAGATCGGCGAGTACCCCAGGCCGGGGTTCACCGTAGGCTAAGTCCTCTGCCAATTGAGCTTTGAGGTTTGCTGAAAGTTCGTCGAGCGTGCGCCGGGCAGCCGCTTTCATTCCTGAAAAGCTGAAGTTAAGGTGCTCTTCTTTCATGAACGATCGCACGAAAGTAAACCTGTTGGGACCCCCTAGCACACTGTACTCGTCGACGCGAACTCCACCGGGAAAACCGAGCCCCACCATCTTGCCAAATTTATCAAAGGCCTCGCCCGCAGCATCGTCGAGAGTTGCTCCGAGTACTTCATAGCTGCCGAGAGCTTCGATGCGATACAGAGAGGTGTGTCCACCGCTAATGGCAAGTGCCAGATAAGGATAGTGAAACTCCTTCGGCGGAGAATAATGTCGATCCGTTAAAAATGGTGCGAGTAAATGACCCTCGAGGTGGTTGACGCCAATAAATGGCTTAGAGGTCGCGAGAGCCAGCGATTTTACGGTGACAAGTCCAACCATGAGAGACCCGATCAGGCCTGGCCTTGAGGTGACAGCAAACCCATCGACTTCACCGAGGCTGAGCGCCGCATCGCTGAGAACGGTATCAATCAGCGGCAAAAGATTCAGGGTATGATTACGCGAAGCAATTTCGGGAACGATTCCGCCAAAAGCTTCATGCTCAAGGTTCTGATCTGCGGAACGAATGGCGTACACAAAGCCGTCGTGACCAACAATCGCGACAGAGGTGTCATCGCAACTCGTTTCGACCGCGAGAATCTTTTTGAATGAACCCGACATCATAACTGGTGAAGCTGACATGGCTGAGGTCTTTCCCTTCGACCCAGGCGTTTTATCGCATTGAAGGCCCTTACGGCAAGGCGTGTTCGCTTACTTTGCGGCCGGCGGTGCCGCCGGCTCGGTCGCCGGCTTGGTCGCCAGCTTAGTCTCCAGCTTGGTCGCCGGCTGAGACTTCTGCGGTGGCTCTTGAGCAGACTCTTGCTTCATGAGCAGTGAAAATTTTTGACAGTTCTCCGATTTATCGAGGCGGCCTGAGTTCTTAACGGCAAATTGTTTCATTGCGCACTTGCCGATCATTGCTCCTAGGCGTCCACCGTCGGCGCCTGTGATGGTATCAGGCATGCTTGCAGTGAGATCATTGTTGCATTGATCGATCGCTGCGGACATCTGGCCCACACATTCACTATCGGAAAAGGAAAAGCATTTTTGCATCATGCCCTGGGCCGAGCTGCAGAGTTTGGGCGCGCCTTTTTCTTTGAAGTTCTTTTTAAATTCAACCTTGTTGACCGCAGCTAAAGCCACGCTGCTTAAAATGAATCCTAGGATTATCGCTGAAAGACGAGCTTGAAACCTCATGGGACCCCCAATGGCTCGATTGTCAGTTGAGCATGGGGCTCCAGTCAAACACGAGAGCGTCCAGTTTCCGGTTTGAAATTTCTGACGGTCAAATTATGGCTGTCAAATTATTAGACAGCCGCTGGCGCGATCGAGCGTGTAAAGACGTCGTTCAGGCAATTCATGAAGGATTTCGGCAGCCGATGGGGTAGCTGGCTGGTGCCAGTTTTGCAATCCTCATCATTTAGAGCACATGGATCCACGGTCGGCCTTCGTCAGTCAAGTGACGGCGGCAATTGAACAGACGAAGTTAAGTCGTCTGAGAAGCGGGACTACGTTTTGAAACGCGCACTTGCCGTCACGGTTTTTTTACTGACTTCTTACTCTCTGAGCGCTTTGGCGATTCAACCGTACCATGATGAGTCCTGTCAGCTCGCCTCAAAGGCTGGTCGCAAACTTCAATTTTACGCAAGCTCAGCTCAAACTTCGATCGTCGTATCCGAAAAAGACGAAGCGTTCGAACTTGAGGCCCAATACGTCAGGCGCGATAAGAAACTGCCGTCTGATTCGGACCTCACCGTTCGGGTGGTCAAGGAAACGGCCAAGGGCAAAAATAAATACAACGACGGCTGCCTCATGGGCGAAACCGGCAAACTGATCCGGGAGGTGACGGTGGCCCAGGCATCAAACCGCGCGATGGATTTGCTAGGACTCAAAGCAGGCCAAAAACTCACTCTCAATTGCCAATGGGAAAATCTCAGCGTCTCGATCGACTGCCGGCTCGAAGCAGTCCGATAAACCTTACTTCTTCATTTTCTTCAAACGAGCTTCGGCCTTAGCGGCATCGTCGGTCTTGGGGCATTTCGCGATGACTTCTTCAAAGAATGATTTAGCGTCCTCGTGATTTCCCATTTCTTGAAACGACAAGCCGATTTTGTAAGTGGCCGAGCAAAACGATCTGCCATTGGGATTTTGGGCGCGGTAGTGCTCATAACTCAAAATGGCTTCTTTCCATTTCTTTTTGTTGAAATGCTCCTGAGCTGCTGCGAGCGGGTTTTTTTCTGCGGACTGCGCCTTCGCTGTTTCGGCTTCGGCTCTTGCTTGTTGCGTTTTCTTGAGCTCGTCGACCTGGGTTTGGAGAACTGACATTTTTTCAATGACTTGGGCAAGTGAGGCGCTGATCTTCGTGAACTCTTCCCGAAAGGCTTGGTCAGTCTCTTTGGTTTTGGCATCGGCTGCGGTATGAGACTTGTCGAGTTTGACGCTTTGCTGTTGAAATTTCGCCTCGAGAACTTCAACGCGGCCGTTGACCTTTCGAACTTCATCTTCGAGGTCTTGGAATCGCGAACTGGTGTCGGCGGTTGATTGCTGGAGAGTCGAAACCTCTTTGCGTATGACTTGCTTTTCTTCCTGCTCTTTTTGATCTTCGCGAGTCTGCAAACATCCTGCAAAAAGAAAGCTCATCACGAGCAGCGACACCGTAAGATAGGACGCTTTTCGATCGCTCCTGAAAACGGGCCCTAAGGCAGAGACGGTGTCGGGACTCATGAAAAAATCCTTTCGATTACGGAATGATATCGCCAGCCTGTTTCTGAGCTAACTTTGCGGCATTTTCAGCTTGTTCACAGAGAGCCTTGGCTTGAGCAAAGAGATCTCGCGCATCGCCGTAGCGTCGCTCTTTATAAGCTCTCTGCGCCTCACGATAGGCTTGCTCGCCATTGAACCAAATGGCCGGAACATAGCGGGCAGCTTCAGCTTCTTTGGCCGCGTTGTAAGCCGCGCGGGCGACAGCCCATTCGTCGATGGGAACTTCTGTCACGCAGGAAGTAGTAAACAAAAAGCTAAGACTCGTTATAAGACTCAATACTAGGCTCAATACAGGGTTCAATACAGGGTTCAATACAGTGGTCGTCGTAAAACCCGCCTTGAGTCGCGCGAGGCGATGCAAGAGTACTTGATTCGAGATCGCCCTGCGAGCGGCAGTCGTGACACTCACAGGGAGGATTCGGCGTGAGACCAGAGATTCAAATTCGAGCGTCGATTGAACGTTGTCCGACTTATGAATCTCATTGTCTGAATCTCATCGTCACGCCTCCCAAGCTCAAAAGTCAGCCACTTCAAACCTTATTGAATTGGAACGAAGTTTGCGCGACGGTTTTTTGACCAAGCCGACTCGCTCTCTCCCGGATCGATCGGCTTTTCTTTGCCGTAGCTAATGATCGTCACGCGCTTGGATTCGATGCCAAGCGACTCGAGATAAGTCTTGACTGATTTAGCACGGCGTTCGCCAAGAGCTAGATTGTACTCAACCGAACCGCGAGAGTCCGTGTGACCTTCAACTTGAATTGTGAAGGTCGGATGATTTTTGATCCAGTCTGCGTTGTCAGCTAATTTCTTTTTGGTGTCCGAAGTCAGTTTAGCTTGATCGTATTCGAAGTAAACCGTCGAGAGACCAGCGATTTTTCCGCTGTCTGAGCCCATCGGGTCGGTTTGCATGTCTTTGTTTTCAACTGCGGCCGAAGGAGCATCGCCCGTTCCAGTTGCGGCAGCCGTTGTCTTATCGGGCTCTGTGGGTTTGTGCGAGCAAGATACCGAGACCAGCAGGGCTAAAGTAGCCACTGTGCCGGCGAGCCAAAGCGAGCGGAAAGA
>JAYTRM010000349.1:0-6508 GCA_043746165.1 Bdellovibrionales bacterium | reverse complement strand
TAAGGTGTCGTTGTTTCAGATTTGGCATTTCAGGAAACCGAGACGATCTTTGCTCGCGGATGATCGTTTCGCTCAAAGTAAAGGCCATGACAAAAATCGCGATTAGGAGCATGGCTCCTAGTAGTAGTTCGACGAGGACTTGGCCTCGGTGATTTGAGGGCGCCAATCTTCATTCTCCTTTTCGAGTGTGGTTGAACATCCCGCTTTTCCTGAAAGATCGGCGATGTCGACAAAGGGTCGAGTCCAAGCCGGTAAAAAGTCACGCAAATCGAACTCCCATGAAACCGTCATGACCTGCCGATCACGAAACCGCAGCGAAGGCTGATAATCTGGGGTCGGCGAGTCCGGGGGTGTCGCGATCACGTCAAATTTGGCCGACTGAACGTGTCCGCGTGCTCGCATTCGTGATCCGCGGTTGACAAGAGCTGCGCCCGAAACTTCGCTCTGTACCGCGCTCAGTGTTCGGCCTGGGGAACTACTAGAAAGCATGCGTGCTTCGAAGAGTTCTTTCTTTTGCAAGGCACCGAAAGCGAGTTGAGCGGCCTCGACTTCTTGGAGCTCGACTGCCGCCTCCGCCGCTGCGGGAGTTCCAAGGCTAGCGGCCAATTGGACTTCAGCAGCAGTGCGCTTAGCTCTGAGTGCCTGGGCCTCGGTGTTCATTCCAAGCAATTTTTTGAGATGAATTTGAACCTCGGTCTGAGCTTGCAAGAGACCTGTCCGACAAACGTGCCGGGTGCGGCTGTCAGCTCGCAAAACTAAGTAACTAGCGGCGATGACGGCGATCACCGCGACGAGCAACGGAAGAAGTGCCACAAGGGTGATTGAGATAAATCCAGATGATTTATTAATGAGCTGTTTAGTGAGAGGCATAGTTTAACCCCAGCCCCAGCCCCAACCGCAGCGGCAGTGCTCGAGAATTACGCTGTTCGAAAAGTGGTTTTCCACCGAGCGAAAATTGCAATTTGACGGATGCTAGGTCAGGGCGTCGATTGAGATTTACGTCAGAGATTTGTCCGAACGGAAGCGCTCGGCCGACTTCAGCGCGAAGTTTGCGATCACAGGCAGCTTGCGAGGCGCGGGTCGAAAGGCATATGACCGCCTCGTAACTAGCACGCTCGAGCCAAACGTGGGCAAAACACAGATAAGTTAAAGTTAACCCACCAGAGATCATCGTGATGAGTAAGCTCATAGACAGTGTCGCTTCGACTGTCACGGAGCCACGAGAACCAAGCGGGGAGCTCATTCCTGACTTCCGTCATCTTGCTGGCCGCGGTTGCCAGCGCCGTTAAAGAAGTTGTTGAGATCCTTTTTTTTATAAAAACTTTCTTTGATTTGTTCCGGAGCGATCTGTTTGGATTTCCCTTGGAGAGCGTAGGTGATACTCGCAAATCGAGTCGAAACGGTTTGGCTCATCACCCGGACAATGGCGATGGTGGCAACTCCCATCAGGGCGACGATGATCAGGTACTCAATGAGTCCCTGGCCTTTTTGGTTAGCTAGAATATGTTTATGACGATTGCTCACGACTTCCTCCCTCAGTTTATGGACACCGCCTAAGTCGGTGTGCAAGTTTGAGGGAAGCGTCAGGAGCAATTAATTTGAATTTAAGCTCATTGCCGCCCGCACGTCGGACGCGCGCCGGACGTCGATAAAACTTAGCGCTTTGCCTTACGGGCCGAGCGAGCGGCTTCTTCGCGCTCGTCTTTGCGGCGCACAATGATGCCGTCGAGGATCTCGGCCGCTTCCGAGCGAAGGTCGTTTTCAAAAATAAAACGGTAAAACCCTTCAATTTCAGGGCTCTGGCGGAACTTCTTAGCCGATGTCGGAAGGCTGTCAGACTGCACAAAGTCGATCGAGCTACCATCTTTTGAGAGCTTAACCTTCTCTGGATTCTTCTTCATCTGTGGGTGCCCCTTTTGCTAAAGACCTGAAGTTAGGCTGTAAGGGGCCCACAGTCAAGGATAGGGTATTTTTGAAGCTCTGAACAAGATACTGGATTCCGTTGGATTCAGGACGATTTTCCGCCTATAAGGCTGTAAATAGTTTTCGGCTCCGGCAGAGGAGGCTTCGACATGGTCAACGCTCAAAATCTCCTTCGCCTCAGCGGTACGGAGGTCGCCAAGGTCCGTTCCGTCGCACTCAAAGAAAAAGCGGAGCACTTAGCGCAGTCACTGGGAAGAAAACCCGGCCTTGCCGTCATTATCGTGGGGAGCGATCCCGCGAGCCAGGTTTACGTCAAAAACAAAGTGAAAACGACGGTGGCCCTTGGACTTGAGAGTTTTCACTATGAACTGCCAGAAAACATCAGCGAAGCAGCGTTACTGGCAAAGATCGACGAGCTTAACGAGCGATCTGATGTCGACGGAATTTTGGTGCAACTTCCGCTCCCGAAGCATATTCGCTCAGAGGTGATCTCGGAGCGAATTCGTCCGGAAAAAGATCCGGATGGCCTCACGGTCGGTAATCTCGGACTTTTATTTGTTGGGCGCAAGCGGGTGGCTCCTTGTACCCCTTGGGGTGTGATGGCAATCTTAGAGCACTATCGTATTCCGTTGGCCGGGCGCCACGCCGTCGTGGTTGGACGCAGTCAAATCGTTGGAAAACCCATGGCGCAGCTTCTGCTCGAAGCGAACGCGACGGTCACAGTTTGTCACTCCAAGTCGCGAGATTTGCCGGCCATTACCCGCACGGGTGAAATCGTCGTCGTGGCGGCTGGCCAACCGCGCTTTCTCGGCCGCGAGGCGTTCGCAAAGGAATCGGTGGTGATCGATGTGGGTATTCACCGGCCAACTCAGGGCGATTTCGCCGGTAAACTTTGTGGAGACGTGCGTTTCGAGGAGCTTGAGGGTTTGGCGTCCGCCGCGACGCCTGTTCCTGGCGGGGTCGGGCCGATGACCATTCAGATGCTCATGGAAAATACTGTACTTCTGGCTGAGCAGAGCGCGCGGAGACTCCAGAAATAGAGTGAAGATGCGGCATGTCGACCCCGGCGGCAGTTCGACCGGAGTTCAGCTGCACTTAAACTCCTCACGAACTCCTCTTGAACTCCTCTTGAACTCAAGAAGGTGCCTTGACGGATCGAATTTGGGTCGCCACGATAGCCTCGTCCACTTAACCACTCGCGGAGCTGACATGTCGAACGCCACGCCAGACGCTCATAAAAACGCTGCAGTTAAAAGTACCTCGCTTCGAGCGGTTCACGAAAAGCTTGGCGCGCGTATGGTCGAATTTGCTGGCTGGTGGATGCCCGTTCAATACGAAGGCGTCAAAGAAGAACATTTGAGCACTCGAAGCAACGTTGGACTCTTCGATGTTTCTCATATGGGAGAGTTTCGCGTCCGCGGTCCGAAAGCCGTCGAGAGTTTGCAGTGGCTAACGACCAATGACGTTGCAAAACTAGGTGCCGGTGAGGCGCACTATTCGCTTTTTCCCAACGCTGACGGCGGCATTGTCGACGATTTGATTATCTATTGTCTCAAGCCTGGCGACGATTACCTCCTTTGTGTCAACGCGGCGAATGTCGAAAAAGATTTTGCCTTCGTCATGGCGGGAAACCGCGGCGCCCAGATCACCAACGAGAGCTCGCATTGGAGTCAAATTGCGATTCAGGGGCCGAAGGCGATCGAACTTTTGAACCGAGTGATTTCAAAAGACGTCGGGTCGATGTCAAGTTTCACCCATCGCCAGTTTCAATTTCGCGGTTCGGAAATTATCTTAGCCCGCACGGGCTATACCGGTGAAGATGGAGCGGAGATTTTTGTTCCTAATGACCAGGCACCGGCGTTGTGGATGGATTTCATGGAACGTGGCCAGGATCTCGGCGTAAAGCCGATTGGGCTTGGCGCACGCGATACCTTGCGCACCGAAATGAAGTACAGTCTTTACGGACACGAAATCGACGATACGACCAACCCGTACGAGGCCGGTCTTGGCTGGGTCGTGAAGCCCGCGAAAAAAGATTTCATTGGCAAGGCGCAAATTCTGAAAGTGAAAGAGTCCGGCTTAAAGAGGCGCCTCATTGGATTTACTCTTACAGACCGAGGAATTCCGAGACAGGGTTATTCCCTCGTTTCTTTTGACAACCGTGAAATCGGTCGGGTAACAAGTGGGACGCAGTCTCCCTCGCTGAATGCGCCTATCGGAATTGGCTACGTCGACGTGGCCTTTGCCGAGGCCGGTTGCGAATTCAACGTCGATATTCGTGGCCGCGGGGCCAAAGCTAAAGTGGTCCCGACGCCGTTTGTGAAGACAAGTCTTGTTCCGTGATGATTTGAAATGATGAAGCCCTAGAGTTTATTCTATGTTGCTTCGAGATTACTTAAGGAGTCAGAAATGACGTATCAACTTCCCGAAGAGTTTTACTACACTAAAGATCACGAGTGGGCTCAAGTCGACGAAAACATCGTCACCATTGGCCTGACTGAGTTCGCACAAGAGCAGCTCGGCGAAGTCGTTTACGTCGAACTTCCTGAAGAAGGTGCAAAGGTCAACCAAGGCGAAAGCTTCGGCGTCGTCGAAAGTGTCAAAGCAGCGAGTGATCTCTATGCTCCAGTTTCAGGCACGGTTATCGAAGTGAACATGAGTTTGCTTGAAGACCCCAGCTCACTCAACGATGATCCGATGAACGATGGCTGGCTGATTCGCATTGAAATGGACAGTGAGAAGGAACTCGCTAACCTCATCCGCGTTCCCGATTACCGAAAACTGATCGCCGAGAAGAAGTAACTTCTTATACGCACGGACCCTCGTCCGTGCGGTGCACTCGTAGGCCCGGGTGGTGAAATTGGTAGACACGTGGGTCTTAGAAGCCCATGCCGTAAGGTGTGCAGGTTCAAGTCCTGTCCCGGGCACCATTGTTGTTAACGAAGCTGACCGACGGTCAGACAAAGTATTCGAACCTAAATTCTTTGAAAAATTTTCCCCGGCTCGATGAACTTTAAAGGGCCGGGAATTTCGGTTCTACTGTTTTTCTCTCCCGCAAATCCAGCTCCCTCTGATAATGCTTGAGGAGCGCAAGGTATTGATCGATGAGCTCGGGGCCATGCACCGGAGACCAATGGCCAGAAATAATTGTGTCGATGTCGAGATGGAGGCCCTTCAACTTTTGGAGAGTCCTCGGATATTCGGCGATGTTTGAGCTGCCAAGGTAGCCAAGTTTTTCCTTGAGAATACACCCACCGTACAAAGTCTTTTCGTAAGGAAAATAAACAAATATGCTATCCTCAGTATGCGAAGGCCCCAAATAAAAAGCCTTAATGTGACCACCTTGCAAGGCAAAATCGCCGTCTTGAATTTGATCGGGAATCATTAGTGGTATGTCGGGAAATGTCGCCCAATCCTTCTGCTTAATTCTCGTCATTTCGTCCCAGCCCGCCTTCATGAAATCAACCGTCTTCTTGGTGGCGTAGATTTTACTCCCGATGCTCCTGAAAAAAGCGTTTCCGCCCGCGCGGTCATGATGCCAATTTGTATTCACGACCTCTCGGATGGGTTTGTCCGTCACCTTTTTAATTTCGTCGACAAGCAGTTTTGCGGTTTGTGGCGTCCAGGTGGAACCAATGACCGTGACATATTGCTTGCCAATGTAGACGGTAGAATTTTCTCCTTCGTAGAATTGGTCTTCAGAAATATAAAGTGGTCCCCTGAAGTGCATTAGTTTGAGGGTATTACTTTCTAATGTCTTTCTCGAAATGGCGTCGACAGATTTTCTTTGCTGGATCGCGCAGCCAAACACCAGAAAGCAAAAAAGAATTACCAATTTATTCATTTGTCTAGCCTATTGACCGTCATTAAGATTGTTCATCAAAGGAACCTTCGAAATCTGGCGCCTTCGTGCCGAACGCGCTGGTTTTGCAGAGAGTCGGTCTCTCGAACGCCCCTGGGCTGCGCTGAATTTCTCTTTCTAGGGTCCACGGGATTTATCCATTGTTTGCTACAGAACCAGCCGCCTGCCGCAGCTTGCCGTGTTCAATCAGGCGCATCTTTCCGATCAGCCCGCCAAAGCAGCTCAAAAACGCCTGAAAAGACGATTCTGCGCCAACTCAGAAGGATTACGATGATGACCGGCAAATTCATTCCACGTAGAATCATTCTCAATGAAGCTGGATCCGTCGGCTCGGATATTTTTCTTTTTCTTTTTGGGGTTGCCTCTTGTGAGCTGCCAATCTCGCGGGGTAAAACCAGACTTGAATCTGGTTGAAGGATATTCCGCAGACCTTAATCGTGCTGAGCCGTTCTCGGCACCTCCCTATTTCGCTTTATATCGTAAAGCGGATAAGCAACTGTGTTTCGTGGCGGCAGCTCATCAAAGCGCTGATGGACCTACCGAGAAAACGATTAAACGAATCTGGCAGGAGTTTTCTCCTACATCGGTTATTCTTGAGGGCTTTGAGTCCGAGAAAGGGCCAAGTCCTAGCCTGTCGAAAACTAGGTAAAACTTGGTAGTTGCGAGTTCCCGGTTTTTGGGCCATCAAGGGAGAAGTGCAAAAATTCCTAGATCTATTTGGCC
>JAYTRM010000348.1:0-20100 GCA_043746165.1 Bdellovibrionales bacterium | reverse complement strand
CGAGGAGCTTCGTCCGCCACATTCTGATTGTCACATTAAGTCAAAATTGGCGAGCCAATAGCATTTTTCAAGCCTCCAAGAAGGCGATGCTGGTTTGGCTAAGGGCGCTTTGCTTTATGACCCAGTACAAATGCACCTACCGATTTAATCGCCGCCACGACCCGGATTCGCTTTTCTTCAGAGCGCTCGGAACCTGCGTTAACGCGCAGCCCAGGGCCTCACAGGGACTTTTCAGATAGGCATTTGATATTGAGTATCATTTGCATTTAGCTTGACGCCTGGTAAGGCTGAGGCATATTCGCCGTTATGTCGCAAACTACGGCTCAACTCACCCATTCGTTTTCTGCCAATTCGCTGCGTAGGCCTCGAACTGAAAAAGTTCCGAGTCGCAAGATCATTCGTGATTTGGGTTTGAAATTAACCGAGCAGCGGCTTCTCATTCTCGATCTCATACGCAAAGGCCAGAGCCATTTTACTGCGCAAGATGTCTATGAGCGGCTGCTTGAAATGCATCCGGCTATCGGATTTGCGACGGTCTACCGATTTTTACGGACACTCACCGAGCATCGTTATGTAACGGAAGTTCGTATGGGAGGAATGCCGGCACGCTACGAATGGGCCGCCAAACATCATCACGATCACCTCACCTGCACGACCTGCCGCAAGATTGTGGAATTTGAAAATACCGAAATCGAACGGCTGCAAGACCGTGTTGCCCAAGAGTTTGGTTTTCAACTGACCCATCATCTCCTTGAACTCTTTGGAAAATGTGCTGACTGTCGGAAAGCCGAGCACCAGGTTGAAGTCAAAGACGGCACGGCCGACGAGATCGAACTCAAGGCTAAATCCGAGACCACTAGCCATGCCCGCGACAAAATCAGCCGCCAGCGCAACCGCGGCTCCTGAGGGTCGATCTCGTGGAATTTCTGTTTTTCGATAAACCCGCCGGAGTGACCACTCACCTTTCTGAGCACGAGAGCGAAACGAGCCGCGCGCGCTGGGGCTTTGCCGAGATGCTCAAGTTCTCATTGTCCTCGTCGCAAATGAAGCCGCAGCTTTTCGTCGCGCACCGCCTCGACCGCGACACGACGGGTGCCGTCGTTTTTGCCGGGACAAGTGCGGACGCTGAAATTCTTAGACAGCTATTTACCGACCACAAAGTCAAAAAAACCTATCTCTTCATCACCGATCGCACCGCTCGCGAGAATACCTTCATGGTTCAGTCTTGGATTGAACGCGTCGGCGGTAATTATATTTCAACCGAGGCGGATCCAAGCGGCGAAATCGTGACTCCCAATGCGACGACCCACTTTCAGCTCCTGGAAACAAAAGATGGTCTATCACTTTGGCAAGCTCGGCCAGAGAGCGGCAAGCCTCACCAGATTCGGTTGCACGCAAGCGACTCTGGCATCGCCATTCTGGGCGATAAAGTCCATGGGGGCGCTAGTTTTCCCACATTGTGCCTGCATAGCAGTTCGCTCGATTTTTCGGTCAACGGTAAGGATTTTCACCACGAGTGCCCTGCCCCCATTTGGTTTCGAGATCTGTCGCTCGTCAAAAATAGCCTTCTGATCCGTTGGCTCAGTTCGATCGACCGACGCGAACGCTGGATGCGCTCGGTGGGTGGCGAATTCGATACGATACGGATGATCCATAGCGAAGGCGATCCCCTCCGCATGGAAAAGCTTGGCGAGGTCGAATGGTTGAATTGGTTCGATGATCGCAATCCGACAGCGGCCGAAATGGATCTACTCCGGCAGCTGGGAAGACTTGTCGGCTGGAAAAAACCATTTCTGCAGCTGCGCGGAAAATCTCAAGTTAACGGAGAATTAGAACCGCCTCGCGCCATTTTTACTGAGAGTGAGCCCTTGCCGGAACGCTGGAGGGCAACCGAATCGCAGCTCAACTTTGAGTTTCGCAGTCACAGCGGCCTTTCGCCTGGACTCTTTCTTGATCAAAGGCAAAATCGACTCTGGGTCAGAAAACATGCTCGCGGCCTCAAGGTGCTCAATCTTTTTTGCTACACGGGCGGCTTCAGCTTGGCCGCCGCCGCCGGCGGAGCCGCGAAGATCGTCTCGGTCGACCTCAGCAAGAACTTTATCGAGTGGGCCAAGGTCAATTTTCAGCTCAACCATTTCGGCGGCGAAGGCGTTCAACCTGATAGCCTTCAGTATGAATTCCGTGCGATGGATTCATTTGAGTATCTGAGCTGGGCTTTGAAAAAGGGCCTACGCTTTGATCTGGTGATTTGCGATCCACCATCATTCAGCCGCGGCAAATCTGGAGTTTTCTCGATTGATAAAGATTTCGAAAAATTGATTCAAGCACTGATCCCCGTTGCAGAAAGCAAAGCGCAGATACTATTTTCGACCAATTATGAAAAATGGACCGAGACAATTCTTATTGATCGCATCAGACTCTTGGTTAAAAAAAATGCGCTACCGGTGGAAGTTTCGTTTACGCCCGAACCGGATTGGGATTTTGAACTCCCGGGCCAGGCACGCAATATGAAAAGTGTGATTCTGAAGAAAAAATAGGACTTAATCCAGATCCTGATATTCCTCGCTACAAGCCTTTTTTCGACTGAGGGTGAGAATGCCTTTGAGCTGTGCAGTCACTTGCCGAAACATCCCGGCTTCGGTTAGATCAATTGAATCTTCAAAATTTGGGCAAATAGCTGCGATCGATGAACGCAGCTGAGTATCTTGAACAGACAGGTGATAAGAATCTGCAAGCACCAAGTTCAGCCAGGACGCGAGGCGGTAGCCGGCGGCTTTAAGCTGTCGCTCGATCAGTTTAATATTCTTCTGCTGATACGAGTCTTCATCGTCATATCCCGAGTAGGATGAGCCACGCGCGAGCAAAGAATCTTCTAGCCAAGCCCCCGGATCCACCGCTTCCTTGGCCTCGCCGCGGTCGGTATCAATGTAGTTCGCATACCACGCGGCCTGTTCTGGGACGCTCATTGCGCCGAACTCACTATCGTGAACCGACCGAATCATGTAGGTATCCCAGACCGAATGAAGATTGGTTTTTTTATCAAACCAATTGATCGAGATCGTGTTTCCTCCGCGGTCTTCCGGTCGACCAACATGAAGGGGCTGATGGAGATCGCCAACAAAGTGAATCATAAACTTCAAAGCCGCGAAACGATCAGCTTTCGAGTTGCTCGAATCGGCGAGCTGACTCTCCGCTTTAAGTAGTGCCTGCACAACGTCGGGCTTTCCCGAACATCCGCGGCCGCCACTTTTGAGCGTATCGAGATAGTCCTCATTCTCGGGGATGTCGGCGAAGTGGTAAGGTGCCGTGTGGCACCAAGAAGCCACGTACTTAATTTTATCTGCCCACAGCGCCGACTCAACAAAATCAGTGTTACCCATTAAATTTTGGACTTTTACTTTAACAGCGGGATTCAGATGTTGAAGGGCGATCGCCGCGATTGTTTCGTGACCAACCTCACCCCACGCGTAGGCAGTCTTCGGCTGAAGGAGAGAGACAATTAACGCGGGAGCCAGAACGGAAAAGAGTCCATTTCGCAAATTTTTCATCGAAATCCTTTTCACATAGTTAATGACATCTTGCCATCGTGAATCGACCGCTCCTAATCGCCAAATGGTCTGCGAGGAGCCTGCCGGTCTAAGATTAGACCGACCGTCGAAAAGAATTGCAACAACAAGCTCAATACAATGTGAAAAGAACAGAAAACAAACAAAACTAAGGCTAGGTTGCCTCTAGGGCCAATTAGGCCTCTTTGCTATGAGAGGCGGTTACTACGGTGTGAACGTTTCCACGCACCGTGAAATCTCCGACGACCGTGATTTCCCAAGGATCGAGAAGATCAATTAGATCCTGCAAGATAATATTCGTTACATCTTCGTGGAAGACATTCTTGTTTCTGAAGCCGTTAATGTAAAGTTTCAAAGATTTAAGTTCGACGCAATAACGGTCAGGAACGACACGAATGCGAATGGTGGCAAAATCGGGAAAACCGCTCCGTGGGCATAGACAAGTAAATTCAGGGCAGGTGAAATCGATCGTGTACCGACGAACCAGCGTTCGGTTTTCAAAGCGTTCAAGTTTATTGTTCTCGATCGCGATTGTTCCGTGGAGTTTTTTGGCTGCGGGTTTTCTTGATTTTTTCATTTTGTTACCATCTTTTTTTCGGTTCTTCTGTTCTTCTGTGCTGTTAAAGTTAGCCGAGTTAGCCGACAAAAATAATTTTACTGCCGAAGGCCTCTAGCCTCATCGGCACCTGGCGCAATTCCTTCAGTTCATTCCGAATGGCCATCTGCTTATCAGGAGCCGCGATCAAGAGCAGAAATCCTCCGCCGCCTGCACCGAGGATTTTTCCACCGCTCGCTCCCGCGCGTCTGGCACGCTCGTACCAGTCGTCGATGGTCGAAGCAGAAATTCCGGAAGCGAGCGTTTTCTTAAGCTGCCAGCCCTCGTGCAAAAGCTCGCCGATTTGTCGCACATTTGATGTGCTTTCGAGCTGTTTTTTGAGACGCAACGCCAAGTTTCGCATCTCGCGCAATGTCTCGCGCTTTCGCTCAGTATTTTCCTTTTGCTCACTTAAAACTCCTGAAGCCGAGCGAGTCACTCCGGTGTAAAAAACCATCATCGAACTCGACAGAGCATCTTTCGTTTCGCGCGAGCAAATCACCGGTTCTACCGACACTTCGCCCGAAGGTAAAAATCGAATGTACTGCAAGCCCCCGTAGGCCGCAGCATATTGATCCTGCTTACCAATGGGCTCTTTGAGGTCTTCAATTTCGATGCTCGAGGCTTCGGATGCCAACTCCTCAGCACTTTGAAAAATTCCGAGATGGCCTTTGAGCGCGTGCAGTACGCCGACTGTGAAGCTCGAAGAGCTTCCTAGGCCCGTACCGGCGGGAATATCCGCCATCGACAGAAGCTCAAGGCCCCGGCCACCGCTTTTTTTTCTTGCAAGGCTGTCGTAGCGGCCGAGAACGCTGCGAAAGATTTTGTGCTGGACATCTTCAACCCGAGCGCAGATTTCGGTTTTACTGTAGCTGAGGCGGTACGAATCATCAAAGCGATCGTTGACCGTGATATAAATGTACTTATCGATCGTCGTCGACAGAACGGCGCCTTCTTCTTCGCGAAAAAATTCAGGAAGGTCAGTGCCGCCGCCGAGAAAACTAACTCGAAACGGAGTTCGGGAAATAATCACGGACTTTCTCCTCAAATTCTTTTAAGCGCGGTACGGTTCCGATATCGTAGAATTTTTCGGCTACCGCAAAGCTACCCAGTTTTCCTTCGTCGATCAATTTTGGCCATAAATCGGCCAACATGAATTTTGTGCCGAGGCCTGGAGTTTCCGATATTAGACTTTTTTTCATCACGTAGATACCTGAGTCAATAGAGTTGTAACCGGCGGCGAGGCCCGCGTCTTTTTGGTAACCACTCACAAGGTCTCCGCTGAGGCGAAGATTTGGGATTACCGGCACCGCCGACACATTCGAAAAAACCGAGATCGCGGCGGTCAAGTTCTGCTCACGAAATTTCCTTATCATTTCTGCCAGGGGCGCGCGCAGAAAACTATCACCATTGAGCAGAACAAATTCGTTATCGAGCTGCGCTAGCGCGTTTTTCAACGCCCCCCCGGTGCCCAAAGGCTGAGGCTCGCGAGCGTAGGTAATTTCCATACCAATCGCAGAACCATCGCCAAAATACTGCTCAATCTGCTCACCGAGATAGGAAACTAAAAGCAAAACTCGCCTTGCGCCTTGAATTTTGAGATCTTCTAACTGCCAATGTAAAAATGGCAACCCGCACACCGGTACGAGAGGTTTGGGGCAAGTCTCTGTGAGTGGCTTAAGGCGCGTTCCCAGACCCCCGGCGAGAATGACAATTTGTTGGTCTGACAAGTTCATCTTTGAGCGCTCCAAGCATCAACAATGACCTCAGAAATCGCCAGGCTAACGGCAGCATTGCTATCAAACTTAGCACTCCAACCCAACTTCGCGAAATTCTCGCCATCGAGATGCGTATAGGGAACGTCGCCGATCCAACCACGATCCGATTTGCCAAATTCGAGTTTGGCGAGCTTACCTGTTTTCTCTGCCATCTGCCGATTGACCTCTTCGGCGATGAAGCGCACCTGAGTGACCCCCTGGCTCGCAAGATTGAAAAGATTCAAGGTTCGCGAGACTTTGTGGTAGCCGAAGAGCATGCCCGCAACACAGTCGTCGACGTGCAGGTAAGATTTTCTCTGCGTACCATCGCCTAGCACCGTCAGTGCTGAGGGGTTTTTCTTGAGGCGGCCAACAAAATCATAAATCGCTCCATGCGTGGCACGACGGCCAACGATATTGGCAAAACGATAGATCCAGGCCTTGATGCCACAGTTGTGTGAAAAAGCCGAAATCATCGCTTCGCACGACAGTTTGCTTGCGCCGTAAAACGAAATAGGCAAGAGCGGTCCATAATTTTCGGGCGTTGGTTTCAAATCTGCCTCGCCGTAAATAGCCGAAGTTGAAGCAAATAAAATTTGCTTCACTTCAAGTCTACGCATCGCTTCGAGAACATTGTAAGTGGCCACCGTGCCGTTTTGCATATCGACATCGGTGCGGGCCGCACCCTGCGAAATGTCAGAATTGGCGGCCATGTGCACCACGAGGTCGGTTCCGCGCATTTCACGGACAACGCTTTCAATTTCGACCAGATCGGCCTCAACTAGGCGGAATTTCGGGTTCCCTTTATGCTGCTGTAAAAACTCTTTTTTGCCAAGAATCAGGTTATCAAAAGCCACAACCTCGTGGCCATCCGCGAGAAAACGATCGACCAGGTGACTCCCGATGAAACCAGCACCGCCACTAATGAAAACCCGCATCTTAGACCTTTCCCAAGACGGCTAGCCGCAGCCGATTGGCGATCGTCGGCTTATAGAGGAAGTGCACAGACTCAGACTTGAAATTGTATCTCGGCTCGTGATCGAGTTCGCCGTTTTTGAGAATTTCGGTCATCAATGCAAGATAGTCCTTCGCCATTCGGGCAACGCTGAAGTACTCCTCGACTGCGCGCCGGCAATCAATGGTCTTGATATTTTCAAGTTTGGCCGGTGCTGCGAGGAGCTCATCGTAGTTATGACATACAACACCCGTGCCAGGACGAACGAGTTCGGGCATGCAACCATTGCTTGAGGTGATCACTGGAGTTCCGCACGCGAGTGCCTCCAGCGGTGCGCCCGCGCAAGGTTCATCCCAGTTGGTCGGATAAATTAAGGCGCGTGCGCCCGCGAGAAGCTCGACTTTGCGGGCTTCGTCAACCAGACCAGCGTAGTGAATTCCGGGGCGCGACAAGCCACTTCCCCCCATGATTTCGAGCCGTACTCCAAGATCTTGGGCCCATGAAATCGCGGTTTTGAGATTCTTCACCCGCCAGGTGGTGCGGGCGAGAAACACAAAGTAGTCCTGTTTCTTTTCGATAAACGGATAGTGCTCTTGGTCGACGCCGTTGTAGACAAAATATTTTCCATGGTGGTTTTGGCAGTGGCTCTGGCTCAGAAAGTTCGTGTTGCGCCAGTATTTTTCATCGTGATGACCATTGCCATGGATCGTGACCAAGAAAGGAATCTGCGGCTTGATCGGCAGCGGTTGGTGCGAGTGCAAAAAATCGATCCCAACGGGCAGCCAAGCGCGCGGATCGGTTTCCTGATAGTTGTTTGGCAACTCAAAAACTTCGCAATCGGCCAGCCGACTCCCTTTGCGACAAATCACCATGACCTGATGACCGAGTCGTTTGTACTCAGCAGCGAGACTCACCACGATGCGCTCTATTCCGCCGTAGGTTTTCGGTGGGAGAATCGAATCGTGGAGGAGCGCAATTTTCACGTCTGAACCTTTTTAGATTTTTAGGTTGGAGTTTGACGCCCTAAATTGCCCGAAAACAGGGTCTGACGCAATCCTAAAGAGCGCGCCTCACCGGTGACTTAACCCTCCGAAATGAAAGCCATAATCCTTGGCTCGCCGCTACTTGTGTGGACGCTTGATCAAAACTAAGATTGAGCGATGAAAAAGTTGAAGTTTGCCATCTGCTCAGGCCTTGTCGGAGTGATTTGCGCTTGCAGTCAATCCGCAGTGCGAGACTCAGATAAAGCCGGTAAATGCCAAGGTCTTGATTGGTACGAAATCGGAAGAGCCGACGGCGCCAGTGGCGCATCGCTTGCGAAGCTCTCCGAATTCGACAAGATTTGCACCTCCGAAACCTCCAAAGTCAATGTCGAGCTGTACACGAACGGACGCACCGCAGGTTTGCTTGAGTTCTGCACTCCGACAGGAGGTCTTGAGGCCGGACGCCGAGCCATGGATTATAAATCCGTTTGCCCGGATTACTTAGCCGAGGGTTTTGTGCGGATGTTCAAGCTGGGAAAGAAAATCCACGACCTCGAATTGAAATCGAGCGATCTGCAGTCACGGATTGATGACCTTCATAGCCTCATGCAAGGCCTCGAGCATACCGAATCTTTAAGCGCGCAAAGCGAAGCGCTAGAAAAAAGGCGTGCCGAGAACGCGCAGGCCATCGCCAGTCTCGAAAGCGAGGCCGAGCGGCTGGTCAGTCAGAATCATCGCGCGGATTGATGGTTGGATGGCGACCCAGGCGTACCAACTTTAGGTCGGATTTTCGCGCGCAATCAACTCCTCAATCAACCGCTCCGGGTTCTCGCTTGTGCGCAAGCTGAATTCCGCGCGCAGAATCTGTTTCTCAAGGCTAGTGAGATCGCCGCCGAGCCCCTTTGCCTTGCGTTCGAGAAAAATATGGTAAAATGAAATTGCGGCCGCGACGGAAATATTGAAACTCTGCACGAAACCACACATCGGAATAATGATTGTCTGATCACAGTGCTCAACCATTTCTTGGGAGATGCCATCTTTCTCATTGCCGAAAACAATCGCTGTGGGCGTTGTGAAATCAATTTCACCGATGGGCTTTGCCTTGGCATCGAGGTGAGTCGCCACGATCTGATAGCCCTGAAGGCGGAGCTCGGATACGCACTCAGAAGTTGATTTCCAGCGCCGCACATCGAGCCATTTGTCGGCACCTTTTGTCACGCGATTTGAGCTTTTGAATTTTTCGCTGAGCTCAATGACATGGGCCTGTTGAAATCCCATCGCCTCAGCGCTGCGCAGGACCGCGCTGATGTTGCCACGGTCGTAAATATTTTCCAGCACCGATACAACATTGTAAGTGCGCCCTTCAACAGCCTGGCGAATTCGTTCCACCCGCTCGGAAGTCAAAAAGTTTCCGAGATAGCCAAGCACATCGCCTGAATTCAAGCGATGTCTGCCAATTTGAAATTCGTCGTGATGGGGAAAGCGGTTCATGACAGAATTCGACCTTCGGCGATCTCGAGCAGCAGCTTTTCGACGATGAACTTACGTCCTCGGTCGGAGTCGACTTTGCTTTTAAAGACGGGAAGTATTTCGACAGGAGTAAGCACCTCTGATCCTTGCGATGAGTTGACGACCCAGCGCGTGCCAGCGGCATCGAACTTGAGCTCAAGAACGCAGTCGAAAGCTGAGTTTGGAAGCTGATTTTCAACGCGTGGCAGGGCGTCCGTGCTCCATGAAGTCTCGATTGCCAACACGCCGTTTTTTATTTTCACTTTTCGTTCTGCAATTCGCCCGGCAATTCGCTCCACAAGTAGGCCGGAGGTCGCCGCATCGATCACGCGAATTTTTTTTCCGGCGCTGGCCCAGTCGATGAGCACGTCGGCGACATCTTCATTGTTTCGGTTGACGAGCCAAGGGCGAAGCTCAGCTTCGATCTTTTCCAAGGCAAAATCGAGCTGCGCTCGATCAGAAGGGCGATGCCAAAGCTTCACTTCGACGTACGGAACATGGGCGCGGTAACCGACTTTGAAACGCGTGCCACTTGCGAGGGTCACCTCATCCAGAATTCGCTCGACAATTTCAGCCACCTGACTTTCGCCGCGACCGATAAATCGCAGCAACCACAGCTTTTCGCGATCCTGCTCGCTCACCCAGCCTTCAACCTGGTTGCGAAGATTCAATTCCCAGACGGCGGCAATCTCGACGGGCGGTCCGGGCAAAACAACGAGCTGCACTTGCCTTGCGAGATCGGTAGAAGCCTTATGGACAAAACAAAAAGCATTGGCTGTTCCTGAGGGATTAGACAAAACCGTAGCACCTTTAGGAAAATAGCATTGTTTTTTTTGTACCTCTCGAACTTCAACTCCACGTGAACTGAGTAAGGCCTCTAAATGGCGCCAGGAGTCGGAGTCAAACTCAAGAGGACGGGCAAAAACTTTGGCAATCAAGTCACGCGTGAAATCGTCACTGGTCGGCCCAAGCCCGCCCGTCACAAAAAGCACATCGACCCGCATGGCCAGTTCGCGGAGCGCTTGTTCGATCGCGGCGTGGTCATCGGCTACTGCACGGTGCTCAACGACGTCGAGGCCAGCATCGGTGACCTGGGCAGAAATCCACGCCGAATTTCGATCGAGAATTTGTCCGTCAGTCACTTCGGTGCCCACCGCTAGGGTCGCGGCTGTTTTGCGAACAAAACCCTTAGCCGTCACGCCCGAGCCCCGAACACCTGATCGATACTTTCCCTGCGGTAGCGGAAAATTTCCAAAACATCGCGGGACACTTTCCAACCGGCCATTGTTTCGCCGACAAATCCGAGCGGTAATTGATAACGAACGCGGTCACGCATGAGCGTGCCGCCGGCCATCGGTAAAAATTCGTGAGTGTGGTGCCACTCGCGGTACGGGCCGGTGACTTGGCGGTCAATGAAACTCTCATCAGGTCGCCAATCGATGATTTCGGTGCGCCACTTCATGGGGACTCCGTGGACTCTCAGGCGATAGTCGAGAAATGTTCCCGAACGAATTTCGTCGGTGGTCTTGCCCAACACCCGAAACCGCAGAAAAGGTGGCGTGATCTTTTCGAGGTTTGTCTCGCTCGAGAAAAACGGAAAGATTTCTGCCGGAAGGCGCGGCAGCCACTGCTCATTGAGAAGCTCGTGCCGGCCGCCACGCAGAGGTTGGCAAATCTCTTCAAGCGCCGCCGGTAACTCTGAATAATGAAACTGAAAGCCCACTTCGCTTAAACGCTTCGGCAAAACCCGCTGGCTGGCGAGCGCCAGTTGTGATGCTTCTCCCATAGCCATCCGCAGAGCCAAACTCGGAACCGGAAAAAACACGTTGCGCCCGAGAGCTTTTGCGAGTGCCAAAGTGAAACGATCATTACGCGCCGGCTGAGGCGCGGTTAGGTTGAAAATGCCCGCGTGTCGCCCCACCAGCAAATGCTCGATGGCCGAAATCATATCATCGATGTGAATCCAACTCATCCACTGCTGCCCCGAGCTGAGTTTTCCACCAAGACCTAATGCAAAGAGCGGCGCAATTTTGCTTAAAAAACCTCCGTGCCGCGAAAGCACGAGCCCAGTGCGTAGCACCGAAACCGGGACGCCGCTTTGGCTCAGGGGACGAAGGGTGGCTTCCCAATCGATAACGACTGAGGCCAGAAAGCCTGTTCCGGCTGAGGAGTCTTCATTTAGGGTTTCATCAGCGCGATCCCCGTAGATACCAATCGCTGAGCCTTGCACAAAGTATTTCAAGGGAGTTGGATTTCGCAACAAAGCTTCGATTAGTTTTTGGGTTCCGAGCACGCGCGAGTCTGTAATCGCCGCCTTTTGGCGCGCTGACCACCGCGACCCGGCGATCGGCTCTCCCGCGAGATTGATAACCGCCTCAAGGCCGCTCAAGGCCTGCGACGGAAACTCAGTGCGGCCTCCGGCCCAGGAAAAAATTCGTGCTGGAAAAGGAAGCTCTCTTCGAGCCTTATCAACGTTTCGGCTGACGACCACGACTTCGTGTCCCGCGAGCACTAAACGCTTTCCAAGTTCTTTGCCGATTAGCCCCGTGGCTCCCGTGAGAAGAATTCTCATCGTCAACTCCTTGGCGCCTCTGGAGGCGCCGGTGTCGCAGAGGCGCATGACCTCACTCTAGTCGAGCAATACCCCCGGAGCCTTTTCAAGATCCCGGGTAATGTTCTTCTGGTGAGCTTCGAGAGTGCCTCCGCCAATTTCCAAAAGCTTTGCATCCCGCCACAAACGCTCCACGACGTACTCACCAACATAGCCATAACCGCCAAGAACTTGCATCGCACGATCGGCGATGTCCTTGCCCGCGGTTGTCATAAACAATTTGGCTCCGTCTGAATCCAAGCGGTTTCCAGCTGAGTTGAGATCGAGGCGTCGTGCGGTTTCATAGACATAGCAGCGACCAGCGCGATATTCGGCGAAGCTCTCGGCAATGTGGCGCTGAATTTGCCCAAACTGCGAGAGCGATTTTCCGAAAGCTTGCCGTTCATTGGCGTAGCGGTTCATGACCTCGAGCGAACGGCGCGCGATTCCGAGCGACATCGCGGCTAATGTCAGGCGCTCAACCTCAAGGTTGCGCATCATATGGTGGGCCGACTCGCCGGGCTTTCCGACTAAGCTTGAGCGCGGCACCCGACAGTTGTTGAAGACTAACTCTGCCGTGTTTGAGGCTCTCATACCGGTCTTATCACGAATTTTTTGCCCGACTTCGTAACCGGCACAGCCCTTCTCCACGAGAAAAGTTGAAATTTCGGCTCGAGTTTTACTGGCCCGGTCGGCTGACTTTGTCTTGGCATAAAGCCAAACGTAATCGGCAGCCGTGCCCTGCTCGTCAATGCAGCCGTTGGTAATCCACATTTTGCGTCCGTCGATGACGTAGTCCGAACCGTCAAGCTGAGCTGTGGTCTCAAGTCCCATGACGTCAGTTCCGACGTTGGGCTCCGACATCGCCATGCAACCAATTTTTTCGCCACTGCACACGGCTGGCAAAATGCGCTTCTTTTGCTCTTCGCTGCCGTTGACTGCGAGGTTGTTCACAAACAGCATTGAATGCGCTAAATAAGCGAGACAAAAACCGGGATCCGCTGCGGAGAGCTCTTCGTGCACGATCACGGCGGCAAGCGCGTCTTGACCTGCGCCGCCGTAGGCCTCCGGAACGGTAATGCCAAGGAAGCCGAGCTCACCAAGCTTGCGAAACAGCGACAAATTGAATTGCTCTTTGCGATCGTACTCCAGCGCCTGGGGCTCAACTTCGCTCACGGTAAACGCCCGTACGGTGTCCCGAATCATTTTATGCTCGGGAGTCGGGTTGAAAAGATCAAAATTTCGCCAGGCGAATTCGCTCATCATCTGCTCCTTTGGGCTCCGCAGCGGTACCCTCGAGGCTTTTTGGGGGATATTGCCCTCCATAAGGCCTAAGAAAAATAGCCATGGCCTCAGGCCTTGTCACGAAGTCTTTGAAGGCGAGTTCGATTTGACGTCGGCGGATTAGTCGGTGGATTTTATAGCGGTTGGATTGACTTCGGGCCTCGAATCACCTCTTAATTTGAAGATGGAAGTAAATGCCGATATCGCAATTGTAGGGGGTGGGCTCGCCGGATGTCTCACCGCCGTTCGTCTGGTCAATGCCAAGCCGAATCTTCGAGTGATTCTCGTCGAAGAAAAGGCGCATCTAGGTGGACACAGCACGTGGATTTTTCGCGAATCTGACATTTCGGCTGATTCATTGAGTTGGGTCCAGCCTATTATCGAAAAAACCTGGGCATCTTGTGACGTCAATTTTCCACGCCAGCAAAAGACAATCGAAGGCAACGTTTGTAGCTTTCGCTCCGCCACCCTCCATAGCTACCTGACTAAGCGTCTCGCTGATAATGTTTTTCTCAACGCTAAAGCAACGCGAATCACTGAATCCCACGTTGAACTTCAGGATCAGCGCGTGATTTCTGCCCGTTGCGTTATCGATGCTCGAGGCTTCACGGCCGTCGGCCCAAGTCCAGCGGGCGCCCATTGCGGCTACCGAAAATATATGAGCCGAGAGTTTTTAACCACCAAACCTCACGGCGTCAAAGCGCCACTGATGGTCGACGCCAATGTTCCGCAACTGGATGGCTTGCGCTACTTCCGTTTGTTTCCGTGGGATGAGCAGCGCCTCGTGGTCGAAGAAATTTTCTACAGCAATACGCCCGAACTCAATGCCGAGCGCATCGGCCGCTCGCTTTTGAGTTACATCGATCGCCACGGATGGAAAATCCAAAGTTCAGAACGTGAAGAGAGTGGCTGCCAGGCGATGCCAATGACTTCGGAGTATCTGACTTCCAGCGTAGGTGGCGAGCCGCTTCCGATCGGCTTTCGCGGTGGTTACATGCATGCATTAACGGGCGAAGCGCTGCCAGACGCTGTGCGCATTGCTGATTTCTTATCGTCTCTCGAAGACCTCACGACCGAGACAGCACGGTCGGGCCTGATGCGCTTTAGGCGCTCGTGGCTTTCGCGGCAACGCTTTTACCGCTTGCTCAATCGCCTCATGTTCTACGCCTCCGAACCAGCCTTGCGGTACCTTGTCCTTCAAGGCTTCTACACCCAATCTCAAGACGTGATCGAGCGTTTCCTCAGCGGTCGCACGACCTGGAGCGACCGCATGCGTATCTTGCGCGGAAGACCCCCGTTTCCCCTCGATCGCGCTTTGCGCAGTCTGACAGAAAAATCGGTGGCCCATTGGCCAGATCGTAAGGCCTCACGCGAATCGTGATTTACACTTTCAAGAGCATCCCTCAAGAGCATCCCTCAAGAGCATCCCATTGAATTGCCGCAGTTGAGGCAACGGTAGCAACTTCCGTTGCGGACGGTCACATGCCCACAGGTCGAGCACATTGGCGCATCGCCCATCATTTTCGAAAGCTGCATGTTCAGCGGATCGAGTGCTGCCGATCCTGCGTCTTCTCTGACACTTTCTTGTGCTTCGCTTGCCGGGCGACTGGCCACCGCCGAGTGCGGAAGTGCCGCTTTTTCCATTGGCAATTCCATTTGGTCCGTGCGCACGTTGGGCAGCCGCTCCCGCTCTGTCGTGACGATGTGACGATTCACCGCCAATTGTTCGTCGGCTGGCCGCACGTGAACAAAATCTGTTTTGCCCAGATACTCCATACCAAGAACCCGGAAAATGTAATCAATGATACTGGTCGCCTGCTTGATATTGGGGTGATCGACGAGGCCTGCCGGTTCAAAACGCGTGAATGTAAATTTATCGACGTAATCTTCGATTGGAACTCCGTACTGAAGCCCCATGGAAACCGAGACGGCAAAACAGTTGAGCAGGCTTTTTAATGTTGCGCCTTCTTTGTGCATGTCGATAAAGATCTCGCCAAGTCGACCGTCTTCATACTCGCCTGTGCGCAAATAAATTTTATGCCCACCAACACGCGCTTCGATCGTAAGGCCACTGCGCCGGGGAGGCATTTTTTGCTTTCGCGCCGGAGCGAGAGCAACTGCGCGCTGGATCGCTTCTTCGAGATCTTTTTGTGTAAACTGACCAAAGACACCCGCGGTGTCCGCGAGCTTTTCCTCGGCAGCCTCTCGATCTGCTTTCGATCGACCCGGCGACGAGTTACCCGACGAGCTGCTTGACGAGCTAGTTACAAAGCCGCTCAGCGGCTGGCTGAGTTTGCTGCCATCGCGGTAAATCGCCACCGCCTTAAGCCCCTTTTTCCACGATTCCCAGTAAATTTCCGAGACGTCTTCGATCGTCGAATCATGAGGAAGGTTAACCGTCTTCGAAATCGCACCACTTAAAAATGGCTGGGCCGCAGCCATCGTCCGCACGTGGGCAAGCGGCGCGATGAAGCGAACGCCATCGGGCCCGCATGTATTGGCACAGTCAAAAATCGCCTGATGCTCGGCGCGCAAGTAAGGCGCGCCCTCGAGTGTCATGCGGCCACAGACCACGCGCGAAGCTTCTTGCACTTGGCGTTCGTTAAAACCAAGAGCTGCGAGAAGCGTTTTGCCTTCGAGATCTGTCTCAGTCAAGCCAAGTCGGCCTAAACCTTCGGGCCCCAGCACCCAAGTCGAGATAGCGGCGGTCAGGTCAAAGGCCGCCGGCAGTGCCGAAGATATTTTTTGTAAATCAACCTCATTTAATCCGAGCTTCACCAGCGCCTCGCGGTTGATGTAAGGCGAAGTTTCGAGCGACATCGTTCCAACAGCGTACTCCACGATTTGGGAGATCTGCTTTTCGGTATATTTCAGAAATTTCAGAACTTTCGGCACCGACTGATTGACGATTTTAAAATATCCGCCACCGGCGAGTTTCTTAAATTTCACCAGCGCAAAATCAGGCTCGATTCCGGTCGTATCGCAATCCATCAACAGACCGATGGTACCAGTCGGAGCGAGCACCGTCGCCTGAGCATTGCGAAAACCAATGCGAGTTCCACGCTCGCAAACCGAGGCCCAAAGGGATTGCGCGGCTGACACGACATCGCCAGCGACACGACTTCCGTCGACATGCGAGAGCGCTTCTTGGTGCAGACGCATCACCTCATTCATTGCACCGGCATTTTTCGTGTAACCGGCAAATGGCCCTTTAACTTCAGCGATTTCTGAGCTCGTGAGATAAGCCTCACCGGTTAAAATCGCGGTCAATGCCCCCGTCCAGGCGAGAGCGTCAGGACTATCGTAGGCGATGCCCTTCATCATCAGCAAAGTTCCCAGATTCGCGTAGCCGAGACCAAGCGGACGGTAGTCATGAGAATTTTTTGCGATTTGTTCCGTCGGATAACTCGAGAAATCGACGAGAATTTCCTGGGCTGTCAAAAAGATACGAGCTGCGTAGCGATAGCCTTCAACGTCGAAATGCCCATCCTCACCAAGAAATTTAAGCAAATTAAGCGACGCCAAATTACAAGCCGAATCGTCGAGAAACATGTATTCTGAGCAAGGATTTGATCCGTAAATACGATCTGTTTGTGGGCAGGTATGCCATCTTTGAATGATCGAATCAAACTGCACTCCGGGATCCGCGCACGTCCAGGCGGCCTCGACGATTTGCCGCCACAAATCTCTTGCTTTCATTGTTTTGACCACGTGCCCATCGGTTCGGGCTGTCGTCGACCAGTCACCATCGTTTTTAACTGCTTCCATGAATTCATCGGGAACGCGCACTGAATTGTTGGAGTTTTGCCCCGCAACCGTGCGGTACGCTTCGCCATTGAAATCGCTCGAATAACCAGAGGCTACGAGGGCTGCGACTTTTTTCTCTTCGCGGCTTTTCCAATTGATGAAGTCCTCAATTTCAGGATGATCGAGATCGAGACAGACCATTTTAGCCGCACGGCGAGTGGTCCCGCCTGATTTCGTGGCTCCGGCGCTACGATCAAAAACTTCGAGGAAACTCATCAGCCCCGAGCTGGTTCCTCCACCAGAAAGCTTTTCCATCGAACCGCGGATTTTTGAAAAATTCGTTCCGGTGCCCGAACCAAATTTAAACAGCCTCGCCTCGTTTTTCACGAGGTCAAAAATTTTCATCAGATCGTCTTCAACACTTTGAATGAAGCACGCCGAACATTGCGGATGGGCAAAGGAATTATAGGTCTGAGCGGTTCGGTTTAAGTCGCTGTTCCACGCCCACGCTCCGCCCGAACCCTGGATTCCGTACTCGTGATACAAGCCGCAGTTAAACCAAACGGGACTATTGAAGGCGCCTTTTTGCTGAACAAGCAGGTGAACCAATTCTTTTTCAAACTGCTCAGCGTCGGCCGGAGTTCGAAAATACCCACCTTGGGTTTCGCCCGAAATCCGGATGGTGTGAGCAATTCTGTGGACAAGCATCTTCACTGAGTTTTCATGGCCGATTTTCGGGACGCCTGCCCGGCGGAAATATTTGCTGGCGACAATATCGGTCGCAAGCTGGCTCCAGTTTTCGGGAACCTCGATTCCCTCCATCGAAGAAACCACTTGCCCGCCAGATCCAGAAATTTGACTTGAGCGGCGAGTCCACTTGACTTGTTGGTAGGCATTTTCATCTGCCCGAACAAAATGAGCGGGAAAATTTAAGCCGCGAATTTCCTGTTTTTCCGGCCTCTCTGATTTGCCAGAGTGCCTGCTTTTAGTTGCGCTCCCAGAACCGCTCCCAGAACCGCCTCTATTACCGCCCTTGAAACCGCCCTTGAAACCGGCTGATGACATCTGATGATCCTCTCCCGCTGCAATCGTTTTGTCTGTTTTATCAGACCCGACGACACTAGATCTAGTGTATCACAAAAATCTGGACCACTAGCCCTAGCGCAAGCTGTAAGTCGCGACGCGGCAAAAGTTGGCCTGGGCAATTGGCTAAAGTTGCACCCAGAGGTGAGCGAGCAGCTTGTCGCCCGAACTCGACAAAATGGAGTGTTAAGACTAGTCTTCGTCCATGACTGACCCGCTCCGCCCAATTTACATGGATCACAATGCAACAACTCCCGTCGACCCGCGTGTCTTGGAGGCGATGTTGCCTTTTTTCTCTGAGGACTTTGGCAACCCCGAAAGCTCGCAGCACCCATTCGGTTGGAAAGCAAAAAACGCGGTCGAGCACGCTCGCGAGCAAGTGGCAGGACTCATCGGGGCGGGCGCAAACGAAATCACCTTCACGTCGGGCGCAACCGAGAGCATCTATCTCGCGCACTTTGGCTTTCTGGGCGCAAAGCCAGCCGGTCAGCACTTGATCACCTCAGAAGCCGAGCACAAAGCGACACTCGAAGCCGCCGTTCAACTTAAAAAACTCGGCACCCAAGTCACGTTTTTGCCTGTGAATCGCTACGGACAAGTCGAAGTCAGCAAACTTCGCGCGGCCCTTCGACCCGAAACTTCACTTGTGAGTCTCATGCATGCCAATAACGAAGTCGGTTCGCTCAATCCGATCGCCGAGATCGGGCAGGTGCTCAGAGCTCATGGCTCAGTCGCATTTCACGTCGATGCTGCACAATCGGTCGGCAAACAGGCAATCGACGTGGTCGCCCTCAATATCGATATGCTGTCTCTTTCAAGTCATAAATTTCACGGGCCAAAGGGTGTCGGCGCTCTATTCACGCGCAGGCCAGCAGTTCATCTTCAAGCACTGATGCCCGGTGGTGGCCAAGAGAGAGGCCTTCGCGGCGGAACACTTAATGTGCCCGGCATCGTCGGACTCGGTAAAGCCTGCGAAATTGCAGCAGACGAAATGCCCAACGAGTCACAACGACTTCGCGGCTGGCAAAACAGCATCATTTCGAGACTCGTGCAGCCGGGAGGCCGCATCGAACTCAACGGTCATCCCACAGATCGTCTCTGCAATAATATTCACTTAAGCCTTGGCGGCATCGGCTCGGATCAACTTCTAAGAGGGCTGAGCCAGTTTGCCGTGAGCACGGGAAGCGCCTGTTCGTCGGGCGGAGCCAGCCACGTGCTGAGGGCTATGGGGCGGTGGAGCGATGACCCGCTGACGTCGGTCGTCAGGATTGGCCTGGGACGCTTTACCCGTGCTGCGGACATCGATTTGCTCAGCGACCGCCTCTCAGGCCTTATTTCAGGTCACTGATATACAATTCATTATAGGTTTCAATATCTTAAGCTCTGCCAGGGTGTTTGCTGTTCGGCGCAAGAGGAGAGCTGTTCCAAAGTCCTAGCGAATACGCTAAGATAGAACACGGAGGACAGTATGATCCATATTAGCGAACAAGCAGCCAAACAAATTTCGAAACTGAAATCCGACGCGCCTAGCTCAAGCGCCAATGCGACTGCCGGTGCTGATTTTCTTCGGGTTAAGGTTGTGCCCGGTGGTTGTTCGGGAATGTCTTATAAACTCGATTTCGATACAACACTCGGTGAAAAGGATAAGGTCTTTGAAGAGCATGGGACCAAAGTCGTCGTCGATTCTAAAAGCCTTCTCTACATCGCAGGCATGACCCTCGATTTCGAAGGCGGCCTCAATGGCAAAGGTTTCGTATTTGCCAATCCCAATGCCTCTAAAACCTGCGGCTGCGGCTCATCGTTCGGAGTTTAGTGATGGTTGAAATGTCGGTTGTTTACACGGGCCAAAAGCACTGCGAACTGACTCACGGACCTTCTGGAAATAAAATTCAAACTGACGCTCCCAAGGATAATCAAGGTCTCGGCGAGACCTTTCATGCTTATCGGAAAAGCGTACCCAGTCAGCCAAATGTGATATACGCTATCTCAAGGGTGAGAAATGGCGTACGTCAGACTAAGTCCGGGTGAGTT
>JAYTRM010000347.1:0-9675 GCA_043746165.1 Bdellovibrionales bacterium | reverse complement strand
TGCCATTTTCGCCGATGAACTTGGCGCCGGGCGAACGGTACATCGTCGTGATGAATTTATTGCCGCCTGGCGCCTCGGTTTGCGTCCAGCCACTGCTTCCTGCACTCAGGTGAAATCCGAGCGGTGAGCGAAAAAGCCCGCTGCTCGGGGCAATGAGAGTCGAAGTGGCGGTTCCGGGAATGGGAGCTGAGGAGGCCTGCGGGCCGGCGCAGAACACCACAGCCAGGGTAGCAGCGCTTAAAAAAGGCTTGATCACATTTTGTTTCATGACTTCAGGTTAGCGGAGGAGCCCCTCTGCCGCAAGTACAAGCCTCGCAATGGCAGCGGTGTCGGCCCTCAGAAATCAATTTTATAGAGGTTTTCTCGACCGGAGATGATGGCAGTAAAGATCAGGTGCTTACCATCCGGACTAAAGACGGGGTCAAGCTGGTCGAAGTCACTTTCGGTCATGCGCGTGAGATGCGAGCCGTCACTTGAAATCGAGTAAAGATTGAAAAACTTACCGCCCCGATTCGACGTGAACACAATTGTTTCGCTCGCGGGCTTCCAGACGGGACTGAGATCTCTTTGCGGGCCTGCCGCCGTCAGGTCAAACGATACGGGATGAGCTCCAAGCTTGGACAGTAAAACGAGCGAGGAAGCTGGCGCAACCCCAGGCTGCACCAGCTGTCGCGAGTAAACTACGCGATCACCGGCAGTTGAGAAGCGGGCACCGAGATCGTTGAAGTTCTCTTTGGTCAACTCAGTTGGCGCGTGCGACAGCCAGCCACCGATCGTTAAGAACGACAGGTTGACAAAGCCAGTGCTACGGACGGCGCTAAAGAGAATTTTTTTTCCGCGTGGGTCGCAGTCGGCATCGTAGTTTGTGCCCGAACCCGCAGGTGTCGCCGGAGTGAGGCGCTCGACACTTCGACCATTGAGAGCTTCAAGAAAAATATCGGAGCCGGTGGGCGCCGGTTCGCTGAGCGGCTCGGTCGCGGGCTTTTCAAAATACTTCTTGATCAGTCGCTGCGAGACGTAGCCAATGTCTTTGATCGCGTCTGTTGACGAATCAAATAAAAAATGTTGGCCATCGCTCAGGTAGCGCGGATTATTATCGGCGCCGTCATGAAATGTGATGCGCTTTTCTTTCATTAAGCCCAGGTGAAGCTCGTAGATCTGCGCTTGGTGATGATTGGGGCGATCGCGACTGACAAATAAAATGCGATCGCCGTCGGGCGAGA
This sequence comes from Bdellovibrionales bacterium, assembly GCA_043746165.1. Classification (GTDB taxonomy): domain Bacteria; phylum Bdellovibrionota; class Bdellovibrionia; order Bdellovibrionales; family JAMPXM01; genus JAYTRM01. Next base: position 8,452 of record JAYTRM010000347.1, on the reverse strand, counting down.
ATCGCGCCTTTGAATTTCGTCCAGCTGAGGTTATCGGCTGAGCCATCATGGTCGTTGCCAAAGCACCTCCGTTGCTCACCGCCACCGGTGACACTTGTTGGGCATCATTTGAGGTTTCTGTGGGCGTCGGTGATGGTGTAGAAGCCACGGAGGCCTGCTCGGGCGACGGCCCTGCGGTTGGTGTGTTTAGTGCGCTCGGGGCATTCGCTGGGTTCAGAGCGTTCACGGAGGGCGTAGAGTTTTGCGGGACCGACACTGTCACTGCGACGGCGGGACCGAGACCAGAAACGGCGGTCGCGGCGGCACCCGTTGAAGGTGGCTCAGAATCAGCGGAATTTTTCGCAGAGTCAGTGCGGCAACTCGCCGGGCCGAGTCCCAACGTGACCGTAACGAGCAGGAATAGCCATAGGGTTTTTGGAGTTTTATTCATGGGCGAAATCGCTTTCCATTATGCTTTGAATCGCCTTGCGTACCAATGAGGCCGGCACCTTTTGCTTGAGCTCGTTAAGCCCAACCCAGGCGCCTTTGGCGGTCTTGAGTTTTCCAGCCCGAGGTATCACGAAGATATCATGGTGGGTGACCGTTCCTTTGAAAGTGAACAATTTAGGTTTAATTTTCTTTTTCTCGACTGTTCCTGGCGGAATCAAATGTCCCCTTAAAAAAGGGGCGTAACGGTTTTCAATGAGTAACACGCGGCCGGCTCTAGTAATGACTTCGGGGCGCCAGATCCAGACCTCGCGATTCCTTCTTTGCTGGGTTTTAGGGAATTCCGTAATTTTGCCGAGTTCGCGAGCCTGACAGGTGTTGCTCCACGGGCAGATCAGACAAGTAGGTGAGCGCGGCGTGCAGACCGTCGCTCCGAGCTCCATGAGAGCCTGGTTGAGGTCAGACGGGTTCGCAACTTGCGCCAAACGGTCGGCGATCTGTTGCAGCTCTGAGCGCTCGCGTGGCTTCCACCAGTCGTTTGCGATCGCAAAGCGTCGGCTGAGCACGCGGATCACGTTGCCGTCGACAACGCCACATTTTTCATCGAAGGCTTGGCTCGAAACGGCGCGTGAGGTGTAGGGTCCAAAACCTGGGATTTCGGACAGCTCCTGCCAGGTCCTTGGAAACTTCAACGCTAAGGCTTGTGCCGCCTTGTGCAAATTGCGCGCTCGACTATAGTAGCCGAGGCCGGCCCACATCTCATAAACATCTTCGATTGAGGCTTGAGCCAAAGACCGTGCATCGGGAAAGCGCGCGACAAACCGTTCGAAGTAAGGAATGACGGCCGCAACGGTCGTCTGCTGCAGCATCACTTCCGAAATCCAAATCCGGTAAGGATCGCGATTTTTGCGCCAAGGCAAATCGCGCCGCGCGGATTGATACCACTCTAAAAGCGCTTCTTGGTCGGCACTCACGTCGGCGCGCACGTCGGCGCGCACGTCGGCGCGAACGTCGTCGTCGCTGATCGAATCTTGGTCGGCACTTAACTCACGCACCGACAAGGCTCGCCGCTTTCGCAAAGGCACTTTGCAGCCCGCTGAGGTCTTCACCCGCTCCCTGTGCGAAATCGGGGCGTCCGCCGCCTTTGCCTTTGAGCTCGCTGGCAACGGCCGAGAGAATTTTTCCTGCGCTCAGATTTTCGGTAAGATTCTTGCTCACCGTCACAATGATAGGATGCTTATCCGTACTTTTGCCGACCAGAACTACGACTCCGCTCTGAAGCTTATCCTTAAGCTTGTCGGCGAGGTCGCTGAGAACCGCGCGGTCATCGACATCGAGTACTGCCGTGATCAAGCGGCCCTTTATGCTGCCCGCAACAAAAGGTTTTGCAGCGCTCAAAAGACCATCGACATCAACGGCCCCACCTTTGAGCGATTTGATTTCGCGTTCGAGGTTCTTGATAGTGAGTTTCGCGTTCTCAATCCATTCGCTGACGGTTGGACCAGTCGACTGCATGTACTGAATCCAGCCGTCTTGGTAGCCGGAAGCGAGCCGCGCCGCCTGATTTTCTTTTTGGTTTTTGTTAAAGAAGTTGAGCGCGCCGTCGGCCGTCGCGGCTTCGATCCTGCGCACGCCTGCGGAGACACCATTTTCGCTCATGATTTTGAAAAGACGAATCGCTGACGTGTTGGAGACGTGAGTTCCACCGCAGAGCTCGGTTGAAAACGAGCCCATCTTGACGACGCGCACGCGGTCACCGTACTTCTCGCCGAAGAGTGCCAGGGCGCCGGCGGCGATCGCGGCTTTTTGTTCCATCTCGTCTACAAACACGTCGCGGGCGAGCGAAATTTCACGGTTCACCAACTCTTCAACATGTGCGATGTCGGCTTCCGTGAGCGGTTTATTGTACGTGAAGTCAAATCGAAGTCGTTCGGCATCGACCGAGCTTCCGGCCTGGGTGATGCTGCCCCCAAGTCGCGACCGCAGGGCCGCGTGCAGCAAGTGGGTCGCCGAGTGGTTGGCGGCCGTTGCGCGCCGGAGGGATGAAGTCACTTCTGCGCGAACTGTATCTCCAGATTTAAATGAACCTTTCGTTACGCGTCCGTGGTGAAGGAAAACATCGTTTTGCTTGGTGCAATCAAAAACTTCGAAAGTGGCAGTATCAGTGATGATCTCGCCCTTGTCTCCGACCTGGCCGCCGCTCTCGGCGTAAAACGGAGTTTGTTTAATAACTAAAATTCCTTGATCACCTTCTTTGAGCGACGAAGTCACCGCGGAGCCCGTTGAGAGCGCTACGACTTGACTCTTCGCCTCGGTCGCGCTGTAACCGACAAAGCCCGTCACGCCATCTCGGCCTAGCACCTCTTGCGCAAGTTTGACGAGGTGGGCGGCATCGGCGCTGATCGCTTTGAATTTCGAATGCGATTTCGCCTTTTGCCGAGCTTCTTCCATGTTGCGGTTAAAGCTCTCCTCATCGACCCGGTAGCCTTTTTCTTCCACCATCAAACGGGTGAGATCGACGGGAAACCCAAAAGTGTCGTAGAGCTTAAATACGATCTGACCGTCGAGCACCTTTTGCCCACGTTTTTCAAGGCCCAAGATTTCGTTATTGAGAATCTCAGTGCCCTGGTCAAGTGTCGTCAGAAAGCGGCTGATTTCATCTTTCACAGTGCTTTGAATCAGCGCCTGACTGCGTTTGAGCTCCGGATAAAAATCAGCCATCTCGTGAATCACGACGTTGATTGTTTGCACCAGCAGACTTGGATCGTCCGTCAACGTGCGGCCATAGCGAATCGCCCGGCGCATGATTCGACGCAATACGTAGCCGCGACCTTCGTTTGCCGGCATTACGCCATCGGCAATCAAAAACGCGGTTGCGCGCGAGTGATCGGCGATCACCCTGAGGCTTGCGACCGAATCGCTGAGCGCTTTGTTCTTGCGCAAGACGCGAAGGTCGGAGACGTACTCTTTTTTAGAAATCTGCGCAGCTTTTTGAATGATCGGCTGAAAAAGATCGGTGTCGTAGTTGTTCGGGTGGCCCTGGAGGGCGGCAGTCCAGCGCTCGAGTCCGCCGCCGGTATCGACCGAAGGTTTCGGAAGGGGGCTTCGGCCACTAGCATCTTCGTTAAACTGCATGAAGACGTTATTCCAGATTTCGACGTAGCGATCACCATCGCCGCCCATCTTCGACGGATTTTCGGGATCGTCGGCTTCTGCTCCGTGATCGTAAAAAATTTCGCTACAAGGGCCGCATGGACCGGTGTCGCCCATGCGCCAGAAATTGTCTTTTTCACCAAAGCGGTAGATTCGGTCCTTGGCCACGCCCTCTTGTTTATGCCAAATGTCTGCGGCTTCATCGTCGTCGGTAAAAACCGTGACATAGAGTCGATCTTTCGGAATCTGCAATTCTTTCGTCAGCAAATCCCAAGCGAAGTGAATCGCATCCTTCTTGAAATAATCGCCAAACGAAAAGTTGCCGAGCATCTCGAAAAATGTGTGGTGGCGCGCGGTGTGACCGACATTTTCGAGATCGTTGTGTTTGCCTCCGGCCCGCACGCACTTTTGCGACGTCACCGCGCGGCTGTAATCGCGTTTTTCAAGGCCCAGGAAAAGGTTTTTAAATTGGTTCATCCCGGCATTGGCAAAAAGCAAGGTGGCATCGTTTTCCGGAACGAGACTTGAACTGGCAACCTCGCGGTGGCCGTTTTTCTTGAAATAATCGATAAAGATTTGGCGAATTTCGCGACTTTTCAAATTTTTCATGCTGGTCATTTTTAAGAGCCTTTACGCTAGTTTTTGGGCGCTCTTGGGGGCGCTCTTGGGGTAGTCTTCGTTTAAGCACGTCGATCATGCCACGAATCTACTCGTCGTCAAATCGTCGTCAAATCGTCGTCAAAGCTTGGGCTCGGCCAGGAGTTTTATGTGTCGCCTTTGTATTTCTTCTCAGGATCGGCATCAATTTCCAACAAGCCCTCACCCTGCCATTGAGCTCGAGCTTTGTCGCGAAGTTCTGAATTGGCATGCCAGTGGCCGCCCCCGCCGCCTTCGGCGATTCCAGCGGCCCGCAATTGAAAGTCATCCGGATTGCGGCAAAGTCTGAGCGCCTCTTCGTAGTCGATCAAGTCGCCGGCAAGAAGATCCATGAGGCTCTGGTCAAAAGATTGCATTCCCGCAGTCTCTCTGCTCTCCTCGATGACCGAATGTATTTCGCTGGTCCGTGCCGGATCTTCAATCATTTCTTTGATCCGCTGATTATTGACCATGATTTCAACCGCCGGAACAAAGCCCGAGCGATCCTTGCGGCGCGCCAAACGCTGGCTGATCACGGCTTTTAAGGTGGCGGCGAGTTGGCGGCGAATGTGCGCTTGATAATGCGGCTCAAAAGCGCCGATGATGCGCCCGATCGTTTCCTGAGCGTCCGCCGTGTGCAGCGAAGAAAGCACTAAGTGTCCGGTCTCGGCTGCGGTCATCGCGATTTCCATAGTCTCGCGGTCACGCATCTCGCCGATCAGAATCACGTCGGGATCTTGGCGCAGAGCTGCTCGTAAAGCGTTGGTGAAGGTATTGGTATCGAGACCAAGTTCGCGCTGCGAAATAATGCTTTTGCGATCGCGAATCAAAAACTCGATCGGATCTTCGATAGTCAGAATGTGCGTGTTCTGCGAATTGTTGATCTGATCGACGATCGCGGCGAGGGTCGACGACTTTCCCGAACCTGTGACGCCCGAGACCAAAATCATCCCCCGCTCGTAGCCGGCAATGGTTTTGATCACGTCTGGCAAATGCAGATCGGCTAAGGTCGGAACGTTAAACGGAATATTTCGGATCACCATCCGCACGGAGCCGCGTTGGCGAAAAATGTTGACGCGAAACCGGCCGAGTCCCGTGACGCCGTAGCCGACGTCGATTTCTTTGACTTTGTGAAAGGTCGCTTTTTGCTCTTCATCGAGAATCGAAAAGGCCATTTCTTCGATTTGCTCGTTGGTGAGCTGCGGGAGGCCTTGCTCGAGGGGACGCAGCCGGCCATGTTTGCGAATCACCGGAACCAAACCCGCTTTAAGATGCACGTCACTGGCATTTTTCTTCGTCGCGATGGTCAAAATTTCAACTAAGTTCAATGTCTTTTCTCCGGTATCACATCCAAATCATAAAGACCTTCTCTGTGCTGTGTCGAGACCAGCATTCGGCGGGCTTGCGACGCAGTGTTCCTGGGGTGTGGCTTGGCTTTTGACACCCGGGCTAGAGGCCGGGCAGTGTTTGAGACCGAATGCAAAATCTGCCGGAAAATCCGCCTGAAAATTCGTCCCAACCGTCGTCCCAACCGTCGTCCCAACTCGCGCTCCGAAAACAGGTCGTCGAGGCGCTCGCGACAGGCTTTTACTTTGGCAAAGCGCCAGTGATGCCAGGAACTTTTGGGACGCTCTGGGGAATTCCCCTCGCATGGGCCTTGGTCAAGGCGGGGACCGTTCCTTACATGGTGGCGACGGTGCTCTTGATTTTGTTTTCCTCATGGATTGCAGAACTGCACGAGCGCTACACAGCCAAACATGACCCGGGCGAGATCGTCATCGATGAGGTGGTCGGTTATCTCGTGAGCTTCACGATGCTCCCGCTGACCTGGCAGTCTTACCTCGGCGCGTTTTTAGCGTTTCGATTTTTTGATATTTTAAAACCTTTTCCGATCCGCGCCATTGATCAGCGGGTCAAAGGCGGCCTGGGAACGGTGCTCGATGATGTCGCGGCTGGACTCGCTGCAAATGTCGTTTTGCAAATTATTTTCACCCAAACGGGCTGGCTCGGTGAGAGGTGGCATGGCTAAGAAAAAAGTAAATTTAGTCGGGACTGCCAATCCGGATGCCCATCCTTTAGTTCTCGAGGTCGTCGAACTTTTGCGCCAGCGCGGACAGACCGTTTCCTTTGCGGAAAGTTGCACAGGCGGCGTGCTTTCGGCGGTACTCACGCGAATGCCGGGCTGCTCTGACGTTTTCTTTGGCAGCGTCGTCGCCTATTCCTATGCGGTGAAAGAGCGTCTACTCGGTATCCCCGATTCCTTGCTCAAAACCCACGGCGCCGTGAGTCTTCCGGTGGCTAGGAAAATGGCGACCGGTGGCCGCAAGGCCATGGGCTCGACTTGGTCGGTCAGCATTACGGGCATTGCCGGTCCGGGCGGCGGAACTGCAAAGAAGCCGGTGGGCACTGTGTGCTTTGGAATCTGTGGCCCGGGGATTGAAGAAGCCGTCCAACGACAGTTTTCAGGTTCTCGGCGCGAGGTTCAGTTGGCGTCGGCGCGATTTGCGCTGCGTCTCTTGAGATATTCGTTGCGTCGAGATCCTGGACTGTCCAGAGTCTAACAGTGCTGTAAGTCATAAATAAATTAAGTGATTGACGAGCACTTACACTTAACTTACACATTAAGAGTGTCAGGCAACAGTAGATTGAGAAGACAGATCGAGAAAATCGATCGAGAACACCGATCAAGAACATCGAAGACAGAGGAGCACGACATGTCAGTCCGAACAGCAGAGCCAACGACCACTGGAAAATTGGATCTCAAATCCGATGCTTCTAATTCCAATTCCAATTCCAATTCTAAAATGGAAGCAGCAAAAGTGGAAACAAAAACTGACGTTAAACCCGCTGTAAAAGTTGACCCGAAAGTGGCAGCGGAAAAAGCTAAGGCCCTCGACCTAGCTGTCGGTGCCATTGAAAAACAATTCGGTAAGGGCTCGATTATGCGTCTGGGTATGAACGATGTGCTCTACAAAGATGTCACGGCAATCAGCACGGGCGCTTTAAGTTTGGATATCGCCCTCGGCATCGGCGGCTTGCCGCGCGGTCGGATTGTTGAAATCTATGGCCCAGAAAGTTCGGGTAAAACAACTCTCGCACTGTCGACGATTGCCCAAGCCCAAAAGCTTGGCGGCGTGGTGGCGTTTATCGATGCCGAACATGCCCTCGACATCGGCTATGCCCGTAAACTTGGAGTCAACACTGAAGATCTGCTGATCTCTCAACCGGATAACGGTGAACAGGCTCTCGAAATTACTGAGACGCTGGTCCGCTCGGGAGCGATTGACGTCTTGGTTGTCGACTCTGTCGCGGCATTGACGCCGCGAGCAGAAATCGAAGGCGAGATGGGCGATAGCCACATGGGTCTTCAGGCCCGCTTGATGTCGCAAGCACTGCGAAAACTGACGGCGGCCATCAGCCGCAGCAAGACACTCGTCATTTTCATTAACCAGATCCGTATGAAAATTGGCGTGATGTTCGGCAACCCCGAAACAACGACCGGTGGTAACGCACTGAAATTCTACGCCAGTGTTCGTCTCGATGTTCGTCGCATCGGCGCTTTAAAGAACGGTGAAGATGTCATCGGCAACCGCACGGCCGTTAAAGTCGTAAAAAACAAAATGGCTCCGCCATTTGGCAAGGTCGAGTTTGACCTCATGTACGGCGAAGGTATTTCTTATGAGGGTGACGTTCTCGATTTGGCTACGAAGTTTGAGCTCGTCGAAAAGTCAGGCGCTTGGTTTAGCTACAACGGCGAGCGTATGGGGCAAGGCCGTGATCAAGCAAAGAACTTCCTGAAAGAACATCCGAAGTACACCGAAGACCTGCGCTTGAAGATTTTCGAGATCAACAAGATTGGTGCGGCCGCCCCGGTATCACTTGGGGATGGCGAAGAACATGATGACTCCGATTCCGATAGTGAAGGAAAGGGTCCGAAAGCGGCTTTGAAAAAGGCGGCTGACGACAAAAAAGCGCAAGCTCAACCGCCAGCCAAACGGGCCGGCCGCGGCGTTGAATCCGAGCATTAAAGCAGCAGGCCCCGCAGTGGGCGCAGGTTGTTTTGACATTAGTTGACGGAACCCTGCCGACGGTCAGGTCGCAATCGACTCGGTAGAGCTAAAAAGTATCAAACCCCTCTGGCCAACGAGGTTTTACCAGTGAATCATGACTTTTTAGCGAGAGACTTTCTTCGCTCGTCGTAAAGCGCCTCGGCTTTCCTTTTGTAAGAGCCGTCGAG
>JAYTRM010000346.1:0-5531 GCA_043746165.1 Bdellovibrionales bacterium | reverse complement strand
GGTGGGCATTGCGGTCAAACCGGGTGTCCAGCCGATCGGTGCTTCAGCTTTGCAATCAAAAACACTGAGTAAACGGGCATTGGAAAAAGTGCCATCTTTTTCAAAATTCCAGGGTGGATATGGAAAAAACCGCGCTTCCACGCAGTAACCTTTTTTTGCGATGGCCCACTGGCGATCCTCAGAGCTTGAGGAATAAATCTTTCCATCAAAATCTTTGATCATCAGGGCAAACGAAAACATCTGCTCGGCCGTCAAAGCAGATCCACCGATGATTGCGTTGGCTTGGTTCATCCGTTCAACTTCGAGAACTTCTCCACGAATCTTCTTTGAAAAAACAAAGCTGTAGTTGGCGAGCACAAACCAAGCACCCACGAGAAGCAAAACGATAATAAGAAAGCGGCGAAGCGCTTTTGCGAGACCTTGCATATGGCCCTAAGCTAGGCGGGCCAAAGGCAAACTGGCAAGTGATTTTTCTCACTTCGTCTTAAACGACGCCTCTATTGCACGAACCACCGTCTTTAGCGCCAAACTCCTCTGCGAATCCGGGCGATAAATGAGGCAGATCTTATCGTCAACCGTTGGGCCTTTGGCGAGAAGGGGCTTAAGCTTCAGATGACCATCACGACGTGCCACGCGACCGGGTAAAATAGCGACTCCTGCGCCGACGGCAGCAAGTCTTGCGATAACCTCAAGGCTAGAGCTGTTGATCATGCGCCGGAATTGCGTCTCATCTCCCCACTTTTTAGATTTGCTAATCAGAGCTTGCGATTGCAAAAGATTAGGATCGCAGATTAACACATCTGCGGCGTAAGCCCCAGGACCGTGCCAAAGCGTCACTTCGTCATGGCAAAGAAGCGCGATGCGCAGATCCGGATGCTGAACAGGATTCACCACGATTCCGCAATCAAGTTCGAAACTGATCACGCGTTCAGTGATTTTGCGAGAAAGATCGTGGTAAAAATTCAATTCCAGATCCGGGTGCTCGCGCATCAATTCACCCGCAAAGGAACCGATCGAATACATGGCGACGGCCGGATGACAACCGATGCTCACCGATCCTCTCACTTCGCTTTCTTCGCTGAGCGCCTGGGCTCGAAGCCTCTCCCATTGTTCGAGCAGTACTTTAGCCTCTGAGGCAAATCGAACACCGGCTCGGGTCAAACGTACGCCACTTTTACTGCGCACCAGAAGCGGCGTCCCTAGTCCGTGCTCGAGGCGCTGCACGGAAAGACTCAGCGTCGGCTGAGTAATACCCAAACGTTCTGCTGCTCGCGAAATATTCAGTGTCTGCGCAACTTCGAGAAAATAGCTTATTTCGGCCGGACTTGGAAGCATCGTGACTCCCCGTTTGTTCGTCTTGATAATAGATCTCGTTTATCATAAGCGCGTCTACCATTAACATCAGCCACTTCAAACGTTTTTGGGCTTTACGTTTTCAGCGAAATGGCGTCTTATAAATGGGGATAAGGGGTCTATGTGCAGATCAGACGACTGACCATTTTGGTAATTGCTTTGCTTTGCACTCGCACGTCTTTCGCGGCCGATTCACAACCGCCGCCAAAAGACGATGCCAAACCCTCAGCCGACAAACAGTGCCTCGCAATTTTAACCGCAACGGTTCGCAAAGAGAGTGTCGAGCATCTTGCGTCGTTTTGCTCCCACGTCGAGCGTTTACCCCTTTGTCAGAGCACGGCAGGCGAGCCTATTTTTCATTCGGATTCGATGAGCAGCGATCAACACGGTAAACGCATCTTGGTGCTCGGCATGATTCACGGCGACGAGCCGTTAGCTGGCGAAATGGCACTTGAGTGGACCGAGCGACTCAAAAAAATTGACCATCGCAACAACTGGCGATTGGTCCCCCTTCTCAATCCCGATGGACTGCACCGCCAAACACGGATGAACGCCAATGGTGTCGATCTCAACCGCAACTTCCCGACCAAAGATTGGTCGAAAGACGCGATTAAGTATTGGCAGTCTTCGAGCCATAGCGATCCGCGAAGATTTCCGGGCTCGATCGCGGCAAGTGAATCCGAAACAAAATGTGTCATGGCGCAGATTCAGGATTTTAAGCCAGACTTTATCGTTTCGATCCACACTCCCTACCACGTCCTCGACTTCGATGGCCCGAAGGTCAGCTTTCCGGCTTACAAGGATCTGCCGTGGCGAGCCCTCGGCAATTATCCTGGCAGCCTAGGACGCTTTATGTGGAAGGATTTCCAAATTCCCGTGCTCACGATCGAGCTCGGCACAAGTATGGTTGACGCAGCCAAGCTTCAAGATGTCGTAGGTTCATTTGCGATAAAAAGTTTACAACACAGCTCTGCTAAGAAACCCGATTTCTCAGAGCTTCGCTAACCGCCTCGCACCGGGCGAGGCATCGATCGCGACAATTCTAAGAACTACCGCTTAATGGTTGGCGCTCACGACAAGAAGTTGCGCTTGCAAGTCTTGCTTCGACTGAAGTTCCTCGATTTGCGTTTCGGCTTCGGCTCGGTTCGGTGTCGGCTCAAACTGCACAAGGTGCAGGGTTCCATTTTTAGAGTGCTCGATCGTGTGCATACCCACTTGATAACCTGCAGTCTGTAGCTTTGCCTGAAGTTTTTCAGCGTTTTCTTTCACCTTAAAGGCGCCAACTTGAACGACGTAGACGCCACCGGCGCTCGCAGGCACCCGGTGGGATTTCGCTGTCTTTGTCATTTTCTTTTCACCCGCAGCGACCGTGCCGGTCGTATGCGCGGAATGACCTGCACCGCCTGATGCTTGAGATTTTTCTTCTGTCGACGCTTTTGTGTCTTTGCCCGCTTGAGCCTCGGCAGCTTCGGCTTCGGCAGCGTCTTTGGCGACCGCGTCTTCCCGGAGTTCCGTATTATGGTCGCTCGGCGTGCACGCGTTCATGGTGCTCAAGAAAACGACAGCGCCCGTGGCAACAGCCGGGACAATCATCATGCCGAGTAAGCTACGTTTTTTCTTCCGGCTCATAAGCCAACCTCACAAATTAAGTGTAAAAATATTCAGAAATCAGGTTAACATTTTATCGGCGGACACAGAGCATTCCTCCAGTCCGTGAGAGAAGAACCGGACTCACGACGAGCTGGCGGCATAACTATCCCGCCCTCTCGCGCCGCTCCGAAGAAAGGTCTAAGGGTCACATACGATGTCTTACACGGTATATCTAAGCAAAGAGGACTTCAAGTTCAGCTGTTCTCACTTTACTCTTTGGGGACCAGACTCGGCCGAGCGCCTGCATGGCCACAATTACTACGTTAGTGTCGAAATTGAACTCGAAAAGATCGACGAAAATCTAGGGCTAGCTTTCGATTTTAATTTGATCAAGCCCCTCATGCGAGAACTCACTAGCCTTTGGGACGAATATGTTTTGCTGCCCAAAAACTCGCCCTACCTCAATGTGAGCGAGTCATCTGGTCAGGTCCATGTGATTTTTAATAAAAAGAAATATCAGTTGCCGGCCGAAGATGTTCGCCTTCTCAACTGTACTAACATTACTGCTGAAGAATTGGCGCGGCTCCTAGCCGAAGCTCTCGCATCTCGCCTGCGCGGCCTCGCGGGAATGAGAGCGCGGGCCAGTTCTCTCACGGTCACTGTTGAGGAGACCCGCGGACAGCGGGTCGGTTACTCGCTTAAATTTGAATAAACTCAGTATGTGCGAACGTCGATCCGCTTCGGGATCGAAAGGTTTAGGTCTTTGCTCATCTCAAATCGGCTTTTGAAGAAATCGCCGACGTAATGGAAATAAACAAAAGTCATAGACATAATTGTTTCCACATGGTTCGTACTAAAGGTCGTGCTCTGCGGGCTGCCCAAATCGACAAAGAGCTCCTTCTGAACTAGCGTCGGGACTTTAGTGTCGTTGTCCGATATTACCATGAAGATATTTTTGGGATTGGCATTTGACGCAAAGTAAGTTGGGTCATAGCGCATCGTTTTGCGCAGCATGCTTTCGTACTCGTCAACGCTCGTCATGTGCTCGTGCTCCATGCGTGCCTCGCGAAGTTTTACGACCTGACCGTTGTCGCTCGTCGACATGACATACGGAAGGTTTCCACCGGCCAGAACAAGAACCACGGCGGCAAGACGATTCGCCTCTAGCCCCGCAAGAAACGCCGACTGCACGGCGCCCAGAGAGAGTCCCATCAGACCGACCCTGGCCGGGTCGAAGTGGATGTTTTGTTTGGCAAAATCGATGGTTGTCCGGAGCGACAAAATCGAGTGTCGATTTGTTTCATCTTCGTGACCCCATGCCGGCAAATTCTCTGGTATCGATGTGTCGTTGACATCGGCGATGATGCTCGCAATGCCAATTTGGCAGAGTTCGCTCGCCGTTTCTCGTTCGACCAGCGTTACGCCGGCCACCGTTGGGACGACAATCACAACCGGAACCGGTCTTTTTGTCGGAGGACGAATCACTGTGAGTAAAAGATCCTTACTCGTGTTATTTATGGGATCGCCGACTTTGATCGTGACCGCTTTTTTCAAACAATCGCCAAGCTTGCCCTGGTCTGTCTCGGGAGCTTCACCATGCCACGGCACCTGAACGAGTTCACGACTTCTCTCGGCGATCTCAGTTGGAGTAAGAGGATCAAGAGACCGGGCTTGAGCCACCACGGCTTGCGCACCGAAAAACGCACCCACCGCCGCCATCATAGCCAGAGACCGCAAACGATTTTTCAAAACGCGAGACTGCATTTTTAAATCCTCCGCTGAACTTTTAAAGTTGTTAAATTTTGGAACTGCTTTTTTTGATTGTAAAATGATGGCCAAAATGATCGGCCGACGGTTAGCCAAAATAATTGCCAGCGCCTTTTCCGGCTTTTGGACAGCATCGTAATTTGGAGAAAAAATTGGACAAGTCTGCCCACGAAAGCACCAGGCGCCTTATTTCTTACGCTGTTGCTACAAAAGTAGTCTGAAAACGGGCCCGTGCAAGTAAAAACTCCAGAGAACGCAGTGCAGAGTGAATGCGCAATTCAGAAGCCTCGAAATGAGACAGGTCGAACCGTCCACAGTTTGGGCAGGAGGCGATAACCATCTCAGTTTGAGCCTGAATCCTTCGAGAATTGGCAAAGTTGACACCACCTAAGAGACAATAACTTAAGTTTGTTGGGGGGAGTAAATATGACGGGTTCGCCTCATGACCGAGATCGCTCATTTCAGTCGACAAAGGGAAACAAGCGTAGCCCGCGTCTATCTGATTCGGCACTTTATTCGGGCCTGTATTCTGATCTTTTTAAGCAGCCCCGCCAAACCTTCAATTTCTTAAGAAGACATAAAGTCGGCATCGCGATTGTCGTCGGTCTCATGCTTGTTGTGAGTTTTCAGAACTTTACGTCTATTCCCCTGGATCAGCTGCGTCCTGAATTCCCCGCGGCTCATGCCTCGTCACCAACTGACGGAACCGCCGATATCCGTAACCTTGCTCCTTATCGCGCCCCGGCTTCTGAAGCCCCGATTTTCGCGACTCCACCCAGCGGAACCGATGTCAACGCGATTGGTCAAGACTGGCTCAGTCG
>JAYTRM010000345.1:0-9323 GCA_043746165.1 Bdellovibrionales bacterium | reverse complement strand
GGTTGCCGGTTCCGTCTCCGTGTTCGTGGTGTTCACTGACCGCAAGGCGAACATCGTCAGGGACGGTCTTTACCGAGGCGAGCATCTGGCTACCGATTTCGCTGTGGCGGTCGTAAGCGATTTTTTCTGCGGCTGTCATAAACTTTTTAGGTTTATTTTTAAGTTCTGCAGCAAGCTGCACTTTGCCAATATCGTGCAAAAGTCCGCATAGCGCCAGTTTTTCTAAAGTGCTCGGCGAAGTCCAGCCCATACCGATACCGACGAAGACGGAAAACATACTCACCATCATGGAGTGTTTAACAAGATCGCTTTCCGTTGAACCAAGGCCCGCGAGAATTTCATTGAGACGGGGATTCTTGACCAAAAAGCCGAGAGTCATCTGATTGACTTGTTTCGCATGATCGAAGGTCTCTTCGTCAAAACTCATCGTTTCAATTTGTAGGTAGACAACGGCCACCGCCGTATTCAAGCGCCCCAATTTTCCCGCGATGCCACCGGCATCGCTTCTTGCATCAGTCAGCGAGGTGCGGATCATTTCTTTAAAATTCGGATCGCGAATGATGACTCGGTCGAGTCCTTTATTCAGAAACTTTTCGAGGCTCGAACTATCTGACCCGGCTTTGGCGACGAGGCGAAGGCGATCGTCGACATTGATATAGATATCAAAAGGGAGTTTGGCTTTCTTGAGCAAATCGGCGATTTTGGCAAATTTTTGCTGATCTGGATTGGGATTCACTTGAACCTCAGGGAGGCTATCGGCAATTAGCCGACTCGACTCTAGCAAAATCCGTCCAAAATCCGCCCAAATCTCTCAAAATCCATTTTTGAGACGATGACTCAATGTAGGCCGTATTGAGTTCGATGACCGAGCAGGAATCAGCGGGTCAGTGTTCCGACCAAGGCTTTAAAATCCATAAGCTGAGACATGTAGGAGTGGAGATCTAGGCGGTTTTCGCGTCTGACGTGGGCGCGAGGTGAGTTGTATTGAGTCAACTCCACAAGGTCTGCGTGCGAGGAGACAGCGGCCAAGTTATTCTCTTCAAGAATTTGCATGAGCGCGTCGAGGTCATGGCCCTCTTCGTCGCCGGGATACTCGAGTTCATGGGTGGCGCAAAGCGCTTTGAGGAAGTATTCAACCGCTTGAGCGAGGTTGTAACCGGCCACATCATGTTGGTTGTCGTCGTCTAAATATTTTTTGGCGGTGTCGATGTTATCCTGAGCCTTCAATATTAGGGATTTTGCATTGGCATTCATGATGATCCTTTCGGGGCCGCTTCTTGTGTCATTCGCACCTTCAATCCCGCCCAGGTGCCGGGTCTACAAAAAGCTCGTCGCTTTTGCTAACTAAGCCAGTTGATAATGAGCGCTGTCAGTAGCATTGTCGTTTGTGGCCGTTCGCGCAAGCCTTTAACTCAGAAGCTTGGATTTTTTAACCATTCCCAGATTCTGCATGTTTTTTCGCCAGCTCGGTCAAAAGCAGATCTTTACGATCCCAAATTGATCGGACCCAGGCCTGCAACCGCGCTCGAAAGTATTCATCGGCCTGATAATTACCGGCCAACAACTCTTGCGGAATTGGGATTTCCTCGATCCGGACCACCACTTCCTTCACCCTGCCACAGATTAAATCCCAGAAGGTTTTCGCTCCACCCGGATAAAAAATCGTAACATTAATGAGCGAGCGAAATTGACGGCCCATGGCATCAATCGTGAATGCCAATCCCCCTGTTTTAGGAGGTAAGAGATGCGTAAAAGGTGACTCAGATTTCAGCCTCTTGGCTTCTGAAAATCGGGTTCCCTCCAAAAAATTGAGAATTGAGATTGTCGAGCCCTGAAACCGCTCACAGGCCTTCCGCGTTGTTTCCAAATCGCGACCACGTTTTTCGGGATGCCTCTTTAAGTAGCTCCGCGAATATCTCTGCATAAACGGAAAATCGAGAGCCCACCACGCCCAGCCGAGCATGGGTACGTAGATCAGTTGTTTTTTGAGAAAAAAGCGCAGAAAGGGAATGACACGGTTGAAGGCCTTCTGCAAGACGACAATGTCAACCCAAGTTTGGTGGTTGCAGCACACCAGGTAGGAATGGTTCATATCGAGGTTCTCGACTCCTCGGATATCCCATTTGGCGGCCGTAAACCAGCGCATCTCCCAGTTGTTGCAAGAAATCCAATTCTCTGCACACCAAATCATCGCTCCGCGAACCACTTTCAAGAAAGACGGAAATGGTGAAGCCAAAAGACGAAGCGGCACCAAGGCATAAATCAGCAGGCACCAGAAAATGGTATTGAGAATAAATATGGTGAGCGATAGGACGCCGAGAATGGGTACCGGAAGAAGGCGAGAGATCATTTTGACCTTCGGTTGAGGGGATTAATTTGCCCCTAAATCATCATGGCTCCTCGCCATAATCAAGCAGCGAGAGGTCATTATCTCGGGTCGGTCTTGTCGTGAGAGGATCCATAGCCGTAATAGTTGAGAGACCATTCTTTGGGGTAAACGCTGCCCCAGGCGCGCAGTGTATTTCCGCGGTGCTCATCGGAATGTATGTAAATATAGCCGACACAGGCAGCAGCGACAGCCAGCCCGACCGTCGAGGCAAAGAGTCCCAACCTATGCTCGAACAACCAGCTCTTGGCCGCTAAGTAAAGTGAGAGTGTCGACAGGGTTCGGATGTAGCTCGAATATTTTGAAACTGCACTTTGCAATTTAGTTTTTTGTTCCTGGTCGAGAAGGAAAAACCGAACGGCAAAGATGAATTCACTTGTTTTCCGCACCACTCGCCCTTGGCTCACAATTCGCTCGCGTGTTCCGGGTAAGGTAAATTCGAGGTTGATCAGTTCGCCAACCGCGAGATCCATCGGAAGTCGAGAGATCAGTTGCATTCCTGAAGTCGAGACATCGGTAAACTGGGCCGGTTGCGGAGCGCTGCGATGCTGCCTATTAAACGACACAAATCCTGTAAAGCGATCGGGCCGACTCGAGTGCCTGGCATTCCGGTCTTGTTTTGCTCGTCCCTGCATTTGCCGCTCCCTTGTCATTTGGTTTTAAAGACTTCGTTCACGTTTGTAGGTCACGTGTACTGCCAAATGTCTATTGCCTGTTATCTCCTGGTGCTGCAAGTGCCTCGCCATAGCCCAAATTGAGAATTTGCAAACACTCTTGCCAGGGCCAAAGAAAGTGTCTGTGGGTGCTTTAAGTTGATACATCCGTTGAGGCCAAAGCCCAGCTCTGTTTGCAAACCTAACATGTGCCTATAAATCGATCGTTCAACGGTGATTCCCCGCTGTACGACTCCCCATGTCGTGCGCGGTTAATCCGGCGGGCTAGCTACGAAGCGAGGCTGCAGCCCAGTTCCGAGGGCAGCAAGCTACAAAAAATTCAGTTTTATCTCCAATTCAGCTACTGTCAGGGACTGCGGAGGGCACTCCTTGATTCCAATTTCAATCCCTGGATTCAGTGATCCTGTCAGTAGCTCGAGCCATTTGCTCGCGGCCACGATGGCGGTCGTAGGAAGTGTGTTTCTGCTCCGCCGCGGTCGCGGAAATTTAGCGCGAATGGTTTCGCTCGTCGTTTTCTCGTTTTCATTAATTTTCTTGTTTTCGATGAGCGGCGTTTTTCATCTTTTGCAAAGAGGCGGCGTAGCTCGAGATGTTGTGCAGCGTCTCGATCACGCTGGAATTTGGATTTTGATCGCCGGCACGTTCACGCCGATCCACGTCATTTTGTTTCGTGGTCCGTGGCGATGGGCGGCTCTCAGTGTGATTTGGGTTTTGACCATTAGTGGTCTTGTTCTCGAAGTTGTCTTTTTCACATCAATTCCAGAGTGGTTGCTGCTGAGCTTTTTTCTCGGACTCGGATGGATCGGTGCCCTTTCTGGCTACCAATTGATGAAAAAGTTTAGCCGCGACTCGAGCCTCTTTTTGCTCCTCGCGGGAGGGCTTTGCTACTCGATCGGAGCGGTAATCGATTTTTCAAACTGGCCAACATTGTTTGCGGGCGTCATCGGGCCGCACGAGATTTTTCATTTTTTCGTCGTCCTCGCGGCATTTTCACATTGGTTGTTTATTTATCATTGGAGCAAGCACCCGGTGGTCGATACGATTTTTTTCGAAGTCCACGTGTTTCCGTCGCGCGCGGTCTTGGCGCGCGCGGTGGGAGAAGAACTAATCATCGAAGCCGAATCGGTCGAAGAGCTTAAAAAAGTCGTTGGGCTCAGGGTGAGTGAAAAATATCACGGCTCGATCAAGCCCGTAATTCGCCTACGCTATCATCACGAGGAGCTCTTAAGATCTTAGGTAAGTCGTAAGTCAGTCTCAAGTAAGCCTCAGGTAAGTCTGAGAAAAATCGCAGGAAATCGCCAAGGAGATTGGATGGCTAAAGGATTCAGTGGAGCAACAGACGAGCTTTTGGAATACGCCGACCGAGTTTTTCATCCCGAAGACGAAATTTTACGAGGTATTCGCACCCGCGCAGCTAAAGCCGGATTGCCCGATATCCATGTCGGTCGGATGGACGGACTTCATCTCGAAATCCTGGCGCGTGCGTGCGGTTCTCGGCGAATCGTCGAAATCGGGACGTTGGCTGGGTACTCGGGAGTTTGCCTGGCGCGCGCTTTGCCTGAGGACGGCAAGCTTTTCACTTTTGAATTTAGTCCGAAACATGCCGAGCTTGCCAAAACCTCGTTCGAACTCGCGGGCCTGGCAAGTCGGGTTGAAATCCTGCTCGGTCGCGCGGTAGAAAACTTACCGTCGGTTGAAAAACACGGCCCGTTTGACTTGGTCTTCATCGATGCGGATAAGCCCTCTTATCCGACTTATTTTGAATGGGCCGTTCGTAATCTGCGAAAAGGAGGCATCATGCTCGCCGACAACACATTTGCCGGGGGTGAAATCGCCAATATGAGTTTGCCGGAAACCGAGCGCCTACGCGCGTTGCGGAATTTCAACAAGAGTGCCGCAACCGATCCACGCTTACGCTCAACGTTGCTGCCGACGAGCGATGGTCTGACTTTTTCAATTAAGCTGTAAACCATGATTCGCAATCGAATTTTCAAGTCAAAAGCTCAGTCACAAATGACTTTTTTGCCTGAAGGCGAAGTTGTAGATTTTTTGGAAGCGCCCGAGGTTACGATTCTTGACGTTGCACTCGCGGCCGACATTCCGCTCGGGCATTCTTGCGGAGGAAATGGAATTTGCACAACCTGCAGAGTTTTTGTCGAAAAAGGTTTGGAGCTTCTCAATGAGCGCGGGGAGCTAGAGCGCGAAGCAGCAACCGAGCGAGGGTATCTTCCGGAGGAGCGCTTGGGGTGCCAGACTGTTGCAGTTCATGGTTTGGTGGTGCGACTGCCTTAGGCGCCGCTTGCGGCCTGTCCGAGCATCACCCGAATATTAACTTACTGACCTCAGCGTACGCCATCGCTACTTTGAACTCAAAGCCGCTCACGTAGATCTTGGTGTAACTTTCCGTGCGAACGGAGGCGGGAATCTCCTCAATCGCTCCAACGTTCGCTTTTTGAATTTTCACCTTAGTGTTGTCGATTGTTTTCAGTTCAACCACTGAACTTGTCACTGAAGTCGCCGTCAAATTTGACATTAAGGTCACGCCTTTTTAGTTTGCCTTTTTAGTTTGGTAGAGACTCCGTAAGCCGCGCTCGAGGTAGTTCTCAAGACGATTTGAACCGAGGGCGTACCCTTTGTGCAAGACTTTTACGTAACGATCCGCACGAATTCTGAGGTAGACATCTTCAACTGACGATTCGCTAGCGGATATACTTTCGGGAGAAATTGGCGAGAAATTGGGATCGAGACTTCCACCGACCACGCGTTCGCTGAGGCGAGCGCCGCCAATTTCACTATTAATTTTCTGAAGTGTTACGCTCGGCTCGAGGATAGCGACGATTTTCATTTGGAAGAGCTCATTCGGAGTCAAATCCATTGAGTTATTCCTCAATTGCCCGTCATCGATCAACATGACGATTAAATTTGGAACCGCCCGCAGGCACGCAAAAACTAAATTTTGCAGGGCTTCGCGCTCCAGACCCGAGCTGACCGCGATTGCTGAGATGCCGTTTCGGTTACGTTGAAAAACGTCGACGGCTTGGTCGTAAGTCATCGCCGACAGAGGTGGCGTGCGCTGCTGGCGCTCCGCTTCGGACGCTAAGCGATCAATTAAGTCGCTGTTGGATGTGACTATGAGTGCGCGTACCGGCATCCTGACTTATCGGACTTTCGTCGCGTTAAATTGAGAGCCAGTCTAAGACATGGCTCAATTTGCGACGGTCTTGTAATCAATTTTCTGCTTAAAATCTATTTCAGTATATTAGTAGCGATACCAGAAATAGCCGTTGCCGCCACCGTACGGATTTTGCGGGTATGGATTTTGAGTGTAGGGATAACCGCCGCCACCAAATCCTGAGACGGGATTCACCGCCATGCCTTGAACGCAAACACCGTTGTAAAATGCTTGACTGTAGGCGCACGATCCCTGAGGGACGCAGCCGATATTGGCGAGATAGGTGCTGCCGGGGCCGCAGACTCCACCGCCGTAAGCTCCGCCGCCGTAAGGTCCAGCTCCGCCGCCGTAAGCTCCGCCGCCGTAAGGTCCAGCTCCGCCGCCGTAAGCTCCGCCGCCCATGGTTGCTGCGATGCAAGTGCCATTGTAACTGGCCATACCGTACTGACAACCGCCTTGCGCCAGGCATCCGTATTGAGTGTAGATCGATCCCGGGCCGCAGCCTCCTGCGCCGTAAGGTCCGCCGCCGTAAGCTCCGCCGCCGTAAGGTCCGGCGACGGGTACCGGAGTCGGAACAACCACAGGCGTTGAGGTGCCGCCACCGCCGCTTTGTCCACAAGCGACCATCACAGCAGCTATGCTGAAGGTCGTAATCATTAGCGTCAGTGCACGTTTCATGTGTTCCTACTTTCTTGCGATAAGTCGATCCTCGCCGCAATTTTTATGAGTAGAAAAGCACGAACCTTGCCAAAGTGTTTGACAGCTGTACTCGTTTACAACGGCGCTCAGCGAATATAAGGGCTTTTGCAAGAACAGGCGAAGCCCATGAGCGTCACAGTCATGACAAAAACCGTCAGTTCATTTTTCGGCGCAGGTGATTGAGGAAGTCGATTCGAGTGATCAGGCCGAGGAATTTTTCGCCGTCCACAACGACTGCGACGTTGCCCTGATCAAAGATCGGCAACAAATCTTCGCCTTTTGCTTTGTACGAGATGGTCTGCACTCGTTTTGTCATCGCGGCATGCACCGGCATTTTAAACTTCTCGCCCTGGCCCAGAATCGAAAGCAAGACGTCAGATTCGTCGAGAAAGCCAACGATCTTTGAGTCTTCCATGACGGGAAGCTGGGAGATGTCATAGAGTTTCATGCGGCTGTAGGCGATGTTGAGCGTATCGGCTGGTCCAATAGTGACGGTCGCGCCTTCGGAATGGCTCCGCGAGATCAAGTCGCGAAGATCCCCGTAGGTTTCGCGCTTAAGGAAGCCTTGATCGAGCATCCAGAAGTCATTGAACATCTTGGAGAGATATTTGTTTCCGCTGTCGCAAATAAATGTCACGACCCGCTTGGGGCGAGTTTGCTCGCGACAATAGCGAAGCGCACCCGCAACGAGAGTCCCACTCGAAGAGCCGCCGAGAATGCCCTCTTTACGCAGAAGTTCTCTCGCCACTTCGAAGCTTTCGCTGTCATTGATCGTATACCCCGTTTTGACGCGCGATAGATCGGCGATCGAGGGAATGAAGTCTTCGCCGATTCCTTCGACAAGCCAAGATCCAGCTTGGCCGAGATTTCCTGATTTAATGTATTCGACTAAAATAGATCCTTGAGGATCGGCTAAGACCAATTCAGTTGCTGGGCTCGTCTTTGCAAAGTAGCGGGAAAGACCTGCTAAAGTGCCTCCGCTGCCGACACCGCAGACCACGGCATCGACACGTCCATCCATTTGCTCGAAAATTTCGGGGCCGGTGGTTGTTTCGTGAGCGAAAGGGTTGGCGACGTTAGAGAATTGGTTGATATAAAAATAGCCATTTTCTTTGCCAATGCGCTCGGCCATATCTTGATAATATTCGGGATGGCCTTTGCCAACATCGGACCGAGTCAGGCGAATTTCCGCTCCCATGGCACGCAGATGGAAAATTTTCTCTCGGCTCATTTTATCGGGGATGACGAGAATGAGGCGATAGCCTTTTTGCGATGCCACAAGCGCGAGGCCGAGGCCGGTGTTTCCGGCGGTCGCTTCGATGATGGTTCCACCTGGCTGAAGCTCACCGGATTTTTCAGCGGCTTCGATCATCGACATGGCGACGCGATCTTTGATCGATCCACCTGGATTCTGGCTTTCCATTTTGACAAAAAGTTGGCAAGGGCCGGTGTTGATGTTTTTGATTTCAACCATCGGCGTGTGACCGATCAAATCGAGAAGTCGAGAAATCTTTGGCGTTTCCATATTATTTTGATTATCTGGCGTCATCTGAGGCATTTAAGGACATCCTTAGTTTTGTGCATGGAGAGCGATCCAGATCTTAGCGGGTCTTTGTTAAAAAGCCGAGCACGTTTCCGCCGTTGCAGCGCCGTGCCGTGCTCAAAGCCGCGAAGGAGGCAGTAGCTGCCTCCGATGCGGACGGCACCCTGATTAAATTTACGCGATCCGCGGGATACGCTGCAAAGAGCGCGCTGACCTTCGTTGGGTCTACAACAGCAGGCGCATAAAATCGTCAATAATTGTTGAGAAGTGACGAAAATTGTTTCTGTTTGTAACATGATTTCAAATTGACAATTTTCTACCATTAAAAACTCTGAGGTTTCACTGACATCATTTATCTTGATGATTCGTTGTCATTGAAAACGGCGAAGGAGCGGGACCAGTGGGAGAAATATTGCATAAACAGTTTATAGCAAACATCGCAGCAACAGTTCTGTTGTTTAACTTTGGGTACGGATCTCTAGCTGCGGTCACGACGACGGCCACGAACACGGCCACCAACAAGATAAAGAATGCGGCGGCACCGAATGTGGCAATGGGCAAAACCCCTGAAGTTGCTAAGTCCAATAAGAACCTCGGCGAGCAAAGTCAAAAACCGGCGATTGATCTCTCGGAGTTCGGTCACCTGGATCCGAAGCGTCTCATTCCAGACAGCGCCATCATCCGCGCCGTGACTTACTTAAAGAAAAACATCGATCAATTCGCCAACCGAACCTATATGGCAATCGTCGATTACACGAAGCCGTCTTCCACTCCACGTCTCTTCATTGTGAATCTCAAAACGGGCGATGTTGAGGCTCACCTGACAACTCACGGCAAAGGATCGGATCC
>JAYTRM010000344.1:0-4665 GCA_043746165.1 Bdellovibrionales bacterium | reverse complement strand
ACCGGCTCATGCACTGAGGCTACCGCCTCATTCGGCGTGAGGCTACGCCTCAGACGGTCGAGGCAAGCCTCGGGGAATTTGACCCGCAGCGATTAAAAGCTGTCAGAGCAAAAGCCTAGCCAGACAAATCTCAACAGCATACGGGGCCAGTTTTTGCGCTTTTATTTGGTTACATGGGTAGTCTTAAAGGCAGGGGCATAATCTTGTGGCACACGCACTCCGCGCCTCGTGATTTTTAAAGTCATAATCGAGTCCTCTGAAAAGGCGCGTGAAAAAAGATAAGCGGTTGAGCAAGTGCCGAGCAGGGGAGCTATTCCCATCGGTTGTCGAGTCGCCTCAAAGGCAAATAAGACAGAAGTTAAGACCGCACGCGAACAACCCGCAAATAATCCGGCCATTCCTGCGAGAGCCAGAACCTGGGCATCAATTGAAAGTCCGGGCACCGCAAATTTAAGACCGGCGCTCGCACCAAGTCCTATCGCCGCGCCCAACGTCATGAGCGGCGCTAGCGTTCCTCCCGAAGTTCCCGAACCTAGGGCGATGGACCACGAAAGAAATTTAAATAGCAAAAGACTCAAGGCAAGCTGCAAAGGCATGTCGTCCATCAGAGCCTGCGTAATATTGGAGTACCCCACGCCGAGAGTTCGCGGTTCAATCCATCCCAGGATGCCGACGAAGACTCCGCCGAGGGCGGGCCAAATCATCCAGTGAATCGGCAGTTTTTCAAATTGATCCTCGATCCAAAATACCGATTTAATCACCACGACCGAAATCAGACCCAGAATGATGCCAAACAAAAGAAAGACCAGAAAGCTTTGCGGCGACAAAGAAGCGAATGGCTTCATTTCGAAAAATGGTTTGTCCCAACCGAATAAAGCTTCACGTAAAACGTTGGCAAAGGCCGCACACAGTGCCACAGGAATAAAGGATGCTGCGCTGAATTCAAAGAGCAAAAGTTCAATGCAAAGAAGAACCGCTGAAAGGGGCGTACCAAATATAGCGGTCATTCCGGCGGCCGCACCGCTTGCGAGAAGAATTTTTCGAGAGCCTTCGCTCACCGGAAGAAGTTGCCCAAGTAACGAGCCGATCGCTCCGCCAGTTGCGATGATGGGACCTTCGGCGCCAAACGGTCCGCCTGAGCCAATCGCAATAGCCGACGATAGAGGCTTTAAAATCGTCAGCCGCTTCGGAATTCGGCTTTCGCGAATGAGGATGCTCTCCATCGCCTCTGGAATGCCGTGCCCCCTGATACCGCGCGACCCGTAGCGAGCCATGAAACCGACGATGAGCCCACCGATCACGGGAATGACGATCGAGATAAGTCCTAGTTGATGGGGATCCGGGGCTCCATCAGCGAGCGAAAAGTGCCCACGATAAAACAAGTTCGTGCAGAGTGCGATCAAAGCAATCAGCGCGCGGGCAATACAGACAACAACAATTGTTTGCAAAAGTCCGATTACTACGACTGATGTCGCTTC
Source organism: Bdellovibrionales bacterium (assembly GCA_043746165.1). GTDB lineage: Bacteria > Bdellovibrionota > Bdellovibrionia > Bdellovibrionales > JAMPXM01 > JAYTRM01. Next base: position 3,187 of record JAYTRM010000344.1, on the reverse strand, counting down.
TTTCCAGGAAGATTTCAAGAGTTTCTCCGAGTCTTAAAGGTATGAAATGACTCTAAGGGCTCACGGGCTCGCGCTCAATACGAGGCGCATCGAAACGCCGCGTCACAACAGTGTGCAATAATTTATGGACGACCTTAGTCCTGCCCTCAGCTCATGAAAAAGCCGCTTTTATCTTTGCCGCCGTTGTCGATGTCAGAATTCTCGATACGTTTGTGAAGCACTCGAAAGTGGAATTTGAAGCTCATTTGGCTTATCGACCAGACCAGACCGCCCCAAACTTCTATTTCGAAAAGACAAAGCACCTTAAGAACCCAGAGCCCCTGGCCGGACGAACTTGCGAAAATGTTCCGGTAAGGGCGCAGACACTGTGATGCGCTCGCGACTGTGAGGATGGGTAAAAACAATCGAGGCTGCGTGCAAAGCGAGATTCTTGGACTTCGCCTTTGATCCCCCATACTTTGCGTCGCCAACTAGCGGATGTCCGGCTTCAGCCATGTGGACGCGAATCTGATTTTTTCTCCCAGTGAGCAAATTGATTTTTAACAAACTAAACGGCCCAGTTTCTTGAACGACTTCGTACTCCGTGTGCGAGAGTTTGCCTTCTTGATTCTGGCTCGAGTGAACGACGTAATCGTCGTCTTCCAGCAAATAGCTTGAAATCTTTCCAGACTTATTTTGCAAAATTCCGTGTACGACCGCGAAGTAAGTTTTGACCGTCGTCGGCCAGTTGTTTTTAAGAACCTGCTGGGCCGTTTCACTTTTGGCGAAGATCAAAACTCCTGTCGTCGCCTGATCAAGTCGGTGCACGACGTAAGCAAGATTGCGAGCCCGCGGATTGCCCTTACGTAAGTAGTGGCTAACGGCATCCTGAATGGTGTCGCCTCGACTCCACTTCGCCTCGACGGTAACAAAACCGGCCGCCTTGTTGCCGACCAACAAATCGCGATCTTCGTAGAGAATTTCGTAGCCACGAGGTTGGTATTTCTTGGGAATGTTCGGCTTCATCTCTACGATTTCTTGATCCGGATGAGAGATTCTTGAGTCACGGAGCTTATGAGTTTTCCATTGCGAGTGAAAAAATTGCCGCGGTTCAGGCCTCGGCCGCTCGAGGCACTCGGACTATCGTGGGCGTAGAGAATCCAATCTTCCATGGTAAATGAATGGTGAAACCACATCGCATGATCCAGACTCGCAATTTGCATTCGGTTTGAAAACGTCGTGGCACCATGGGGAAGTAGACAGGTGTTCACGAGGTCCCAATCCGAAATATAAGCGAGAAGGCACTTATTGAGCATCGGATCGGTCGGTAGTTGGCCCACCGGGCGAACCCAACTGTAGCTGTAGGGCGATTTTTTTTCGGGTTTAAAGGGGTCGACCGGATCAACGGGTCGCACTTCAAACGGTCGATCGCTGATAAACACTTGGCGAATTTTTTCGGGAACCATGTGGCTTCGCTTGCGACGCAGCTCGAGCTCCGAAGGTAAATTTTCAGGGCCCGCAACTTTTGGCATCTCGAATTGATGTTCAAAGCCTTCCTCAGGAACCTGAAAAGAGGCCGACATCACAAATATCGCTTGGTCTTGCTGATGCGCAACCACGCGCCGAAAGCTGAAGGTGCCGCCGTCGCGCATGCGTTCGACACGGTATTCAATCGGAAAATGGGTATCTCCTGGCCGCAGAAAGTAACCGTGAAGTGAATGAAGCACTCGTGGCTTATCTACGGTGTTGTTTGCCGCAGTCATCGACTGCGCGATGACCTGACCGCCAAAAACCCGGCCCCAGCCGAGATCCTGGCTTTGGCCAAGGTAAACGTCAGTCTTTAGTGATTCAAGCTGCAAAAGATCGAGCAACTCTTTGAGTAAATCTCTCATTCTAAAACCGTCTTGGCTTGCAATGTGAAAGTTCCACTTTCTTGGGCTACAAAACGAAAGACCTCATCTCTCAATTAGCGCATGAGAAAGCCGGCAATGATGACCAACAGAAAAATGACAAGCGCGACGGCGAAACCCATCTTCCTGAGCTTGGTCGTTGGGCGCAAAAACTTTCGCCGCTCCGTATCGTTTCGTCTCTCGGACTCCCCCGTCTTAGGGAGCTCAACTCTTCGATCCGACTCGAAGAGCAATTTATCTTTGCGTGCGGGATCAGAGTCCGAATTACCGTTGCTTGCCATAACTTTACTATAGTCGAACCACGAGGATTTGCAACGCTGCTCCTAACCCGACTATAGTTTAGCCGTTATTTCAGCGCCGGCTTGCAGTGCTTCAGGCAGACAAATGAAGGTGCGGTTCGCGAGGCGGCCCTAACACTACGACTGCGAAATTGACCCTGGAAATTAAGCCCGTTCTTTGCTACCGCTATCTGCCACGATGGCGGCACTCGCAAAAAGACACTTTCCGGCTCTTGATGGAATTCGCGGCCTGGCGGCTCTCGCCGTCTTATTTTTGCACGTATTTTACGGCTCCATGTACTCTTACCTTCACGAAATCCCACTCAACAACTGGCATGGCAAGGCCGATCTCGTGGCAAGCCTCAGTCGATATGGCTGGGCAGGAGTCGATTTGTTTTTTGTGCTCTCTGGCTTTCTCATCACCAGAATTCTGCGCGCGACAATTCACCAACCCGGGGCCGTCCGCGATTTTTTTGTGAAACGAGCGAGCCGCATCTTTCCGCTCTACTACCTAGTTTTAGCTATCATTGCGCTCACGGGACTGTCGTTGCCATTTCTCATCTTAAGCTCGATGTTCCTGATGAACCTGATGCCGTTATTTCCCCCGGGTCGCGAGTACGCGATTGTTTGGTCGCTGTCGATCGAAATGCAGTTTTACCTTTTTTGGCCTTTTGTCGTTCGCGCTTCCACCCGCCGCCAGCTCGGGTTGGTAGCAGCCGCGATTCTGCTTCTTTGCCCAGTCGTGCGCGAGCTGATGATTTGGTACGCTCCAAATTATCAGTTTTCTTGGGTCCGCATCGATGGCATGGCGTGGGGCGTCCTTCTCGCGCTCGGCTTAGAAGCTAAGGGAGACTCCACATTTTTGCCCATCTCGGTAATCGCTATGGCCGTTGGTACGGCAGTTTTTCTCAGCGCCATCCTGGGCAAAGCCGGACTCACTGTGAGTCACCAATTTTCGATCGAGATGGTCGGTGCCCAGATTTTCTCGTGTGGCCTTGTGGCGTTTGGAATCTCGAATCC
>JAYTRM010000343.1:0-4790 GCA_043746165.1 Bdellovibrionales bacterium | reverse complement strand
CGTCAATCCGGCAGGCCTGAAATCGATGGGTAAAAACATCTACGTGCCGTCTGGAGCCAGTGGCCTACCTCAGCAAGGTCAACCGGGCCAAAATGGCCTCGGCTCTTTGGCTCAGGGCGAACTCGAAGCGAGCAACGTCAATATTGTTGAAGAGATGGTCAACATGATTACCGCACAGAGAGCCTATGAAACTAATTCGAAAGTGATTCAGGCCTCGGATCAAATGCTCCAATACATGAATCAGTTGAGGTAGTTGCAATGATTTTGACTCGCATCGCGATTGCATTGATGCTTTCGATTCTTGCGGCCTTCGCCGGCTCATTGGCATTCGCAGACGTCGGCGCAAGCGGCGTCGCAAACGACGGCGCAAGTCACGCGCAGAACGAACAGTTGAGTGTGCAGGTCAAGTCTGTCGTCGAGCTCGACGGCAACCGTTCTGAAATTTTGCTGAGCGACCTGATTGTGGCTCACGGCGCTGATCAGGCAACCATCAAAAAACTAAGCCAAGTGCGGCTCGCCGACATGCCCAATGCCGGCGAATCTCGCACCTTTACGTCAGCCGCACTCGAGCAAATTTTTCATCCGCTCGTTCGCGATATTGAAGAAACGAATGGCAAAAAGATCTCTCTGAGGATCCCGGCGCGAGTTATCGTCACACGTAAAAGCTTGCGCCTCAACGCACCAGAAATTGAGGCAGAAATCACCCGCCAGCTCAAACTGCTCTGTGGTGATTGCGTCTTTGAGTTTTCGAGTCTTTCTTTGCCAGCGCTCCCGACGTCGATTCCTTTTGGCTCGACATGGTCGCTTCAACTTCACCACGAAATTCCTCGCGGAAGCTTTTCCTTTCCTCTCGAAGTTGTTGCTGAGGATGGCGGAAAGCGAAGCTACTGGCTGAGCGGTGTCTTGAGTGTCAGTCGCAAAGTTCCAGTAGCCTCGCGGCAAATCAGCGCTGGGGAGCACTTGCAACCTGAAGATTTTGCTCTTCAACTTAAAGATGTCACTTTTTCCAATGATATTCCGGCAAGTGAGGGAGATATGCAGACCTCGGTCGCAGCCCGTGAAATAGCGGCGGGCCAAATTCTGTGGAGAAGTAGCCTGCGCCGCGAGCTCGCTGTGAAAAATGGTGAAGCGGTGAAGGTGATTGCCGGCTCGGGCGACTGGCAAGTTTCGATCGATGGCATCGCGCAAACCCAGGCCTACATAGGTGACACTGTGAGTGTGAAAATTCCGCGCACCTCAAAGCTTATTTCCGGGTTGCTTAAAGAAAAAGGGATCGTCGAGGTTCGAGAATGAAATTGAAAGTTGAGCGCTTTTCTCAATCTCCAGTTCCAGTGGCTCCCGCTGCGATGAATCCAATTGCGGCGGCCCTAGTTGCGGTGGCGATCATGCTCTCAATGAGCGGTTGCGCCAGTTTTGGTAAATCACTTAGAAATCTCATTAGTGGCGGTGGCGACTCTGAAAGTGCTCAGCCTAAAACTGGAGGCCAGACTCGCTATTCTGACAACGACAACCTCAAGGTCAGTTCGGATCGGCAGTACAAGCGCATGAATCGGCAGAAATTCGAAGAAGATTCGGAGCTGAAGGAAGATGCGGGCTCGCTCTGGGTCATGGAAGGTCAGGGTGCTTACCTATTTTCGCAGAATCAAATTCGCATGGTCGGCGATCTTTTGAATGTCAAAATCGACGGAGCGCCGAAATCCCAATTGCAGACTAAGGTTCGCGTCATTGCAAAGTTGCTCGAGCGTCTCGACAATCCGGCTCCCCGGGGACTCGCTTCCCAACAGCAGGCTGCAGCAGCTGCCGCCGCTTCGGCAGGCGCTGGAGCGCCGCCAGCCGGAGGAGCACAAGCTGCGAATGGGCAAAACCCTCCGGGACAACAACCAAATGCCAACCAACCGCCAAACCCTGCGCCCGGTCAAGATCAGGCGGCGCAGTCTGGAGGGGAAAATCGTAGCCCTTCTGCTGAACCTCCCTTTAGCGTGCAGGCTGTGCCCACGCGAATCGTCGAGCAGCTCAAAGACGGCAGTTACCGTGTTCGCGGCATGCAGCCATTCATGATCGGCAAACGCGAATACAAAGTCATCGTGACCGGCGTAGTTCGACCCGAAGATTTTGACGATGCGGGAATCGATGCCGGAAAATTACTCGACCCCCAGTTCGACATCGTCAGTTCTAAAAGAGGAGCGTCGATGTGAATGCACTTTTGAAGAGACTTAGGCTTGCAGCGCTCGTATCGCTGGTTGCATTTAACGCTCAAGCGGCTCGCGTGAAGGACATCGCCAACGTTCGCGGAGTTCGCGACAACCAACTGATCGGCTACGGATTAGTGGTCGGCCTTAAAGGCACCGGCGATTCCAAGAGTGAGTTCACAAATAAGAGCGTCTCGCGGATGTTCGATAAGCTCGGTTTGAAGCTCGAAGATAAAGATCTTGCATCGAAGAATGTGGCTGCGGTGATCGTCACGGCGACACTTCCGCCGTTTGCACGGGCCGGAAACAAACTTGATTTAACTGTCAGTTCGATCGGCGATGCTTCGAGTCTCGCCGGCGGAACGCTTTTGCAGTCGCCCCTTCGCGCGGCTGATCAACAGATCTACGCAGTCGCCCAAGGTTCGCTGCTCGTCGGTAACGGCGCCGATGCTTTTCCGACGGTTGCGCGGCTTCCGAATGGAGCGATCATCGAGCGCGACGTCGCGGAAGACTTCACAGCGCGAAAAATGTTTCGCCTCACTCTCCACAATCCCGATTTCACCACAGCCGCGCGACTGGCTAAAAAAATTGATATGGATTTGTCGGGTAAGTACGCCACGGCCAAGGACGCCGGCACAGTCGACATCATTGTGCCGTTTGCCTACGAAGGCCGTGCGGTCGAGCTGCTTGCGAGCATCGAATCACTCGAGGTCATTCCCGACACGCGCGCCCGAGTGATCGTCAATGAGAAGACAGGAACAGTCGTGATCGGTGAGAATGTTCGCATCTCGCGTGTGGCAATCAGTCACGGCGATCTCACCGTCAAGGTCGAGAGCGCTGCAAAAGGTGGATCCACGTCTGCTGGTAAAAGTAAAGACCAGGACCACGTGGCCGTACTAGACACAGGTACCAGTGTGGGAGACCTCGTCAAGGCGATGAACGCCCTCGGCGTCTCTCCTAAAGACCTGATTACGATATTGCAAAACATAAAAGCGGCTGGCGCGTTACAAGGCGAGCTGGAAATTTTGTGAAAACTGTTTCGGAGTGAGGCAAGACGAACTAGAATAAAGTTATTGAGCGGACACATGGATGTGTTCACTCTCGGGGGACGGTGGGTCGGAGTTCGAAAACCTAGGATGGTTCAAGAGCAGGCCGTTTCGAGCAGGAAACAATGAGCAAGGAAGTCAGGTCGCCAGGAAAGGCACAGACTTTTAAGCTTAGATCTGTAAGCGCAGGATGCGCTGGCGAACGAGGCTCACTTCCCCTTTTTTTTCTCGTCTGATAACACTCGAAATATGAAAATTCAGAATTGTTCGTCGGAGGCAGCAGGCGCCACCGGCGAGCGACTTAATCTCCCAAGGAGATGCAAATGGAGATGTCGTGACATCAGCAATCGGTTCGGTCAGCCGCGTGGATCGAGACTCAGGATCTACAGGCATCGAAGATCAAGCCAAACGTGCGGACGCAAACAATGGGCCAACCGCTCAGAAAACTTCTCCACGAAATGAAAAAGTAGATGGCGCTGCTAAGATGTACGAGAAGGCTTTTCTCTCGGAGATGGTCAAAGCGATGCGCCAGACAGTCGACTTCGGCGCGCAGAAACCGTCAATGGGTGAAAATATTTATCGCGAAGAACTCGATCAGCAGTATGTCGACTCCTGGGGAGAAAAAGGCGGGATCGGACTCGCAGATCTCATTTACAATCAGATTATGGAACGTTACTTCAATAGTGAATCGGGCCAGGCCGTTAAAAAGGAAGGCGGAGGAATTCCGCTGACAGACCGGGATGTCTCGCGCGTGATTCGCGTAAAGACTGCGGATGCGCCCGGGCAAGTGCCCCTACGGGTAGAACTTAAAAAAACCGCGGACGGAAGTCCTGCCAAAGTTCAGGCGCCTTGGGCGGGCGAAGTGGTGTCGAACATAAAGATAGAGGGCGGAAAAACGGCACTCACTTTAAAGCATGGTCCCAATTTGCGCTCGACCCTAGTTTTTAACGGAGTCACGGCCGCCCAAGCTCAGCCCGGAGCTAAACTTGAAAAAGGTGACGTGGTCGGGATCCTGAGCCCTGAAATTCATTCATTTTTATGGAATATCAATCGCACCGGAACTGATGCGCCAGAAGCGGCAAGCAAGGCTGAGGCCGTTTCTGCGCCCCTGGACTCGAGTCGAGTCCGTTAACTTTAGACCAGGCCCACATTGTGCTACGACTTAAGCTAGAATTTCTTACTCGCTCTCTCGTCTCAATATGATACAATTTTTGTAGAGACCATGAGACCCTTCAACCCGTCTGGCGCGAGGAGTAAAAATTGAAGATCACAGGTAAGATGCCAAATTCGACAGCGGGCACCGAGTCGACGAAGTCGACTAAGGCTGCGGGCCTTGATGCGCTCGATGGCGGCAAGACAAAAGCTTCAAAGAACGTGCTCGAAGACATGGGCAATTCGAGCCGCGTCGAAGTTTCTTCGCGTGCCCAAGACATGGCAAAAGCAAAAGAGCTTGCGACACCCGGAGACAGCGTCGACGAAGCGAAAGTCGCACGTTTGCAGAAGCTCATTGATTCTGGAACTTACAAGGTCGATGCCGACGCCGTCGCCGATCGTC
>JAYTRM010000342.1:0-12359 GCA_043746165.1 Bdellovibrionales bacterium | reverse complement strand
AGCATGGGCATTGAGTGTCCGGCCAGAAGTGGCGGCAAACACTCTGCAGGACCGGCGCTCAATTCACGTCGAAGACGGAATTAAGCCGGACGGCAGTGGCGGGGCGGTATGAAGTTCACCGAGCATCTGGGCCGCTTCTCGCAGGCCAGCTGAAATTTCCAGGCGCAATTGGCTTGCGCGCCGACTACCATCAGCGCTACCGAGATCTAAACCCTGAATCACTTCACCGGCTTTTCTCACCATGGCTTCTAAATCTTCGTCTGGAGCATACTCAACTACTGCCGCGGGGCGCTCGCGCCCAGCGATTGTGACTTTCTCAATCTTGTAGAATCTGGGTGGCGACCCATGCCTAAGCTCCAGGCGTTTTAGAAATCGGCCAGATAAAATTTCTCTAGAAATCTCAGCGTCGGAATTAAAAATTTTGTACACGGCTACCGGTTTGCCTTGCCTTGTGGCTACGAACACGACGGCACCCGAGCGAGGCGGAGTCGAAGGTGCGATGATTTCTACCGGCGAGCCTAGGACTGATTGAACTTCGTGTTTTGCAAGTCCGGGCAGGTCGCCAAACTGCTGGCTGTCGAGCACCATCAGTTGTCCAGTCAGACTTGCGAGGAAGTTTTCGCTGTCCGTCCGAGCAGAGTCGAGCCAATGATCCGCGCTTTGATCAAGCGTGGACACAGGCAAAGCCGTGAAAATTTGCCGGCAAAGGGAAGCTTCAGCTGATGCCGTAAGGGGCACAAAGGTGACTAAGATGTAGACAGCAAGCGCAAGTCTACCCAGGAAATTTACGACACTTGATCTCGAGCTCCACATCATGTTTTCAATTCAAGCAAAATTCGAGCCGAATATTTTTAAAAATACGGGCGCGTGCGACCTACAGCGAGCAGGGGCTCGGGCTCGCCACTGGCTGCTTGAGGTGGAAAGGATGGGGATATCACAGCATGAGGCTGACGCTCAGTCGGTGTCAACAAAGGCCCTGTCAACAGCGGCCCGAGGTACTTTCTGTTCGAAGAGTTTTTCATCCTGAAAATTTCTCGGTCGAGATAGTAATGGATGTAGGTCAACGAGGCCGATAAAGCCGCACAGTTTATAAAAAGACGGTCTGAATTCTGCAGGTAAGGGCTGACCCAGCCGTGGAGCACACCCGAGCTAAGTCCCAAAAAGCCCACCGCACCCACGGCAAATACTGTGATCGTGACGGTGAAACGCGTCCAAAGTGTCGAGCGCCTGACTGAGTGTGCAGACATCTTTCTCCAAACGCACCAATACTCAATGCCGTGCATTCCCGCAAGCCCCGAGGATACAAGCGGCCAGACATAGCTAAGCGGAAACATAAGTAGGCGAAGCTGGTAGATCAGCTTAAAGCGCGCAACCCTTTCAGGAAACATGAAATAGGAATTTAAAAAAATAGCTCCGATAAGAGTGAAGTTGACGACAAAAAATAACAGCGTCAATGTTGGATGGAGGTAACGAAATTTACGAATGAGAAAATATCCAGGCGCCAAGATCGTTATGATAAAAATCAGGAGCAAAGTTTTTTCGGTTCCGGCTCCTTTAGGTTCAACAGATCCTGAATGCACGCGCAGTTTTTGATTGTAAGCCGAAGACAAGCCGCCAATTTGCCGTAGCGTATGGAACCCAGGCATAAAGTAAATGAATACTTTCGCAAATGTCGCGAAGGCGTGCGCCGCGTGAGCCTCGCCAAAGCCCGTTGAGAGTTTGAAAAAAAATAGCGGCACGATCACTAGCGCTACCGAAAATCTTGAAAGATGCCCTGCCAATTGCACAGGGGCCAAGCTCTTAAGCCAAAGCCGGAACTCAGGCAGCGTCGCCATCATGTGGAAGGTAAGTGCAACGTGTAAGGTATTAAAAAGCAGGAAATTACTGGCAATAGACGTAACGGCGTCAAAATTGGAGCCCACGATCCAGCCGAAGCACGCAAACGCTAATGACAGAAAGAGAAAAAATAACGGCAATGCTAAATTGATGAACTCATCTCGCGGATCGAAGAGGCCGAGCCATGGCTCAACATCGCCGCTCGGTGCAAATTTTAGCGCCATACTCTCAGTATCGCGAAAGCCCTTGCAATGTTCAACGCGGCCAGGACCTAGGTCCCGACAACTGAGCGCCATGGCCATAAAAGAATATTGAGTTGTCAACTTGGTCCACGCCTTGCTCAACAGATAAATGCAGGGTTCGGCGTTCGCCTTATAGGCCATTTGAACGACTGAAACTGTCTAAGCTATTGACAGCAGTCATCGGTTTTCGGCGAGGGCGCCCTTTTTGAGTGAGGAAGGTTATGTCTATGAAGAGAATAAAATTGTCCACCACGGTTACCTCGTTTTTGACGGTGACTTCGCTTCTCATCCACCTGCCGGGCCCGGCGGCTCTGGCTGAGTCGCCGACTTGCGCCGCTTTATTTTCCAATTCTCCGATCAAACTCTCAGACCAACCCGCTAAGCGAAGAAATGTATTGGCTTCGACGGTCAAAGGTTGGGAAACAATGTCAGACGAAGAACGGCTCGAGAAAGAGACCGAACTCGCAAAAAAAGCACTGCGCGGAAAGTATCTCGAAAAGAAAAAATTCTTAGACCAGGTACGTGCAACTCTTAAAGAAGACTTTACCGATTACGATGATTTCATCGACGAAATCATGCGCGTGCCCGAGCGCGTTCACCTGGTTTTGCCAGGACAGCCGGTCGATCGCAAACCCGCGCTCATCGTGCACCTGCACGGCCCAGCCGGTGTCGGAAAAACGACCGTCTTAACTCGGTTCTATGAACTGCTTGGATCCGCAGACAGGCTCAAAGTCGTCAAAATCAAGCGAGATCAAGTTGAGTTTCCAAACGAAGAACTGCAGGCGCTCGCCGATCAACGTTTTCGGGAGCCGGGCGTGGCCGGACTTATCGTCGATGAAGCGTTTTACTTCAAACTTCAAAAAGACCTCAAGTCTGATAAGCAAGTTCCGCTCGAAAATGACAAGTTAGGTACTGAATCGGGCGCCCCGCGCATGCGAGTCGACGACGAGGTCACCCGGCGTGAGGATTCGCTTGCGGTCTTTCACGGGGCAGCTGGGAGCGGCGAGGGAGTGCGAATAGCCAAGAACAGTCCGTCTAATTATCTCAATCACCTTTTCGACTTGCGTGAAAAATTTAATGTGGCGAGGGAGGCCATTGTCAATTCAAAGGCGAGAATCGCCAACGCGTCACAAGAGCCCACTGTGCAAGTTTCAACCGAGCAGACCTTAATAAACTCAAACGAGAGCAATCTTCGTATTTACGACCGCGAAATGTATCAACTCTTTAAGACAATGAAAGCCGATCAGCCAGATTTCTTTTCGCCAGAAGGTGTTGAAGAGGCGCTCAAAGAAAAGCCAGATTTAGGCATTCCCGCCGATCTCGCTGATTATTCGGCTAGTCGTCTGAGCTTACTTTGGAAAACAAAGCCAGCTGCAGTTGAAGATTTTCTTGCAATCCGCGCCAGCAAAATGCCGGATAACCCTCTTGAGAGCTACCATAACGTCATCATTGCCTTTACGGGAAACCCAATCAAATCCATCGAAAAAGTTGAGCGTAGTTTCCGCGGCCGTAAGGCGACGGCCCAAGAAGTTTTTGACGCCTACGTTCGCTTGGTGAATGACAAAGAGGTCGAAGAGGAACTTCTCGCTCGCTTTCCAAACGACCCGGCCATGCGCTCGCGCCTCAGATCCGGAACCGTCAAAATGAGAAGGCCTTTAAATCAGGCCGGTTACGACAAACTTATCGCACGTGCCATCGCAAAGTTTGAACGAGGCTACGTCAATAACTTAGGCGCCATGGGTGTCACTGGCACAAAGCTAACGATCGATCAGAGCGTCACGGATCTCCTGAAAGATGAGGCAATCAGCGCTTTGCAGGGAACGCGCGAATTTTTTCCTCGCCTCGACACCATAATCGAGTCGGCCAACTATCGCGTGATCGGCGAAATAGCGATGATCGGCGAGGCCGTGCAGGAAGCCAAAGAAGAAGGGCTTCAACCGGCCGTTGCGGTTCCGTCTGAAGTCCACATAAGTTTCGATCCGAAAACTCGCCACCTCATGATTCGCAGTAGCGGACAACCCGACCTGCTCCAGACGGACTTCCTCATACCCGAGTTCCGTGAAGAAATTCTGATGAGTCCTGTTCTCGACACGCACACTCGTGAAAAGCGCTCGATTTTCTTAGCTAGCGTAGCCGTCGTCGGCATGGCTTTTCACCACTCGTTCCCAAAAGAACTCAATCTGCACATGCGTCAGATGACGCTCAACGAATTCTGGGTTCCTTCAGCTTCGGACACACACCGAACACAACAAGGCCAAATCGCCACCCTGTTTGCGGGTATGGTCGGCGAACAAAAGTATGCCGCTGGTTCGTTTATCAGTGATTGGAGTAAGGACGGCCGTGATCTCGTCGAAACCGAGGTTGTTAAACACATGATCGAAGATTTGGAATACCGAACGAAAGACGTTCCTTATCTGATCAGAATGGTGAGGGAAGCCGACCCGAAGGGTCGCCTGCCGCGCGGCCTCGTAGACCACCTGTTAAAATCAGAACTCCGAGGGGTTCCCGAAATTCTTCTTGTGACGATTAGAGCAGTAGACAAAATTCTCACCAACAACAAAGACCTGGTCAAAGCCATAGCGGTCGACCTTGAGAAAAAAGAAATTGTAAATAAGGACGATTTGCAAAAAATTCTAGATCAATATACTTTGAACACCAAATCCGGAAAAAAGTTCAATGAATCCATACGCCGCACTCTGTTTAAGGGTCCAGACCAGCTCGTTCAATCAGATCGAATATTCGAGCCAGAGGCCGGCGCTGTTCACGTTCCGCACGCCGAGTTTTTTGCCGACCCTGAGCAAAACAAGGGCATGTGGAAGAAGCTTCGCAAAAGCTTGTTCGGTCTCGACGATTCGTTCTGGAAATAAAACTCGAGCTAAAAGCGGGTCAAACTTCTAAGTCGGCCCGCCAAAACCTCATTCCCGGAGTCCCCCCAGCCTGTAAATCCTTTAAAAATCGGCAGATTGTTGCCCAGCGATCAGCGGAGTTGGCGTAGGCCTGTTTGTGTGTTAATTCTGCACCTTCTTAAAAGCTGAGCTGGAGACAAAATGATGCGGTCGAACTCCTTGTGCCTTGCGCCAATGTTTACGTTGTTAGGCGCCTTCATGGCTTTAGTATTCCTCGTAGGACGTGCCGTAGCCGCCCCCTCCCTAGCCTCCGTATTCACCGAAACAGTTCAGCATGCCGATCTTTACAATGTCTTGTCGTTTCCAGCCCGAGTTGAGAGCAAGGTCAATGCCATCGTCCGCTCCGAATCCGACGGCATTGTGTCTTCGATCAAGCCGATGGGAAGCCGCGTGCAGCGGGGCGAAAAAATTGCCTCGATTACCCATACTGATCCAGTTTATGAATACGCACCCCTGACAGTGCGCGCACCCGTGACCGGAGTCATTTATCAACTCACTGTGACGCCAGGAACTCTCGTCAACAAGGGCGACGCCCTGGCCTCAGTCACCGATCCGAGCCAAATTCGTCTGGTCATCGAAGTGGCCGCCCTCGATATGCACGCCATCAAAAAAGGCATGAAGGGCGACTTGACAGTTTCTGGAGTCGGCAAACCTTTAAGAGCCTCCGTGCAAGGGATCAGCCCCGCCGTCGATCCACTTACTGGAACCGCAGCTTGCGAGTTGACCTTGGATAAGATGGATCTCAGCGCTGTCGCTCCCGGCATGGTCGGAAAAGTTCAGTTTAAGCTCAATGCTCACCAAGGAATTATGCTAGCCGACAACGCGGTCGTTTACCGTGGCGACAAAACTTTTGTACGCCTCGTCGAAAACGGTAAGGCTAAAAAAGTCGCCGTGACTCTTGGTGAACGTCGTCAAGGCCAGGTCGAAGTCCTAACGGGTCTTCATGCAGGCGACGTGGTCATTGACCGGACAAGCAAATTTGTGGGTGACGGGGACTCTGTGAGCGTTGAAACCGCGCATGAATAAGCTCTATCAGTCACCCCTTCGGGTTTACTTGGCACTGGGTGCCTTGGCCCTTTGGGGTATTATCGCCGGCTTCCAACTGCCAATCTCGCTCTTTCCAAATAGTTCGAAACCCTCAATTGTCGTTAATCTCGGCTATGGGCAGATGTCGGCCAATGAATTCCTCAACACTTACGGCCGCAATCTCGAGTCATCACTGCAAGCGGTTGCCGACAAGGACGCCACAGTCGAACAGGTCAAGTCGAGCTACGCGCCGGGAACAGTCAGGTACCGCCTGCAATTTAAGTGGGGAAACGACGAGCGCAAGGCACTGACTTTAGTTCAAAACATTATGTCGTCCTTCGTCGCGCAGATGACGACCGAGGTCCGAAATTCACTCGAGGTCTGGTCGTGGTCAGATAGCGGTGGATTTATCGCGGTCAGTTTTTACAGTAAAACCCGCACGCTCGATCAGCTTTACCATTTTCTTGAACCGCAACTGATGCCGCAGGTGCACCGAGTTGCCGATGTGAGCGAAGCTTGGATGTGGAATCCGAACCAAAAAGAAGTCCGCATCGCGCTCAATCCGGAAAAGACGGCTTTACTCGAGGTTTTTCCGCGCGACGTCAGTGAATCGCTCCTTCCCCAGCTCGAAGCCTACCGCGGCGGCGGAATTTCTGAGGGAATCAATCAGCTCAACGTCGAAATGCCGCCGCTTCTCCGCACCGTTGAAGATTTAAAACAAGCCGTGGTTCCGGCGCGAACTGGCGCAATGGTACATCTCTCAGACATTGCCTCAATCGATTACGGCACCCCGTCCACCAACAGCCGAAGTTTGAAAACGAGCGGCGTTCCGAGTTTGATTCTCGAGGCTCAGCCCAAGCCCGGCGGCAACGTGAAACGGATGGCCGAAGATATCTTGGCGGTCGTCGACAAAGCGCGCGCCAAGTGGCCGAGCGACATTGAATACAAGGTTCTTGTCGATCCTTCTGAGTTTATTCGCTCTGCGGTGAGCAACGTGATTCGTGAAGTCGCGGTGGCGGCAATGCTTGCGGTCGTAGTTTTGTTTTTATTCATCGGCAATATTCGCAACGTGGCGACCGCCGCCATCGAAATTCCGCTCAGCATCGTGCTTGCTTTTATCCTGATGAAGATGACTGGCATTAACCTGAATTTGATCTCGCTCGGAGGCTTAGCGCTTTCTGCGGGTATGAATGTCGACGGTTCCGTCGTCGTTATGGAAAATATTTTCCGTCACTTCGACATGGCGAGCGGGCCGCTGACCTACAAAGATCGCGTGCGGATCATTTCTGAAGCGGTAAGCGAGGTGCGCTTTCCGATCATCGCTTCCACTATTGCTTCGCTTGTGGTCTTCATTCCGCTGGCGTTCACGAGCAAACTCACGAATGCGATTCTTGGCGACTTGGCCATGGCTGTTGTCTATTCGCACGGCTGCTCGGCGATTGTTTCGCTGATTTTAGTGCCGACTGTTCGGCTGCAGCTCATGAGTCGCGGCAACGAAAAATCGAGCCACTCGTTTCTTGAGCCCGTGCTGCGCGCCATCGAGTCGGGCTATGCCCGCTGCCTGGAAATTTTTCTGGCACGGAAAGCTCTCAAACTTTCAATCTATGCTGGCCTTAGCGTCGTACTCGCTATCCTCGGCCTGACAGTTTTGCAGAAGCTTCCACGCGAAGTCGTGGGAAAACCCGACACCGATTGGCTTGTCTTAAGCGCCAACACTCGCGGCAATACGCTGATTCGCCAGATGGATTCGGCCTCTGAGATGATCGAGAACCGCCTTCTCGAAAAATTTGGCGACTCGATTGCCTACACCTTCACGCAGACTTTCAATCCCAACGGCACTAGCATCATGGCCCGCCTTAAAGACAAATCGAAAGTTCACGACCTATGGGTGAAATGGGAAGCCGAATTCGCCAACACGCCCGACATCAAATACACCATAACTCCTTGGAACCCGTCGGAGCTGCAGATCCCCGACCCACCAAACTTTGAACTGTCAGTGCGCGGTAACGAGGTTGAAGACCGAATAGCCGTGGCCCGCGCACTCAACGATGAACTCAACGACGCGCAGGCTTTTCCGCGGATCAGCACGACACCCGATTTGAGCAGGCTCGAGGTCGTAAATTTCATCCCGTCGCCTGAGCAGTGGTCCAATCTCGAAGTCAGCAAAGCTCGCCTCACTCCATCCGACGTCGCCGATGTGGCGCGAACGGCAACGCAAGGCAAACGCATCTGGCAAATGCCTGTTGGCGGAGAGATTGTGCCGATCACACTTGATTACGGTGACCAGAAATTTGATTCGGTCGATTTGCTCGCTTCTTTTCCTGTCGGAGTTTTAGGAAAGCTTGTGCCGCTCAAAGCCCTGACCCGCGTCGAAAGAACCAGCGCGCCAGTTGAAAACTATCGCGAAGACGGGACCGACCGAGTCATGATCACGGGCCAGGTCACTAAAGGTGAAGAAAGTCAGATCGCCACGTCGACCAAAAAAGCAAATGAGCTGATCGAGAAATGGAAAAAAGAAAACTCTGATAAACACTCTTCGGTCGTGACCATTGAGGATTCTAACCGCGAACTGACAGAAGCTCTCAATCAGCTCGCGTGGGCCGTAGGCTTGTCGGTCATTTTGATTTTTATCACCATGGTTTTTCAGTTCGGCGATATCGTTAATGCTGTTCTCGTGCTGGTTGCAATTCCGCTGGGCTTTATCGGAGTCTTGATTTCGCTTTTTGTTTTTCGCAGTACGCTTTCTTTGAATTCAGTTTTAGGAGTAATTTTACTCAACGGAATCGCCGTCGCCAACAGCATTATCTTAGTCGACTTTCTCAAGCGCCTGGTTGAGCGCGGCAGGTCACCTACGGAGGCAGCGCTCGAGGCCGCACGGGCCCGGCTCCGACCAATCTTGATGACCTCATTAACTACTGGTCTCGGCATGCTGCCGGTCGCGCTTGGCTTTGGTGAAGGCGGAAAGATTCTTCAGCCGCTCGGCATCGCTGTCATCGGTGGCCTGGTGTTTTCGATGGCAACGACCCTCTTTATCGTTCCGAGTCTGCAAGTGAGTTATCTCAACTGGAAACTTCGTCGCCATAATAACTTCGCAAGCATGATCCCGACACACCCGGCCGGGGCTGCAGCAACTGGCTATTCAACAACCTCTGTGCGCCACCGAGATATCAACACATGAAATGCTTTGCCCTGATCCTATTGAGCTCCTTGTCGGCTCACGCCACTGAAATTTCATTTAGCCAAGCTCTCCACGATATGGTTGATAAGAACGTCGATATGCTGGTGCAGCAGACGCAGCTTCGGTCGTCGGAGTCCTCGGTCAGCGCAGCAAAGGGTGGATTTTCTCCCTCCCTTAATTTAACCGCCGTCACTCAGTCGGGCGGGGGCGCGCAAGCCGTTTATCTTGGTAACGCCTCGCAGCAAATTTTGTCCGCAAACGCCACCTGGAATCTATTTCACTCTGGGGCAGACGTCGCGGCACTCCAGGCGGCATTCGCGAATCGCGAAAACCAGCGAGCGACTCTCGACAACACTTACATCCTTGCCGAGGGCAAGGCAGCACAGTCGCTTTTACACCTTGTTGAAACTCAACTTGCCGTAAACGCTTATCGACAGAGCGAAATGAACAGTCAGCATTTTCTCGAAATTGCTCAGGCCCGTTTTGACAAGAGTCTTCTTTCTCGAGAAGAAATGGATAAAGTCGCGGTCGACTCATCCAACGCCGCCGCCCACCGTGCCGATGCGGAATTACGTTTTTTTGCAGCCGAGCAGCAAGTTGAATCTCAATTAGGTCATGCAAATGTCGAAATCCGCTGGCCCTGGGAAGTAGAACTTTCGCCCTCAAATATGCGCGAATTGCTCGATGAGAAAAATCTCGAGCAGGCCTCAAGTCGCCCCGACGTAATCGCTGCAAAGGCTCAATTGGAGAGCGAAGAGATGCGCTCCAAACAGCTGTGGAGGTCGATTTTTCCGAAACTAGATTTAACCTTCTCGCTGTTAGAGCTTCAAGTTGCCGGGGCTCAAAATCAGGATGGCTGGCAAAGCGTTGGCACGCTCACCATTCCGATCTGGAGTGGCCTCAGCGATTACTCTGCCTACCGAATTCAAGTAGAGGCAAGAAATGCATCCGAACAGCGGCTGCGACAACTGGAACGCGATATTCAAAGTCTTGCGCGCCTGGCACAAAACAACTACCGATTGGCGTACGATCAATATTTAAGTCGAAAGAAAAATCTCGAACGCTCGCAACATATTTTGCAGCAAGATGAAGCCCGCTTTAAGCTTGGCCGAAGTGATGCAAATGAATTGAACCTCGATCTCACCCGCGTGACTGAGGCCCAAATTCTTGCGCTCGAGGGCATTGAACAGGTTCATACCTCGTACGTGGCACTTTACCATGCGTTTGGAAAACGAATTCCTTAGTTGGCCTGGGCGGGTGGTGCTGCTGCTAGTTCCAATTCATGCTCTTCAAACCGCTTGATGTAGTGGCGGATGATCTTCTTTTCTTCCATCGGCAAATCGAGAAATTGCACTCCAACGCCGGCGGGGTAAGTTCCGCGGGCATCAGTGATTCTGACGATGCGGCCAGTGCAGCGCACTTGGGAGTATGTTCCCAACGTGAGACAAAGGCTGATCGACTCGTCTTGCTTCAAGGTGATCTGGTGCGGTTCGAGCTGGACGAAGACACCGGTCTCCGACAGGTCGAAAGTCTCGGTACGGAAAGTTTCACGGCGTGTTCCAGCGAGGAAGATTGGAACACTGGTCGTAGCTCGCCGCGGCCGCAGCCACCATCTCAACTCTGGGTGACTGAGCAATCTTCGAATCTGCGGGTGAAGCAGCGGGACATTGAGCACCGCGAACACTGCGGCGCTAGCAGTTGCCGTGAGCAGTGAAAAATCGTCACCATACGAAGCCACGAAATAATTGTTCACAAATACAGCCGCGATCATTCCGGGAACGCAATAACGAATGTAAGGTGATCCGCGATCAATGAGCGCGGCCGTCGCCACTCCGCCAAAGATCACCAGCCAATTGAGAGTCGTAAGTTTCCTCGCGACAGCGCCAAGCTCACCAAGGCCGTGGCCGTAAATCATCATGATTTGGATCGGCAATGACAATGCGATAGCCGCGGTTAAAAAAGCAAGTATCGGCAGAATGAGAGGCTTGGAGTTCACTTGACCTCCTGTTGATTTTCAAATTGATCGCAAAAGCTCACGATCTTGCCGACGTAGGCTTTGGCACCTTGAATTTCGTCGTCAGCTAACCAATCCCGACCTGACCGTTCGATGGCTTGGGATACTCGAGCCGGCCCAAAATTGTAACTTGCGAGTATCAGTTCACTTAAATTTTTCTCCGAGGTCCCAACAGCAAATTGCAACTTTTCTTGTTTATCTTGGCGATTCCAATAACCGGCGATACTCGAGATGTAATTGACTCCACCACGAATCGAAAGCTCTGGATTGAGTCGCCACTCGTTGCTCGAGTTTATTTCGCCTTGGATGACTTTGAGGCGGAGAAGCGGCAGCGGAGTCGATGCTATTCCCTCGTAGCGAGGAAGATCCGGAAAGTTTTTGAGAATTTCCGCCTCGCTCAAAGTCGTGACTTGCGTTAAACCAATCGCACGACTAGAGCTCACCGCACGTGAATCAAACGCCGATTCTTCGGCGATCAACCCCGCAACGTAATTGGGATTTAAACTCTTCTCCACAGACAGACGATTGATCAGTGCAATCACCGATTCGGCCGTCTGAAACTCGCCGACTTTGTGCAGTGGTTTTTTACTCGAAAAGGCAAGACACTCTGGTTTTTGATATTCCATCGCGATCTCGACTGACGGAGGCGAGTGTTTGTAAGTCGCGATAACTTTATTGTCCCGTCCCGGAAGAAGTCGAAGATGGCGCGTGGTGAACTTCAGTTGATGGTGTTCCCGATCGAGATACGAGACTTGAGCACCGGCGAGAAACTTTCGAGTCACATCGATACCGTTGTAAGTTAAATGAAAATCATGTTCGCTGAGAATTCCCTGAGCATCAGTGATCGTGATGCTGAACTCGGTCTGGTCGTGAAGGAGCTGGCGCTGCGGAGCAAACTGAATTTTAACCTCTTCGCTCGCCGGACCACGACGGGAGTTGACCTCTGCCTTAAAGAAACTGATGTTAAAAACATCCATGGCTCCGAATGGAGTCATCGGTCCAGCGCAGCCGGAAATCACCGATAAACTGAGAGCACACAGATATATACTGCGCCGCATTACCACCTCGCGATGGTCTCATCGGCAGGTGGGCCCCGACATTGGATGGGCGTCCCGATTTCAATGCAAAAAAAATTCTCAGTTTCCCTTTAATCACTC
>JAYTRM010000341.1:0-2675 GCA_043746165.1 Bdellovibrionales bacterium | reverse complement strand
CGAAACGCAACGCAAATTGCTGATGATCTCGGACAAATGGGCGCCGATTTTTCTGCGAATTCCGCAACAGAGTTTTCAATTGTGGCGGCCAGCGGACTCTCCACCCAAGCCGATCAGCTGCTTGCCAATCTGTTTGAAATCGTGACGGAGCCGACATTTTCGGATGGCGAAATTGAACGCTCGCGTCAGCAAACGCTGTCTGCGATCGATCGCCTCCAAGATAATCCCGAGGCGTTCAGCGCGCTCGCATTCCAGCGCTTGCTCTATTCCTCTCATCCCTATGCGCGTCCGGCACTCGGCACGCTCGAGAGTGTCGCAACAATCAAAAAGAAACACATTATTCAGCACTACTTACGCTACTACCGACCCAACAATGCGATGCTCGCAGTGGTTGGTAAAATCAGTCCAGATCTGGTCAGTCACGTAAGTGCGGTGATGGGCGGCTGGGCCCGGCGTGAATTGAGCCCGGTCCTCGTCGGACCATTGCCTGCCCCAACGGGAATGCAGTTCGAACTCGTCGATAAGCCGGCGATGGTGCAGGCGCAGATTCACGTCGGAAGTTACGGCATCGCCCGCAAGGATCCCGACTTTTTGTCGCTTCGAGTGGCCAATGCGATTTTAGGCGGAGGATTTAAAAGCCGCCTGATGGATCGAGTTCGTGTTCAACTCGGCCTCACTTACAGTGTTTCGTCAGCCTTTGAGGCTCTGACGGAACCTGGGCCGTTTGAAATCGACACCTTCACTAAGAACGAAACCGTTGGGCAAACTATCGATGAAATTCTAAAAGTTCTCGATCTGTTCATCGACAAAGGCGTAACCGATGCCGAGGTTGACCAGGCAAAGGGTTATCTCAAAGGAGTCTTTCCGACGGCCATTGAGACGCCAGAGAAGTTGGCGTTGAATCTGCTCATGCTACGTTTTTACGGGATCGCAGATAGCTACTTGACGGGTTATTTGCAAGACATCGATCAAATCAGCAGGTCGCAGGTCAACGCGGCAATCAAGCGCCACATGAGTACTAAGAACCTCAAGGTTTTGGTTTACGGAACTGGGGCAGAGATGGCTCCTCAAATCGAAAGCGAGGCGAAGAGTCTCGGCGTGCAGCCGGTCATAACGAAGCAAGCCAGCGAACTAAAATAAGCGTCAGTGAACGATCGGAAAGTTGACGTTTTCAGCCGCCGTGAGCGGGCGCTTAATGGGAGCAGTGCCGGCTCCAGCCTGGCCAGGGGGCGGGGCCACCACCTGGAGTTGGGTGTTGAGGGCACGAATTTCGCCTTCGAGCTGGGTGGCTACCTCACGCAACAAAACAATGTCGCGCTTAAGATCATCGATCTTGAAAAACCAGGTCGCCACCTCTCGTACCGCGAACAAAAAAGCCAGAGAAACAATCACGGCAATGGTGATCAGCGCGGTGACCGAGAGGCCAAGTTGTTCAAATACACTGTAGCTATTGCGAACAAAGTCTAAGATTTCCATAGCACTCTCCCGACCAACATGGTGTAACGGACCGAGACAGATTTGTGAATGGCCTGGAGAAAAAATGGAATCTTTTCAGCCCCAAACACCTCAAGACCGAGGGCTTTTGAAAAATTGCGCTGTTAAAGGCACTGTGAAAGCTGAAACGGTTGGGTGCTTCCGTCGCCCTCGATGAAGGTCGCCTTGCCGCAGACGCCGTTTTTGAAAACGAGAGTTGATTTGCCCAACACCGACCCTGTGTAGATTGTCTCAATTTGTCCACGAGTGGGGTAGCAGCAGCCGCGATTGGTCCACGTCACCGGTTGGCCATTTTCGTCGTTCGCAAACGTATGTATGGCGGTGTATTTTCCGGAGTTATGCCAAGTCGTGATTTGCCCGCCACTGACGATGGCGCGATCACCTGAAAGTTTTTCGCCCTTAATCACCACTTGGCCCTGGTGGACATGGTCAAATCCCAATTTGCCATCGGCGGTTTTCAGAGACTCGTGCAGCCCATTGAAAGTAAGAATTCTCTGGCCCCCGTTTCGCGCGAGAGTAATACCCAGAGCGGCGTGTGTAAATTCGGTGCCATCCCAAGCTGCCTGAGGATTGGTGTCGAGCGCAAGCACGGCGCCTCGGTAGGCCTTTCCCGCAGGGGAATTGAGATAGGTGGTGGCAAGTGAAGGGATCACCCGTGAGATCATCGTGCCGTTATTGATCTGCAGTGGGGCTCCTATATTAATCTTGCAGGTCGTGGTATCGGCGGCACCGCTGGCGGCATTAACGAAAGAGTCTGTGTACCCACCTGCGATGCTGTCGCCGTTTTTTGAATTGCAACTCGTCCAGCTCACAGCGAGGGCGTTGCCGGCTTTTCCAGTGCATGGCCCAGGGCGCGATTTGCGGTTGTAGAGGCAAGCCGTTGGAGTTGCCGTGGGTTCGGGAGAGGAGGACTTTACAACGTCTTTTTCGGCTAATTCTGCTGTTGTTGCGAGCGCTGGCTCAACCTCGGAGTTACTGGAAATTGTCTCAATGAGGGCCACTGCCGATTGCGCTGTTGCCGCTTTACTGTCGACGTAGGTCGCCTTGCCGTTGGTGTTATTGGACTTAAGCGGGTCACCGCAGGAACTTAAAAAGCAGGCGGTGAGCAGGCTAGAGACGACTGCGAATGACGGGGCTTTGTGTTTCATTGGTGATTTGACTCCCGGGTCTCATTCTAAGGA
>JAYTRM010000340.1:0-7660 GCA_043746165.1 Bdellovibrionales bacterium | reverse complement strand
TTCGAGATGGAACTGTAAACTTCTCTTACACGGTCGACGGCAAAACCAAGACCGCTTCAGAAAAACTTACCGATAACTTCGTTGTTGGGCCCACGATTGTGACCTACCTCTTGGCTCACTGGGATCAAATCATTAAGGGCGACAAAGTGGGAACTCGATTTGGCGTGCCCGATCGCCAGGAGACGGTGGGCTTTGATTTCTTCAAAGATCACGAAGAAACCATCGATGGCAAAAAGCTGTTTGCGATTAAAATGAAGCCGACAAGTTTCTTAATCGCGGCTCTGGTGAAACCGCTAATTTTCTTCATCACGCCTGACGGTAAAACGTTGCTTGAGATCCACGGTCGGGTACAGGTCAAGCAACAAGTCGAAGGAAAGTACAAAGATCTCGATGCCGTGACGACCTTCAGTTATGAAGGCGAATCAGTCGCCGGAACCCCCGCAACTTCGACTCCCGAGGGTGGAAACTCAAAGTAGTTTTTGAGAGTTTCTTGGACGCCAATTCGGCAAAGGACGCCAGGCGGAAAAACCGGCGCGATTCTCAGGAACAATGATCGTGCCAGTGCCTCGCACGAAGTATTCGGAAAGATCTCGTTGAGGTTCATTCCGTCGAGTGGCGTGACGACACTCGCGTCAAGAATGCGGTCGAGTCGATCGCGGTCAAAAATCATTCCCGACACGGGGTCGAGCTCAGCAACGACCGTCACTTGAATTCGGTAATTATGACCGTGTTTTCCGTAACAAATTCCGTAAATTTCACGGTTTTGCTCGGGCGTAAGCTGAGTGTTTTCAAGATGGTGTATGGAGCGAATCACGACTTCTCTGGTGAGTTCAAAGCGTGGGCCGGAAGCTACGGGCGGGCGCTCGGTGAGTTCGACCCAGAGATCCTCTGTTTCAAACAACCGTATGCGCTCGAGCTTGAGTGCTGTGTGCGGAACGAGAAGTGCCGCGATACGCTGTCGTAAATAGGCGCCAATATTTTCGGTTGTGGGAACGATATCCCTAAATTCTAAAACGTCGTAATTGAGATGGTGGTGGTCGAGAGGCTCAACCGCATTTTTAAGAATTCGATCGAGGTCCGCGATATTCATCACAAGGCGGGTGATGGGATCGATCGGTCCAGAGACGAAGGCTTCGAGCACATAGTTATGGCCGTGGCCATAGCGACTGTAGCACGCGCCAAAGGTCTCGAGGTTTTCTTTTTCGCTGAGACTTTGAGAGTTGTAGAGGTGAGCCGCGGAAAAACGTAGCCTTCGGGCGATGACCATCGGCTGGTTTTCGATGGTCGTCGTGAGCGCCGTACCTGGCTGCGTATTTGCCGCCGACTTTGGCTGTGTCGTTTGAGTCTGGTCGTGAAGCAGCGTCATGCCGGCGGAGATTCGCAGGAATCTTGGCTAAGCTCAAGCGGTTTTGCGCGAGCGCATGCCGTCTACCGAGCGATAGACACCGGCCTCGATAAATACTTTAAGTAAATCGAGATCGAGCTTTCCGCGGCGGGCTTCGGAAGTCAAAATATCAAGCGCACGGTCACTCGTAGTCGCGCGCTTGTAGGGGCGATCCATTGAAGTCAGAGCGTCGTAGATATCTGCGATCGTCATGAGTTTTGCCTGCACCGGGATGTGCTCGGCGGTCAGCCCGCGGGGGTAGCCGCTGCCGTCACATTTTTCATGATGACCGTGGGCGATGTCGGGAACTCCACTGAGATCTTCTGTCCAAGCAATCTGCCGCAAAAAATGAAAGGTATGGCTGACGTGCGATTCTATTTCTTTGCGCTCTTCTTCGCTCAGACTTCCCTTGGGAAGCGAGAGCTTTATGATCTCCTCGGAGGTCAGGAGCTCCTGGTCAAGTTCGCGCGAGGTTTTGTTGATCCAGCTCATCAGGGTTGCGATATCGAAGTCTTCTTCGACGATTTGCGGCTGGTTTGCTTTGACGATCGAAAGTCTGACCTGTTGAAGTTGGTGGGCGAACTGGTCAATTTGATTCGATATTTTAAGAACTCGATCCTTGGGAAGTTTGGCATTTCCGAGATTCATTGAGTAAATCAGCTCTTGCGCCATTTCCTTCCACAGTTGCATCTCGTGGCGGGCGCCGGCCGAGTCCAGGCGTAATAAAATGGTTTCCATCTCATGCGGATAGAGCTTGAATTCCTTACGTAATATGGATTCACGGACGCCGATTTTGCCAAAGTCGTGCAGTAAAGCCGCGTAGCGAACCTCGCGAATTTGCTCGTCTGAAAATATGATGTTTTTGACTGGACCTTCGCCGCACTGGTGAACGGCCCGTGCAAATTCAACGGTCAAAACTGCGACCCGGTCACTGTGACCGCTGGTGCTAGGGTCTCGGGCTTCGATCGCGGTGACCGAGGCGCGGATGAAACTCTCAAAGAGATTTTCAATGTCTTCCGTCAACCGCGCGTTTTCGAGTGCAATTGCTGCTTGCGAAGCAAACACGGTCATCAATTCTTCGTCTTCATCAGAAAATGGCATCACGTCACCAAAGTCGAGAGGCATGCTCCGGTTGGTAGCAGATTTCGAACCTGGAGTAATCTTGTTGAGAATCTGCAAAACTCCGCGAACTTTTCCGCCCGAACTTTGCATCGGAATAGACAGCATCGAGATCGTACGATAGTCCGTGTCTTTATCGACGGCTGGATTGAATTTGTAGGGTTTCTCAGGAGAAATTTTATAGCAGTCGGCCTCGCGAACGGCTTTTCCATGGAGAGCGACGTAGCCTGCAATGCTAGACTCGTCGAGCGTCTGAATTTTATTGTGCAAACTTGTTTTGGAATAACGATTGGCGTTGCGATGAAACCTGAGGACGGGAAAAAACTTTTGCGTCGAATTGCCAATCGAGTCGATGCGGATATTTTCAGTGAGTGAGATGCTTGCGGCGTCGGCTTCGGTGGTCTCAAGCGCTTTTTCTAAGATTAAATCGAGGATGCGGCTGACTTCTTTTTCGCTCGAAAGTGCGATGCCGATATCGACAAGTGACCGATAGCGATCCATAGCGGAGCGACTTTTGACTTGCGCGGTTTTGGTGGCCACTCGTTTCAATCTGACTCCCTCGTAACTCGTCAGCATGAGCTTGAGCCCAGGCGGCACGAAAGCTATCGGAAATTTGACCTGGCGACTTGAGGGTAAAACCGGCGTCCCGCCCTGGGCTCGGGCTCCGGCGAGGTCCAACGAAGTCAGATGGGCCTTTTTCAACAGCCTGCTAGTCGCTGGTCGGCTGGTACTTGAGGCTTGAAAGGTCGAGTTGATTCATCTCGTTGAGTGTCCAGCCAGTAAAGTGCGGATCGGCCAGGATTGTAAAATGAATCCGCCCTAACGGAATCAGCAGAGAACGATCTGTTAACCACTGAACACCGGCGCCGCAAAGCCGTTTCTGCTCAAGTTTGTCTTTCGACCCCGGTCTAGCATTTTGTCCCATTTCAGGAGGTGACGCTTCGGAACTCGCGCGAAGCTGATCCACAATGCCCGCATAACTTGGATCTTCAATTTTCAGAAAATTTTCAGACCCACCAGGCGCGAAGTTCTCGAGTGCCGCGAGACAGGTCGGGCGTTCAAGGCCGATACCTTTGCGAAAAATGGCTGGTGGCTCAGTTCGTAGCATCTCAAGGTAGGCGCCTTGTTCGTTTTGTTCGAGGTCTATAGTGAGCCCGAGATTTTTCTTCCACTGGGCTTGAAACCACTCCATGCCTTTTTTGACATCGTCGCCGCCGAGTCTCGAGAAAGCCAATTTATAGTGGCGTGTTTTCAGATCGCTCGGAACCTTGGCCCATGCCTTTTGAGCGGCCGAAAGATCAAAAACTACACAGCGTTCTTTGTCGAGCATGTTTTCGGGAAGGCTCGGACAGCCCGGAATTCCGAGAGCATCGTAGATCTTGGCCAGTTCGCGATAATCGGCCGCGAGCGACAGTGCCCTTCGAAAGTCGGGTTGATTGCGAAGTTCATCACCAAAACCAACGTAATCAAATCTCGCAACCGGAACTTGAACAAAATCCGGCTTGTCACGGTATTTTGGAATGAATATCGTGGGCAGCCGACGCAAAAAAGTCAGAGTTCTTTTGTCGTAGAGTTGCAGCGCCGTTTGATCGTCGTCGATAAAAAGAACTTCCACCGGCGGGCGACCCGCGTTACCTCGGGTGTAGTAGGGATTTGACTCCAAGTGCAGACGGCGGCCCAAGGTCCAGGCGGTGACCTTGTAGGGACCATTGAAAACAAGAGAGTCGATTTCACCGCGTTTAAGCACTTTGCCAGTCGGGGCTTTAGGCGAGGCGGGAGTCAGCACGCTAGCTGTGAGCTTGAACAAAAAATCGGGATCTGGTTTTTCAAAATCAATGCGGAGATGAGACGAGTCGACGGCGCGTACGCCCAGCTCACTTAGCTTTTGTTGTTTGCCAGAATTTATCGCCATAGCGCCCACGACATTTTTTAACAGCTCAACACTCGGATTTTTGCCCGTGACAGCGACAAGTCTTTGAAAGGAGCGAACGTAATCTTCGGCCACAACCTTTGAACCATCACTCCACCTGACGTTTGTGTCGAGCACACAGATGAGACGGAGAGGCGTCTCGAACTGGCAGGACTTTGCACCTTCGGCAACTAGTCCAGTCTGATTTGAGTACGAATAAAGGCCACGCATGATGTTGTTAAAGAAATAACTCGCATCGGTGGAGGTCAGTCGCGAGGCATCGAGGGATTGTGGTTCGGCGGGAATGTGGTAACGAAAAACCCCAGCCGTCTCAGTTTGAGACGCCCATCCTGGAAAACTGATGAGGGTGGCAATTAAAACTAACGTTAACGCCCGAACATACCATCCCATAAACATTTTCGTCTCCACGACTGAAGTCTTTGTCTCATTCTGTCGATACTTAAAGTGCGGTCTCGCTTTTAATTGGGGAGGAGTGTCTCAAATGCGTCAAACAGTGAGACAATTCGCACGAGTAATCTCTACCATTAGCCTCCTACTCTCGGGTAGTGCCTTGATCATCGTCTTTCAAAACTGTGGATCGTCGGAGTCAGCTAATGATCCACTCACGACGTCTGCGTCGACTGCTGTTTGCCTGGGAGTCAACTGCACGGTTGATATCACAACTGCTGGCTTCAGCAGTACCGTGAGCGGCATTTTGATAGATCGCCAGTCGACCACTTCAAATGCCACGACTTGTGACAACACGACCTGCTTTGACATTGGCGGATATTGCGAGCTCGGCGGGTACACCAAGTCCCAATTCGTCTACCAGTGGATCTTGGGCAGCGGAACCACGTTGCCTGTGGTGTCTACCACTTACTCCTGCGACTCCAACGGACGCTACCGGGTCTTGATTAAAATTCCCTATTCACAGTACAACTGGGGCATCACAAATCAGGTGAAGGTCACAATGCAAGTACTTGATCCTAGCGGGAATGTTCTGACCAATCCAAACGGCACAACTTCGTTTACCTACACCGTCACAACAAACCTCAACTGATAGAAACTGACCCCTTACTGTGTGTTCCAGGATC
Organism: Bdellovibrionales bacterium; assembly: GCA_043746165.1. GTDB lineage: Bacteria > Bdellovibrionota > Bdellovibrionia > Bdellovibrionales > JAMPXM01 > JAYTRM01. Next base: position 2,154 of record JAYTRM010000340.1, on the reverse strand, counting down.
CCGGTGATCTCAAAGGATCCGTGATGGAAATGTGCATTTGTCCAGATGGAAAGTGCCGGAATCTAGCCGGTAGCTCACGAATTGCTCTCGAACTCCCGCCTTCATCGAGCACACGGTAAGGAGGCAGTTTCTATCTTTTATCTGAAGCTTTGCGTTGAACTGCTTGTAAATACTTGCGAATTTCACCGGCGCGCGGTGATTCGGGCCGCAAGTGGTACTGCGTGAGCGGGATCTGGCGGAGGTACGACGGTTTGAGGCGAGGGTCGAGTTCGTCTTTTTCGACCAGGCGATTGGGCGAGGCTTGATGAGTGAAATCAATCAGCATGCGGCTGGCCTCGTGCGAGCTGAGAAAATCAAAAAATTCAGTTACGGCTTTTTGATTCTTAGTCGCCGTAGTCAGGGCGACCTCAAGAATCCACAGTTCGGATTCGTCACTTCGAGTTGAGAATTTCCATTCTTTGAGCGGAGCAAACGCCATCGAGCCGTGGCTCGTCACAACGAACTGTGGCGGAGTCGCCGTGTTGGTGAATTCGGCAGCACTCAGCTCGCTTGCGCTGAGCTGGATCCTTGTAGCCCAGTGATTGAGTTCCGCGTTACTTGAACTAAATACGGTGGGGCCTCCCCCGGTTCGGGCTGAGGCGCAGTCGGCCAGGTGTTCGATCTCTCGCGTTGAATTGGGCAAACCTAGCACCCGGCTTCGCTCCGCCTTGGCGTTTTGCAACCAGGCTACCCAGAGGGTGCAGGATGGGGCTTCTGCCGTCGCAGCCGACAGCTGTGCGTAACCGGTGACTCCCCAGAGAATTGGCAGAACATTTTTTGAATTAGGGCGGCCCGAAAAATCACTGAAGTCGGTTGGCACGTTTGCGAGGTCTTGCAAAAATGAATTTGCGAGCACGCCTCCAGACTGGATTAATCCCGATTGAACAGCTTGACTGATTTGATTTTCAAAGAGAATCACCGCGTCGAATGCTGATTCCGAAAGTTGAGGCAGAATGTCTTCTGAGTTCTCGACTTCGGTCAGTGAAATTTTGCTGCCGGAAGACTTCTCAAATAGTTCTCGAAGTTCTGGGCTTAAAATGCCGCGTAGACTGAGGATTTTGAGATTGCTCTGGGCTCTCAGGCTGAGCCTTCTCTTCTGCCGCTCAATTCGAAGTAAACCGATTCCAATGCCTATCAGAGCGGCCAAAATCACGAGCCCAAAGGGTTTGAGGAAACGCTTAGGCATCATGATTCATCGCTATGCGAGGCACTCTCTGACAGGCAGGTTTCAAGCGTAGCAAGGGCGTTTTGTTTTTTTGCGGCAGTGCGCACCCCGTCTTTGACCCGTTCGATCTCAATCGGGTCGCGAACCCCGTGAAGGTGCAGGCGCGCGGAGAGGATGTTGGTCTCTCCATCAAGAGACCAAACCGCGAGGTGATCGACGTGCTCGACGCCAGATACCGCGAGACTCTCCTTTAAAAAAGTCGATTCATTAAAATTGCGTGGTCGACCTTGAAGAAAAAGATAAATAGTATGCTTTAAATTACCATAAACATTGAATAAGACAAAAATCGACAATGCGATTGCGAGACCGGGGTCAAGCCAAGCCCAGTGCGTCACGTGGATGACGACTCCGCCTAGCAGGACGATCGCCCAGCTCGCAAAATCCTCAATCAGATGCCAGGTCAGGACTTTCTCGTTCTGAGTTTTTCCTCTCGATAAGCGCCACGCAGCGACTCCGTTGACGATGAGTCCGAGACCCGCAAAAGCAATCATGCCGAGGCCCGGAGGCGTTGTACTGTCATCGTGAAAACGACCCACCGACTGAACGATGATAATGACCGATCCAGCTGAAATCACGACGCCTGAAAAAAATGCGGAAAGCAGCGACAGCCGACGATAACCAAAATTAAAGCGTTGATCACGCTTGCGGTTGGCAAATCGTTCGAGGACCCACGCTATTCCGAGGCTTACAGCATCGCCAAAGTCATGAATGGCGCCAGCGACGATTGCGACGCTTCCGATCATCAAGCCGCCGACCAGTTCGACGAGGCTAAAAGCAAAGTTCAGGATGAAGGCAAATCCAATATTCCCTGGGCTCCCACCGTGAAAGTGCTGGTGTTGACCGTGACCATGATGGTGGCCGTCGTCGTCATGGCCGTCGTCATGATGGTC
>JAYTRM010000339.1:0-2045 GCA_043746165.1 Bdellovibrionales bacterium | reverse complement strand
GGCGCCGGTGAAGCCTCGGGGCTTGCCCCGAGGAGGTTCACTTTTGTAAAGCGATTCCACTTCCTAAGTGCGTTCCGGGATCAACCAAAACAGATAGCTCGTGTTGGAGTTAATCGCTATCTAGGATCAATCCACATGAACTCTGTATTCGCTACGGATTTGAGAAAATTCCTCTTTGCGTGGGATCAAGGACAGGACTGGAGATCCACGGTCATTGCAATCAAAAGCCCTCACCGCCGCGCACTGCTGGATCTTTTGGCGATGGCACTCGCAGGTCAGCCTATCTTGCAAAACCTTGAGGAGTTAAAGCGTGAGATCTGCGAGGCGGTTGATATTGAGATCAAAAATCACATCGAGCTGCTGCCGGTTAAAATGTTGATACCCTTACTGTTCTTCCAGTTTCCCGCGTTTCTAATTTTATTATTTGGGCCGCTACTCAGGAGCCTGCTTGAGGAGCTAAACCGATGAGCCTGGAAGTTAAGCGCTGGGATCAAATATGGCGGGTGACAGCCATTGCATTGCTAGCATCAGCTGTTTGTCTGTCTTCGCAAAAGACTTTTGCGTTGGATGAGCTCCACTCGCTGATTTCGGCGAGGACAGCCGGAGAGTTTTCACGTCGGCTCAATCAGCAGAAAACAGAGATCAAAGAGAACAGAATCTGTGATGTGCAGCTACGAACCGGAAAAATTCCGACTGCCTGCTTTCGCCTGTTAAAAATGGAATCTTTCACTCAGCCGTCTTCTCTCGTCAAACGCAATGAGAAGCCACGTAACTTGAAGTGGCTTGAGACCTTCTGTGTCCGGCGGGCAAGTCAATCGCGAGACCGGCGGGAGCTGGCGGCGGCCGAAGGTGAAACGGCACTGCCAGACCGCTGCCGAACGGCGGCGCGTGCACGTGCGGAAGACTTTAACTATATAGATGAATCCGAACACCCGGCGGATCTATTTCGCCGTGATCATGAGTTGGATTGAGGTATGCCGTGATCCAACTCAAGTCGCATGGTTCAGTCTTTAAAATCGAAACCGTCAACGGACAAGGTCTTTCTGCAACGGTATTTCGCGCTCTTCGCGAAGATAGCCAAGGCCACTCACGTCAAACAGTCGCACTTAAAGTTTTTAAGAATGAGGACACGATTGAATGGGTGAAACGAGAGTTTGAGACTTTGGCGAAGGTTGATTCTCCGCACTGCGTCCGCGTATTAGGCTGGGAAAATCTCGATGAAGGAGTTGCGCTCGTTCTAGAATGGATCGACGGTTTAACGCTGTTTCAATTGGCGCGCGATCATCACCTGAGCCAAGATCTGAAGTGTGAGATACTTGCCCAAGTCCAAGACGGCTTGCGGGCGCTGCAAAGCCACGGCCTGTGGCACGGCGATTTGAGTCCCGCCAATATCTTGGTGGACCGCACGGGATGCATTAAACTGATAGACTTTGCGGGCCCGCAGGACGGAGACCCAACTGTCATTGGCACTCCTGCGTATTTGCCAATAGAAGTCTGGGATGGCAAAAGGCGAACCTTTGAGTCGGATCTCTTTGCGCTCGGTCTCATCGAGGCTGATCTGCAAAACTCCATTTTGCAAGGGCCAGTTGCGCTTGAGGCCAGCGCAGCTCGAGCACGGGCCTTAGCGACGGCGGAGCCCGGTCTTTTATCCCTGCAACCTCACCTTCGAAAATTTAAAGATATTCAGTCCTCCCCGCAAACAAAAACTCTTTTAGCTCAGTTAGTGACGGAAAAACTAAACGAGTCATCGGTGTCTTCGACGCCGACCGCCTTGATCCTACAAGCCGAGCCATTTTGGAAACGAAACTCCCTTCGCTGGGCGGCGAGCGTGGCGGCACTTGTTTTTGCGACGACGGCCTCAGTTCAAGCACGTGCGCCGCAGATTGCGCCTTTGCACACGGTGCCTGCGGCCATTTTCGTGCATACCCAGAACTGGTTTCTCATCTCACTTAATGGAAAGACGGTCGGTTACTCGCCCTGTGCTATCGAAGGTCTTGCTCCGGGGACTCACCGCTTGAGCTGGACATCTCGTGACGGTCAGCACG
>JAYTRM010000338.1:0-5257 GCA_043746165.1 Bdellovibrionales bacterium | reverse complement strand
CGTATCGCTGGCGACAGCTTCATTGACACTCATAGGCGTCGGTTGGGCAGGAGGCGGCGGTGATCTGGGATCTTGCGATTCAGCCGATGTCGCATCAGTTGAAGTCACCGCCGAATCTGTTGCGAGCGCGCTGCGACTGTCGTCGGCCGTCCTTCGGCTGATCACGCGGGTCGAAGTCGATGATGCCAACTCACGAATACGTTCGGCGACCTCGCGATGATGAAGTTGGCGGGCGATGAGAAAAACGGTGATGACGAGGATACCGAGTGCAAGAAGTTGAACGGTGAGATTATTGAGCATTCGAAACCAAAGCGGCTTCGGCGTTGGTTGAAACGCGATCATGTCGACGCCACATTGGGCGCAGTATTGATCTTTTTCCTGTGAAAACCCGCAGCGCGGGCAGTTCACCATCATTTGTGGTCAGCTCCTGCCGTATCAATCAACATCATGTCGACACCAGATGACGTTAAAATTCTCGCTTCACTTTGCGCCATCAAAAAAACACGACTGAAAATTCTGATTAAAATCGTTTATTTAGACAGCACTATTAAATTGTAACACGCCTCGACATAGAAGCTCAAAAGGAAAACCGGGACTTGACGCATCTGGGCCCAATCCGTAAAGTGGAGTTTGGTGGGACAAAGTGGAAGGTAGTGGATCTGCCTGCGATTTCAAGAAGTTAGACGGCCTCAACAGAGCGCAAGTCGAGTCTTTAGCCAATCACAGACTTCGGTCCAAAGCTGAAAACGAAAACCGCCTGGAAAGTCCAAGGATGGGCTTTTTGTATGCCTGCACATGAGGATGCCGCCGCTTATGAATGTTCAAGGTCCCTTTCGCGGACGCTTTGAAATCAAACTCGATCCCAAAGGACGGCTGTCTCTTCCAACCGGTTATCGTTCTGTTTTGTCAGTTGGAGAGCTGATGGTCACCAACAGTCGATACCGTGGAAAATCAGCACTCGACGTCTATTCAATTGTAGAGTGGGAAAAGTTGGAGCATCGAATCGCTGGGCTCTCGTCGCTGCGCCCTGAAGTCCAGGCTTTCAATCGCTTCTACCTTTCTGGCGGACAAAAACTTGAAGTCGATGCGCAAAACCGAATTCTTGTTCCACAAAGTCTGCGCCGCTACGCCGGACTAGAAAGCGAAGTGGTTCTGATCGGCCTCGGAGCCAAATTTGAAATCTGGTCGAGCGAATCTTGGAACACGATTCACACTCAACTCACTGACAGTTTTGAAGAGACGATGGCTGCTGTCGCCGCTCTCGAGACGGACCAAGATCGGGGCGATCGATGATGAATGAGGAGATGAATGAGGAGATGAATGAGGCGATCAATGAGGCGATCAATGAAAAGATGAGCGATGCGCACGTTCCGGTTTTTTTGGATGCGGTCATGACGATTTTTCAATCGATTCAAAAGCCGGTGCTCTCTGCTTTTGACGGAACATTCGGTCGCGGTGGCCACACGGGAGCCATACTTGAAAAGTGGCCAGCCGCCAAAGTGGTGGCTTTTGATTGGGACGAGACCGCGATCGAATTCGGATCTGCAAAGCTGGTCGCGGAAATCTCGGCGGGAAGACTGAAACTGGTCCGCTCAAGCTATTCTGAGTTCAAAATGCAACGTCCGGCAGTCGATCCCGAGGGTTTGGGATTTGATCTGATGTTGCTCGATCTCGGAGTCAGCTCACCGCAGCTCGACTCCGCTGAGCGCGGATTTAGTTTTTATCACGACGGTCCTCTCGATATGCGGATGGACCATCGCTGTGAAACGACCGCGGCCGACATCGTCAACGGTTGGGACGAGCAAGAACTGGCCAAGCTATTTATCGAATATGGCGAGATCCACCAACCGTTTCGGGTCGTGCGCGCAATTGCGGCCGACCGCAAAAACAAAAAACCATTTACGACGACCCGCGAGCTTGCGACGTTGATCGAGCGGGTCGATGGATGGCATAAAAAAGGTTCGCACCCGGCGACTCGTTATTTTTTGGCTCTGCGACTCAAAGTAAACGAAGAGCTTTCAAATCTGCATGAAGCGTTGCCTGACCTGATCGAAGGCTTAAGCGATGGTGGAATTCTCGCTGTGATCACCTTTCATTCGCTCGAAGATCGCATTGTTAAAAATATTTTCAAAGATCACTTACACTGTGGGCAGTTGGTTCACAAAAAAGTGATTCAACCTGATGAAGCCGAGATTGAGCGAAATCCGCGCTCGCGCAGCGCGAAGCTGCGGGCTTTCCGCAAAGGCAAAGGAGAAAAGCAATGAAAAAAAGAAACGTAGGCAATTTGCTAGAGGTGATTTTTTGCCGCGAAATGGCCCCATTTGCTAGCGTCATGATCGGAGTCGGTTGCCTCTTCGCGATGGTATTTTGCAAAATGGAAGTTCGGCGCATGGGCTACTCAGTGCTTAAGCTTTCGCGTGAAGAAAGACAGATGCGCGATCAAGAGCGCCAACAGATGATTCAACTCGCCAAGATGACCCGCCCCGAGCGGCTTCAAGATGTCGCTGAGCATCGCCTGACTCTAAAAAAACCAGAGTCGGGTCAAATCATACAAATGACTGAGCAGGGCGTGGCTTTCAGAGAATAAACTGGTTTTTTTCAGGTTAGTTTTTTGGGGGCTCAAGAATGCGCGTCCGAATTGTTCTGCTGCTCATTATGCTCACGGGCCTCTGGGGGGTTGTCCTCGCGCGTGCGGCGTTTCTACAGCTGTTGCCGAACGAACGCCTGCACCGCTTGCAGAAAAAACAGTTCGAAACTGTCGTGACCCTCAACCCCCGGCGCGGCGACGTCGTCGACCGCGAGCGCCACGAGCTAGCGGTTTCCATGACGACGTACTCCTTGTTTGCTGACCCGAAGTTAATCGACGATCCCCGGCGCGTCGCAAGAGCCATCGGTCGCGAAATCGGCGCTGCAACGGGCACGTCCAGTAGAGCCGTTCTCGAAAAGCTTTTGCAGGCCAGACACAAGCGTTTTGTCTGGCTCGGCCGCCAGCTCTCCAAAAGCGTGCGCGACGAAATAGAGTCGCTCTCAATTCGAGGTCTCGGATTTATTGAAGAGAGCAGTCGCATTTATCCAAATGATCGGCTTCTTGGCTCGGTGCTGGGCTTTGTCGGTGAAGAGGGTCAGGGCCTCGAAGGACTCGAACTACGCTACAACGACCAGTTGCAAGCCTTGCAGAAGAAAGTCAGCTATCATCGCGATGCGCGCGGGCGTCCGCTGATCGTGAACGGACAAATTTTTAATCAAGTTCCAGATGGCTCGGACGTCGAACTTACGATTGATCGCGAGCTCCAGTTCATCGTGGAAAACGAGATTGTTCAGGCCGTGCGTGAGCACGAAGCAGACTCGGCAGTTGCGGTCGTTCTCGATGCGCAGACTTCCGAAATTCTGGCGATGGCATCAGTGCCGAATTTTGATCCCAACCATCCGCAGGACTTCAGTCTTGAGCGCAAACGCAACCGCGCAGTGACAGATTCCTTCGAGCCCGGATCGGTGATGAAGCCGATTCTCGTGGCCGGTGCGCTGGCGCGCGGTCTTGTCGAGCCCAACACCAAGTTTGATTGTGAAGGCGGCATCATGCATCTCGGAAAGCGAACGATCCGCGAAGCTGAGAGCAGCGAAAAATTTGGCCAACTCACGGTGAGCGAAATCTTGAGTTTCTCTTCTAACGTTGGCGCAAGCAAAATCGGTTTTAAAATGGGCGACAAAGCCGTGCGCGAAAATCTCTCGCTCTTTGGTTTTGGCGAGAAGACGGGCGTTGATCTTCCGGGCGAAGCGCGCGGAATCATTCAGGCGATGCCGTGGCGCGATCACTTGCTTGCCAATATTTCGTTCGGTCAGGGCATGACGGCGACGCCACTTCAAATCGCCAATGCTTACGCAGCGATCGCTAACGGCGGATGGCTGAAGCAGCCGTACATCGTTAAAGCCATTCGCGATCATGAAAGCGGCGAAGTGGCCGAAATGCAGGGAAAGAGTTTGCGCCGTGTCCTTACGGCCGATCAAGCGGCGAAACTGCGCATGATGCTCACCGGAGTGACCGGCCCTGGCGGCACGGGCATGCGCGCGCGTGTTCCCGGATTTCCAGTCGCTGGAAAAACCGGCACCGCACAGAAGGTGGCAGCGGGTTCTCGCGGTTACATGCGCGGCGGATACGTCGCAAGCTTTGCGGGGTTTCTTCCCGCCAATGATCCCCGCTATGTGATTTACGTTGCGGTCGATCATCCTCGCAAGGGCGGTTACACGGGCGGCCTCGCCGCAGCCCCGGCGTTCGCCAACATCGCCAAATTCGCCGTTCGCCGCTCGGGGCTCGCACCCGTTTTGATCACCGAAGAAAACGTGGTGCCAACCGCCCGGCGAGTTGAGGCGCGACCCGCTCCTCCGGCGCAGTTGCCGATTCAGGAAGTGCCGGCCCTCGACGTCGTCCACGCGAGTGTGCCCGATGCCTCACCGCTAGCGCACGGAGAAGTCGCTACAGTAAGCGGAATCGTCCCTGATCTCTCAGGCCTTAGTCTCCGCGAAGTTCTCAACCGCATCAGCGGCTCGGGAGTTGAGCTTCGCGTTCACGGACATGGCTATGTCAGCCGCTCGCAGCCGACCGCCGGAGCGAAGATCGACGGCCAAAAAGAGCTCAACGTTTATTTGGAGTAGAGAAGAAGTCAGCGATCAATTTTGCTTGGCCAAGGGTCGTGTTGAAGGCGGCGAGGCCACCATCCAAATGCCGAAAAAAATCGGGATGTATAGGCCAACCAAACACATGCCAAAGACCGAGCCCGGCAACTTTAAGTATCCTAGCCGATAAAACAGATCATAAGGCGCGGCGATGCGAGAACACAGGGTTGTGATCATCACAATGCGAATCGTCGACGGAGTTGGGGTCGTAGCCATCAATGCGATCGGCATAAGCACATACCAAGGCCAATAGACTGGACTTACGAACATCAGATAGAGCCATGAAATCCAGCCACAATGGTACAAGAGTGAAAACGGGTCTTTAACTTTTGTGATCGCAGTCCAGCTCACAAACAAAAAGAAGGCGAGGCTCAGCAGATGGGCGCAGGAACTGCCAATTTTAACGGATCCCGCAGTGAATTTAAAAATTAGGTAGTCCGGAATGACAAGGAACCTTTGGCAAAACTGGTAGGTCGCCAGTTCTTTTAGACCGTCAAGAGTGTCCCATCCCTGCCAGAAGTCTTTAAAGAGCACGACAATGAGTCCGGCGCACAAAAGGCTTGCGAAAATGGACTTTAGAGCGAAG
>JAYTRM010000337.1:0-2237 GCA_043746165.1 Bdellovibrionales bacterium | reverse complement strand
AGCGGTCAGTCAGTTGGCGGAGGTCCTAGAAATCGCAGACAACACTCAAGCGTGCCGCTTCTGCGGTTCTTGTTGATCTTCAGGGTTTTTTTGCATTTGCAGTTTTGCGCATTTGCCAGAGGTAGTGGCTGAGGAATGGGCGGCGATGCTCACCGGTTGCAATCATGAGAAGTTTGGTGATCTTGATTCCCTGCGGATCTGCAAAGAGAACAATTAAAAGTTCCTGAATGAAATTGGTATCGAGAGTGACGTAGTTGTCGGTGCCGACACCGAGGATCACGCCTTTTTTTTCCCACCAAGAAAATGGGTGATCTTTGTAATCTTCGACGGTATGGGTCAATTTGTTATTGCTAGAAGGTAATGAAACGAGCGTGACGCCTTTATCGATCATGCGGTCGAGCACATCATGCTGGTATATCTCGACTTCGCGAGCGGTGTGAAATTTGGCCTTGGTGAACAATAGAATTTCTTCTTCATTCAGGAGCTCGCCCTTAATCAGCTTATCGCGAATAAAAACTGAGCGTTCCGACCAATCCATTTCGCTCACTTCGTTGAATTCGGGAGTACCAGCCCGAATTCCTTCGCCACGCCGATTCCACTTCAAGACTCTTTGAAAGAGCGAGTGAAAATAAAAGTTAGGATTGATCCCGAGCGAGAGGCCGTGCTCCAGAGTGTCGATGCGCCAGATGTTCATGGCGTTATCCACGGCCTGAATGCCGCGGCGAAGAGTTTTGAAAATTTCGCCGTGGTGACTACGAATGCGAAAACCGCGGTATTGAAGTTTGCGGAAACCTGTTTTCATGTCTTGAAAATGAGATTTTCGGTACAGCTCAACTTCGTTTCCGACAGTGTCGACTTCGTTCATGTATGGCACGAGCTGCGGATGCTTAGCGAGCAGGTCCAAGATCGTGTTCACTTGCGAGATAAAGTGCTCTTTTTTGGTCGCAAATTTGACGTTATCAAACGCCGAAGCCTCTTTTCTAAAACTCGGCGCGAGAACGAAATCCCAGTGAGGAACTTTCTTTTTAAAATCCATGAAGCCGTCGTAAAGGCCTAAGACTACATCTTCTTCAGTAACGCTTTCAAGGCCCGGGACTTTTTCAGACTCGTCGTTTGAAGCTCGCGAGAGCGTAAATTTGAGCCGAATAAATCCGACATTGAATTTGCCATAGAGCTCAGTGGCTAAGTGAAAGGCTGCATCACGGTGTGCCTGCCGGTCGGTGAGCAAGAGCTTGGGGAGCATCAAAATGCTGAGATAACGGCTAAAGCGTTCGTCAATTTTTAGCTTGAGAAGGCGATCGACGTCTTCAACCGTGCGAATGGGCAAGCTTCCTTCGCCGTAAATCGCTTTGATTTTCTCTTCATAAATTTTCCGCTGCGGCCCTTCGAGAATCTTCTTCAAGCGTGGAAAGATAAATTCGCCCGACAGCGCTCCGGTCAGATGCGTATGCTCGTCGCGATAGCTGAGCGGGAAGTCCTTAAAAAAGCGAAACAGTCCCTTCGCCATCGGATGGTGAAGGAGGGTCGGCATTTCGATTTGGTCAGATTGAAACTGAAAGAGCAGGTTGCGAAACTCATGCGCGAGTTTTTGCACGTGTGGCTTGTGGCGAACCGATTCTGAATTCACCATCAATTCAAGCGTGTCAGATAGATTGAGGCCATTGGTCTCTGAAATAATCTCTTTGAGAGATTGGACCAAATCCATGGTGAGACTGTCGCCGCTTGTGCTCAGCATAGCGTCATCATGCCTGAGACTCTCATTTTTGGCTACGTATCAGTCATGCTGACCAGCCCATGGGCGGGACATTTCGGCCGAATTGAAGTTCCTACCACCGATACCCACCACTGATACCTACCACCGATAATTGAGTGACACTGAGCTCTTGGAACCAGCGGTCTCAGTGTGAATCGTGAAATCAAAGTCCTGGCTAATTGCACGAGTCACGTTGAGCTGGATTCCGTCGCCTTGAACCGCGCAGTTGATTTCGGTGCGATTGGCTAAATTAATCTTAAAATGATTGAGGGACATGAGTTGAAGTGAATGGATTTTCAATCCGTCGATGATGCTGGGCTCGTTGTCCGTGACGCTTGGAGCCGCGAGGGTATTGCTGGCATTTCTTCCGGTACCAGGCAGACCCGTTTCATCGTCATCCTTGATGAAGGCATTGAGTTTCTTGTTCAGGTCGGCCACGAATTGTTCATCAGCTCCACCGGTAATAAGGTGGGCTTGGCGACTG
>JAYTRM010000336.1:0-12653 GCA_043746165.1 Bdellovibrionales bacterium | reverse complement strand
TCAACTGGATGCAGAGCCGGGCCGCCGCCAAGCGGACGAGCCCCGGGACGAAGCTTGCGGGTGAAGAGGTCACCAATCGTCGCGTATTGGCTGAGAGGCCGCTCAGCCTCATCCATATTGATCTTATAATAGCGGGCAAAGAGCTCCGCAGACTTCTGCCCCAACACCCAAGGCAATGGCCGATGAACTAGGCGGCCTACCAAATGGCTCAGGTCATTTTTGGGAAGCACCGGGATGATAAGGTCGAGCAGGCGATCTTTTAACACTCCCTATCCAATCCATTTCAAACCTCGTTGTCAATTGGCGCGGTCACTCGGAGGACGTCCTTCGACAAACTTAAATTTTTATGTTACTATCCGCTCCGATCATTTCACCTCAGCAAAGGGCACTTGAAGCATGAAAAGCTTCCGCGACCTTAAAATCGGGCTCGATGAAGAGCTCTCTGAGCGCCTCGCTTGGCTTGTTCCGAATTATGCAAGCTTCCGCATCCGCCGCAAAAGCGTCGACGCCCGTCGGTCCTCGGATCCGCACTGGGTCTACTCGGTCGATATTTACGAAGCCGGTGAAGCACCGCTCGAAGGCGAGCTCCATCTCGACCCAGTGAATATTCCCGCTTCACTCGAGCGCCCCCTGATCATTGGAAGTGGGCCGGCTGGGCTTTTTGCCGCCTTACGATTTGTTGAAAGAGGTGTTCCGTGCGTTCTTCTTGAAAGAGGGTCTGAAGGTCCCAAGCGCATCAACGCTATCAATCGTTTTTGGCGCTATGGGGAGCTTGATCCTCACAACAACGTTTGTTTCGGAGAAGGTGGCGCTGGTCTCTACTCTGACGGCAAACTTATCACGCGCATCAAATCGCCGCACATTCCGTACGTGATGGATCGTCTCGTCAAATTCGGGGCTCCTGACGAGATTCGTTATTTGAGTAACCCCCACGTGGGCTCCGATCGTATTCGCCGGGTTATTCCCAAGCTGCGCGCGCATTTAATCGAGAGTGGCTGCGAAATTCATTTTGACACACCAATGAAACGCCTCTTGACCGACGAGGCCCAGTTGATTGGTGTAGAATCATCTGACGGGCGGCGGTTCATGTCAAAGCACGTGATCGTGGCAACCGGCCACTCTGCCGAAGATGTGCTCGAGCACTTTGCTGATCTTGGCGTAGCTATGGAAGGTAAATCCTACGCGCTCGGTTTACGCATTGAACACCCGCAAAAACTCATCAATAAAATTCAATTTCGTTCGCAAGCCGAAGATCCGCGGCTAGGGGCCGCTAATTACCGACTGGCCGACCACGATGAGGGGTCAGGCATTGGGGTTTACAGCTTTTGCATGTGCCCCGGCGGTTTTGTACTGTCGAGCGGCACATCCGATCGAGGCCTCGTGGTCAACGGCATGAGTAATTACAATCGCGGCTCGCCGTTTGCCAACGCCGCGATGGTCGTTTCGATCAACCACGAAAAGCGCTTCGGAAATGATCTTTTCGGCGGGCTCAAGTTTCGTCGTGAACTCGAGCAAAAAGCTCTCAGCAGCGTTCATGCGGCGGGTGGAACTCGTCAAATCCCTGTCCAGTCCGTCACCGATTTTCTTGCAGGACGAAAGGGCGAAGCCCTCAAAACTTCATCACCTTCCGGCGCGGTGGCCACGCGTCTGGATCTGCTGCTTCCGCCGGACCTGGTCGAGAATCTGCGTTCAAGTCTTGAGCGCTTCAACCAGAACATGCGCGGCTTTATATCTCAAGAAGCACAATTTCACGCCATTGAATCGCGAACGAGTTGCCCCGTGCGCGTGACTCGCGATTCAGCGACCTTTGAGTCGATCTCGCACCGAGGGCTCTACCCCTGCGGCGAAGGAGCTGGCTACGCGGGCGGCATCACTTCGGCGGCGGTCGATGGCATTCGCGCCGCAGAGGCGATCATAGCCCAGGTCGCTTCTCAAGCTGTCTTAGGTTAAACCGTCGGCCGATCAGGCGGTACAAGAGGCGGTAGGTCTCATCATCAATGAAAAGCAGGTACGCCGAGATCATCACCATCGAAAAAAACACGAGTCCGACGGTCAGTGCGATCAACGCGTGCATTGTGAAGCCCACGATTAACATCCATTTGCGCAGCGGTTTCAACCAAACCAAAACCGGAAAGTAAATCTCAAAGAGTACGGACGACAGCGTTGCTGCAGCGATCATGAGCGGAAAACGCCGGAGCCAACTGGTATCAAACATCATCAGTTGATGGTTACCGATCACCGCCCAAACTGCGGTGCCATCCCACCAGCTGGCGCCTTTGAGCTTTTCCATCCCCGAGTAGCCATAGATGATACAGAGCTGAAGCTGGATCAAGCGAACGCCGAAGGTGGAAAACAGATCGGCTCTCTCACCCGCCACCGACTCAGTTCTCCTTCGCCACAGGCTCATCACACTGAGCGCTCGCCCCGAATCAGAAAAGATCATCCCGAAAAGAAAAAATGTCGTCACAAGATCACCGCCGTAAACGATCGCGACGTTTCTTTGAATCAAAGCCAGGTGAAGCCCAAACGCGATAAGTGCCGAAATCCTCGGAAAAAATCCGATCACCAAACTCACAAGCACGACGAGAAGGGCTAGTTGCGAAAACCAAGCAGCGGTCGGGGTACTGGGAAAGATCGGCCAGTCTGGCCGGTAGAATTCGGCAATCGCCTCCATCGCGCGAGAGGCCGGAATATAGCCTTCATCCGTAAAGTAAAAGCGCCAGTTCGCAAAACGAAGCAGATACATAATCGCAATCGTCGAGCCAAAAACAATACGAAAAACCGCCAGAGGCAACGCCGCAAACGGGGCAAAAAAGAAGCGGTCCCAGGTTCGAATCGCGTTTGCCAACTGAAGCTTCGTCGCCTGAATCGGCGTCTGAATCGGCGGCTCTATCATAGCGCCGGCTCACTTTCAGGAAGGCAAGAATGCCGTTCACGCTGCAGGCTCATTCGCTCAGTCATGTCAGGATACTCCGCCCAGGTATCAGCCTTTTCAATATCTTCAATTTTTTCAAGAACACCTTGAACATAGATTGCCGCAGCACCAGGAGTCTGGCGGCAGAGAAATGGCACGAGAAAAGAGACGTACCTTTCTGAGTCGAGTGCTAAATATCTCATGCCGTAAAATCTTCGGCTCCACCCATCGCTGAATGTTCGACCTTCCCTGGGCGGTGGATAGATCAGCGGCTCGCCGTTGTTGGCTTCGCTACCATCAGACATTTCCACTTCATATTGAAGAAAGAACATAGGGCTTGGACCCGGGGAAAAAAAGTTCCACGTTGTATTCATACCAAGCTCGTTGGCATAGGGCGTGAAAAATCTCGCCAACTTTCGCCCAGGGAGCGAACCCGAGATCGGAAGCAAAAGTACAGCAAACAATTGATAAACAATAAAAGTAGAGATTGCGACTTTTAGAACGACGCGAGCTGGCCTCACATGCCTTCGGAGTCATGGTCTGAGCCATGATCGTCAGAGTGCGCATCGTCATCCCAATCGAGACGATCCGTGAGGTCATCACCATGCTCGTCGTCGATTCGGTCAGCTTCAAGGATTCCGTCGGCCTCTTTGAGAACCTCCGACGCTTCAGCTTCGGAAATGCTCGTCAAGGTTTCCGCGCTTAAGCTTGATAGCTCACCGCCGATTGAAGGCTCGGTGGCCGCCAATTTCGATCCGGGCTCAACCTTGGGTTCTAACAACTTGGCCTCGAACCGAGCGAGCCATTTCTTATCTTTGTCTTCGACGGCGTCGCCAAGCACGAGCTTTTCGCGAATGTCCTGAGCACGATCATGATCGCGTTTTAGACGTTCGCGCTCTTTTTCTTGCTCAAAAAATTCCGAGGTCGTATCGACCGCTTTGAGCTGCTCGTTGATTTTCTCAAGTTCCTGCTCGCCTTCGGAGTAACTCGAGGTGATCGCCTGCGACATACTGTCGGCGAGACCGGCAAGGGTTTCTTTTTCCTCAACTTCGCCAATTCCATCCGGTAAAAGCTCATCGATTTCGCTCAAAGTCGGCAGCTCACGAATATTTCTCAGACCAAAGATCTCGAGAAATTTGCGTGTCGAACCATACGTCA
Organism: Bdellovibrionales bacterium; assembly: GCA_043746165.1. GTDB lineage: Bacteria > Bdellovibrionota > Bdellovibrionia > Bdellovibrionales > JAMPXM01 > JAYTRM01. Next base: position 8,581 of record JAYTRM010000336.1, on the reverse strand, counting down.
TCGGTTTACCGGGCAATTCACTCTTTCCGGCAAAATACACAAGTCCACGTTCCATCAGCGCACGTAGCAAGTGTCCACTTTCGACACCGCGGATTGCGTCAATTTCGTTTTTCGTAACTGGCTGTTTGTAAGCGACAATCGACATCACTTCGAGCGCCGGTCCCGACAGCCTAAACGGACGAACTTTCGTTAACCCGCGCAGAAACTCAGCGTTATCTGACTTGGTCCGCAGCTGATAGCCGCCATTGACTTCTTCGAGCGCCACACCGCGAGTAGGTGATGCGTACTCGCGCGAAAGTCCATCGATTGCAAATTCGATGTCTTTGTTCCGAATGTTTGTTCCCTTAAAAATCGTCTTGATCGTAGCTACCGAAACGGGCTTATCCGTTGAAAAGAGTAAGCTCTCGATCACCGAAATCAGCTGATCCTCTGCAACAAATTGCGTGGATGCAAACTGGTCAAGCTCTGAGGGAATCTCCGGGGCGTCTGCTAACTCGCTTGGCGAGTCATTTTGCGAGTCGTTTGGCGAATCGCTTCGTAAGTCGTTTCGTGAGTCGTCGCCAACGGTCGTGCCACCAGTCTCACTTTGAGATTCGGCACGGGCGTTAAGTTCAGGATCCGATTCACCTTCGAGCTCAAGTGCCTCCATCGAAAGCTCAAAAAAAGGTTCGCAGTCGGTTTGAACCGACGCCTCAGACGTCAACCTGTCGGTTTGAACCGAAGACTCGCCTGCCAACCCCTGCGGAGTGGCGTCGGCAGAGTGGGCTGCTGACAATTCGGCTGATTCTGCCGCCGACAAGGCTAAGTCTTCGGGCGGCATTACAACTGAGTCGTCGGTCTCGAGAAAATGTAGTTGCTTAGCTGATGCATTCCAGTCGATTGCGTTTAGGACGCTGGGCTTAAATTTATTTTCTTCGACCTGGCCGGCATCATCAGCAGCATCACTTGGCTCAGCGGCGGCGACTTTCGCCTTGCGCTTACCTGAACCCCGGCGTGATTTTTCTTTCGGAACCGCTGTAACTTCAGTTACGTCATCTTTCGGGGCATTCAAATTCGCTTCGATCTGATCGAGGTCTTTATCTATTTCACTCATACATCACCCAATTCCGCCTCGGCAGCGAGAATGTCCTCATCACTTGCAACGTCTATTACCTTATCAATTGACGAATCAATGTCCGCAGCGCCGGCATCGACTGCCTCAGCCACCGTCGTCTTCGACGTCACAGCGAGATCTAATTGTTCGATATCTCGAGAATCATCCGACGCCATGATTTGCGACAGATCGATTTTATCTTCACGCTCCTCGATCGCCTCGCTAATCAAAGAATTAGCAATCGCATCAATATCGCCGGCATCAAATTCTTGAACGCGTTCTAAAACGTTTCGTTCAATCGGTTTGACCGCTTCAATGTGGATGTCGCCGTAAGTGTCACTTTGAAAAAGTGAGACGTAGCCCATACGGCCGAGTTCGAGAAGCGACAGAAAGGTCACGAGAACTTGCCCGCGGCGCGATTCGCCGGTGGCATCGATCAGCTCGCTCAGCACAACGCGAACTCCGACCAGCAATCTATGCTTCATCTGCATCACGCGCTCGGCGATCGACAGCACTTTGGGTCGAACCTTGTGAACCATTCGCAATGCCTTGCGAATCACCATGCGGTAACTCGAGATCAGCGAGAAGAGCCCATCTTCTTCGACGATCACTTCGCCGCCACCCGCTTCGCTCAGGTACTCTTCGCGAATGCCGCGCGCGAACACGTCGCGACCCAAAAGTGGCCGGCCGTACAGGCGCTTGGAGACGTCCTGATAGCGTTGATAATCGAGAAGCTTTTGCACGAGTTCTTTGCGTGGATCTTCCTGCTCAACGACTTCGCCTTCTTCGTTATAGCTCGGAAGCAGCATGCGGGATTTGATATGAATGAGTGTGGCGGCCATCGCGACAAATTCACCGGCGAGCTCGAGATCGAGCTCCTTCATCATCCGAATGTAGTCGAGATATTGTTTGGTGATCTCGGTGATCTTGATATCGAAGATGTCCATCTCTTCTTTGCGAATGAGATAGAGCAGCAGTCCCAAAGGACCTTCAAATTGTCGCAAATGAACCAAATAACTCAATAATCACCCTTGGCGGTAAAGCCCGTCCACTCTTTGACTTTCGCGATCGTCTCGGATGCATGTTTACGCGCCCGCTGACACCCATCGGCGATGATTGAATCAAGCGTCTCCGGATGTTGCAAGAATTCTTTTTTCTTCTCACGAGGTTCAGCCACCAAGCTGTTGATATTCTCGGCTAATTTCTTTTTGCAATCGCCACAGCCGATTCCAGCTGAGCGGCATCCCTGCTCGACCCAGTTTAAATCTTGAGCAGTTGAGAACAGTTTGTGGAACGAATACACCGGGCACTTGGTCGGTTCACCCGGATCCGTGCGCCTGACACGTGCGGGATCGGTCGGCATGAGCCGCAGAGTTTTCGTAATTTCTTCTTGTTCCAGCGTCAGCCCAAAAACGTTACCGTAAGACTTTGACATCTTACGACCATCAGAGCCGACGAGCACCGGCGTCTCGGTGAACACGGGACGCGGCTCCGGAATCTCTCCGCCGTAAAGAAAATTAAAACGACGAATGATCTCGCGCGAAAGTTCAAGGTGTGCAATTTGATCCTGACCGATTGGCACATGCGTGCCGCCATAGATCGCGATATCAGCCGCTTGCAAGACCGGGTAAGAAAAGCGGCCAAGGTTGTGAGTATCGCTGGCTTTTGCCTCTTCTTCGACGTCTTTCCAAGTCGGCACGCGCTCGAGCCACGACATCGGTGTGAGCATTGAAAAGAACATGTAGAGTTCCAAGTGCTGTGGAACTTCCGACTGAATAAAGATCACGTTTTTTACGGGATCGAGTCCCCAGGCCAACCACTCGGCGTAAATATCCCGCACGTGATACTGCACGTCGTGCGGAGTTTTATAACTGCTGGTCATCGCGTGCCAGTCCATCACTCCGTAGTAACCGGGCAGTTCCTTTTGAATTTCCAGCCAATTTTTCAGCGCGCCAAAGTAATTGCCGAGATGAAGTTTACCGGTTGAGCGCATGCCACTCATGATGCGACTCCCCGGCGGAGGCTTGGCGCCGAGTTCGCGTTTGACTTGAAGTTCGCTCGAGCTTGTGGGGTCTGATGTTATCCCAGGTTCCTGAGCGGTCATGCGCCCATCACTCCACTCGCGAGGTTCAGAAAAAGATTTTCGACCCAGACGGCGGGAAAAGATAAGAGCGTTAGGCCCCCGCTCCACAGCAAAAACAACAAGATGATACTCGAATAACCCGCGAGCGCCTCAATCTGGCGATTGACGTTTTCCGGTAAGAACCGAGCCAGAACTTTTGCGCCGTCGAGCGGATAAATCGGAATCATGTTGAAAACGGCGAGGAAAACATTCACTTCAATAAAGATCTTTAAGACGTTCACGATCTCCATTCCGCCTTCGCTGCCGCCCATGAGATTTGCAGAATTAAGTCGAGCGTAAGCGCCGAGTCCAATCGCGCCGACAAAAGCTAAGAACAAATTAGACAGAGGACCAGCAAAAGCGATCCAAAACATATCCACCCGCGGATTTTTCAAATTACGCTCATTAACTGGAACCGGCTTGGCCCAGCCAAAAAAGGGAAGATGCGTCACAATTGCGAGGAGGGGCAAAACGATCGTGCCAAGAATGTCTACATGCGCCATTGGGTTGAGCGTCAAACGGCCTTGCTGCTCCGCAGTTCGATCGCCCCGCATTCGGGCCACCCAGCCATGCGCAAATTCATGAAAACAGAGGGCAAACAGAAACGGCAGGAAGTAAGTCATGGCCCTGTAGGCAATTTCAAAGGCGCCGGCATTTTGTTGCATATGGACTAGAAGCCTAGCGGAGTCACGCGTCCGTGTCCAGCGGACATCCGGCTCAGAAATTTGACATTATGCAAAGAGAAGTTGAGTATTGAGAGATCCCCCAGGCGGAATGATCTAGGCGTAATGGAAAAGGAGGACGTCTCTTGATTAATCATGTGATGATTGGGGCTCTTTCGACTTTTACCTCGGTCCTCACACCGCTGGGCGCCGGAGTTACGGCCGACCATCAAAACTACCATCTTGTTTCGAGCGATCCAGTCTCCTGCCCAAAGACCGCGAAACCCCTTGCGTTGAAAATCGAGCTGCGAGGCGAGCAGGACGTCCAACTTGAAGTCTCAGGCCACACTTGCGGCCTAAAACCCGCCGAAAAGTCGGTCAATTTTTCAATCACTTTGCCCGCTCACCTTCTCGACCCTGACTTTCTGCAACATCTTCCTGACCACGCCTCGTTTGTTGTCTCCGGAGTTGGCGGGTCCGACTTCGATGCTGGGACCGACGGCACCGGACCCGCCACCTCTGGAGCCCAGGTAAAAATCACCCGAGGCGCACCTTCTGGATCGCACTCTCCACTCCTGATCGAATGGCTTCCAGATCACGACGGGCACGTTTTGCATCCGCCGATGATGGTTTGGATTGGGCGCTCCCACCTCAACCGCGATTTTCCATGGGAAAAAATTCAGTTTGCTGAGCTCACATCCAAGAGCAAAGGCGAAAACGGAACTTTCACGTTCTCGGAATCGGTCGCAGCTGCTAAGCCAAATGGTTTGAATCGGTAGCGGCATCGGCTTGAGTCTTCGGTTTGAACCGAAATTTCAAGCCAAACCGATGCCGCGACCAAGCCGCTCCCGCTACGGCTCAAGCTCCTCCACCCTCGCAACAATTTGATGGGCTCCAAGATTCCAATCCAAACTCGGCGTGATGAGACGGGGCACCGTGAGCCCTTTGTCACGAGTTTCCCGAAAGCTGACGAAGGCCGGTTTCGCCGTTGCGGCTTGGAGATGAATATTTGCTCTTTTTTGCTCGCCAATCGCAGATTGAAAAGACAGCGGACGACCACCTGGCTGATAATCGTGGCCGACGTAGGTTTTGTAATGATCCGGCAAAGTGTAGAGCTTTGTGAAAACTGAATTGTAAAGCTCGGCAGCACTGCCGCCTGGAAAATCACAACGGCCAGTCCCGGCGTCTGGCATCAAGAGTAGATCGCCGACAAAAAGGCTGTCGCCAATTTGATAGGTCAAACAGCTTGGTGTGTGGCCCGGTGTCGCGAGAATCTGCACGCGCAGAGTCCCGGCCAGTAACTCTTCGCCATCGTTAAGCCAACGGTCAACACCGAGGCCGGCGAGTGTTAGATGAGCTGGCCAATGCCTTGCCGCGCGCAAGTTTTCAAAGACAACTGAGGTCGCCGATGCCATTCCCCAATGCGACCTGGGCCAGAGGTGCTTGGCCTCGCGGGAGGCCGAAAGATGATCGGCATGGGCGTGAGTTTCGAGAATCCACCTCACGCGCAGCTGGTTTTGCAAAACAAACAGCTCGACTTGGTGAAGACTTTGCTGCGAAAGCGCCTGCGTGCAGACATCGAAATCCAAGACCGGATCGATCACAACTGCGTCCCGCGTCGCCGAATCCCAGACGACGTAGGTTAGGCTCGAGGAGACGGAGTCAAAAAAATGTTGAACCCTCTGCTCACCCAAGGTCATGAACGAACTGCGAGTTCGCGAAGTTTGACGGCGATTTCGCCAATCGACGAGCCTGGACCGAAAACAGCGGCCACTCCGCCGCCCAACAGCTGCTTTGCGTCATCATTGGGAATAATACCTCCGACAAATATCGGCTGATCCATTCCCCGCGTCTTCATCAAATCTTGCACGGCGGTGACGAGCGGAATGTGAGCCCCAGAAAGAATCGAAAGCCCGATGACGTCGACGTCTTCTTGCATGGCCGCATTGACGACCATCTCGGGAGTTTGGTGGAGACCTGTGTAGATCACTTCGAAGCCCTCATCACGAAGGCCACGGGCTACGACTTTGGCCCCTCGGTCGTGGCCATCGAGACCAGGTTTGGCGACTAAAACGCGAATGAGATTGTCGGAACCAGTCATCTCAAAACCTCCGTTGAGCTCTCGCATGGCTCAGCGACAGGACTACCCATCGCTTGAACCGAACTTGATCCGAACTTGAACTGAACTTGATCCGAACTTAATCGACGCTTGCGGTCGCTCGAGTTGAGATCCAGGCCTAAGCCGTGTTTGAATTGTCCCTACAACGATGCCAGAGTATAAGGCTGGTAGCTGTTCAGAGCAATAACTCTTGTCAATTGGGGGCATCGAACGATGTCTAACGCTGAAAACCGCTTCGCTCTCACTCACCTTTCTGAAGATGAACTTGCATTTCGCGACGCCGTTCGGGAGTTTGCAGAGGGCGAAATCCGCCCGCTCGTCTTGAAAATGGATTCCGAAGCACAAATAGAAAGTCAGCTGATTCCGAAGCTTTTCCAAATGGGACTCATGGGCATCGAATCACCTGAAAAATACGGCGGCGCTGCAAGCTCATTTTTCATGGCTTGTCTCGCGATTGAAGAACTCGCGCGCGTGGATGGCTCAGTTTCCGTGCTGGTCGATGTGCAAAACACCTTAGTCACCAACGCATTCTTGCGCTGGGGCAATGACGCGATCAAGGATAAATACCTCACAATGCTCGCCCGCGACTGCGTGGGCGCCTACGCACTTTCGGAATCCACTTCGGGCTCCGACGCCTTCGGTCTCAAACTTCGCGCCGAAGATAAGGGCGATAAGTGGGTTCTCAATGGCTCAAAACTCTGGATCACCAACGGCAAAGAAGCATCGGTCTTCTTGGTTTTTGCCAATGCGAACCCCGCAGCCGGCTACAAAGGTATCAATGCTTTTGTCGTCGAGAAAAGCTTTAAGGGCTTTGCGGTCGGAAAAAAAGAAGACAAGCTCGGCATTCGCGCTTCTTCGACCTGCGAACTCCTTTTTGAAAATTGCGAGGTTCCAAAAGGAAACATTCTCGGAGAAATCGGCAAGGGCTACAAGATCGCCATTGAAACCCTCAACGAGGGACGCATCGGTATTGGCGCCCAAATGGTGGGAATCTCCCAAGGTGCTTTTGAAGCAACACTCAATTACGTCAAAACGCGCGAGCAATTTGGAAAAACACTTTCGCAATTTCAGGCGGTGCAGTTCCAAATCGCCGAGATGCGCACGCAACTTGAGTCAGCTCGCCTCATGGTTTACAATGCCGCTAGGCTCAAAGACTCCGGTCAAAATTTCATCGAAGCCGCGGCAATGGCGAAGCTTTTCTCGTCGCGCACAGCCGAGCGCATCTGCTCGCTCGCGATCGACCTCTTCGGTGGCAACGGCTTTACGAAGGAATATCCGGTCGAGAAGTTCTGGCGCGACGCCAAGATCGGCCAGATCTACGAAGGCACAAGCAACATGCAACTGCAGACGATCGCAAAGACGGTGCTTGAGTAGTTGAGCGGGCCAGCAGCCTTGATGGTCCTAAGATGAACTGTCTGTCGGCTTGCGAGTTTCTGCGAGCCGCTTTGTGTAGATCGATTTGATCGACTCAATTTCTTTTTGATGATCAAGGTCTTTTTGACTGAGCTTCAGATTGCTCTCGTCTTGAATTTCATCGATTCGTTTCTGCGCCTCGGTCTTAACCTTATCGAGTTCTGTGCGCTGATTTTCGCGCAAATCCTTCACTTCACCACGATGTCTGGTTTCACTTTCGCGCTCGCGCTGCGAGTACTGATCCTTGAGTTGCGCGAGGACTTCGCCCGTGGTCCCGTTATCGATTCGGCTCATACTCACATTGTAACACCTAAGTGCCGAGTCACAAGGTCCTGGGCCGCTCAGGTTAGCTCCCAGACCGTCCGAGACCCAAGACAAGTGATAACCTCCCCCAGTGCACGAGTCATCTCGGCAAGCTCCATCGAAGGGACCGCCGGACCTCGGCGAAGGGCCTGTTCAGGCAAAAGCGGAACATGAATAAAGCCCGACTTTCGCGTTGAGCGGAGGGTCCAATCCTGAAGCTGATAAAAGAGTGAGTTGCAAACGTAGGTACCGGCAGAATTCGAAATCGAGGCGCGGACACCACATGATTTCAAAGAATTCAGCAGTCGATCAATTGGCAGAGTAGAAAAATAAGCAGGTGGACCAAGCGGATCGACGGCTTGATCGCGAACTTCACCGCTATTGTCGGCGATCTCGCTCGCCTGGCAATTGATCGCCACTCGTTCGATCTCGATGTCCGCGCTTCGGCCATTGGCTTGGCCGAGGGCGACGATGACATTGGGATCAAACTCCTGAGCACAGGCTTTCAATTGCGCAAAGGCCTGGCTATAAAGCACAGGCAAAACCACGCCGCGCACAACCAAGTGAGATGGAAATTTGCTTTCACCTTTCAGGATTTTTTCAATTAGCCCTTGCGTTGGATTGACGTCGTCGCCCGCAAAGGCTTGAAATCCTGAAATCAAAATCTTCACAATCGAGCCTCTTGCAAAATTGTCGACATTTTTCCAGCCGCAGGCCTGTGGATAAGTTGAGTTATCCACAGGGCGTCTGAGCTTCGGCACTCAGTGAGATTGGTTAAGGGTGTCCAAATTTGAAAATTCCGGCAGTTGCGGACATCGCGGAACAGTTTGGTCAATCGGTCGCTCAGCTCCGAGCGCGGGTCTGCCTGG
>JAYTRM010000335.1:0-7837 GCA_043746165.1 Bdellovibrionales bacterium | reverse complement strand
GACATACCTTTGCGATTCGTCTCTATCGGAAAACTAAGGATATACGCCTTGTGCAAGTGGCGCTCGGCCACCGAAACATCACCAATACGATGATTTATGCCGATTACGTCTACTCGCAGCAGGAGTTGAAAAAACTAATTCTCTAGCGAAATCAATCGAGCTGTTGCTGAGCTGCAGACTTCTTGGTTTTTTCCGAGAAGCTGCTGTGCTGCGCCTGGCTGAGCGAGTTTTTAACATCTCTCCACTCGCGGTCTAGTTTCGCTGCGACGGCGTGCTCGCGATAAACCTCAATTTTTGATTTGAGCTTGAGACGGTCAGAATTGCCTTTTTTGCCTCCGCCGAGGCCGTCTCCGAGTTCCACCGCGATGGATTTGCTGATGCCCCTGGGTCGTTCAGCATGAGATATTTTCGTATCGGTTTTAAATTGCCTCTCGACGTCGGCGCGCTCGGAGATCGAGTCCGTCACGGCCTGATTGAGAAGCGCAGAGTCTCGCGCCAGAGCGGCCGGGGAATGTAATAAGTGGCCCAAAAGGGCGACTGCCGCGAAAAAGATAAGACTGCTCAATTTTGAAGCCATTTTTTCCTCCACCCCATTTTTTTGGGATCCGGGGCGTTCAACCAAGTCGTCTGACCGGTTATACAGCCCGCCTTCCAGCCGCCGTACAACAGAGAGTAGTGCAATCCGAGAACCGTAAAGTGGCCCGTCAGCCCTCGTTTATTTCGCTTTTGTGAGGTGTTTTCGGGGTTTGCGACGGACCTAGCCAAAGTTGGTTCAACGTCTGCCCAATACTTAGACAATAGATAATGGTCGATTATCTGTTGATTTTGTTCGGAAATGTTATAGATTCACGCACTCTTTTCGTGCCGATCATGATTTTTTAACGAGCTCTCCCTGAGTGCGAATTTTCAATGGAAAACACTCGTTTGAGCCCTGGCTGGAGTTGATATGCCAAATCCTAAGAAGAGAACGACCCGTTCGCGTCGCGACATGCGCCGTTCTCACGACTTTCTTGTTCCTCCAACAACCATCGGCTGTGCCAACTGTGGAGGTCTTGTAAAGCCTCACCATGTCTGCCCATCTTGTGGTTACTACAAAGGAAAAGAAGTCGTTGTCGCGAAAGCCTAAGGCTTCCTGCTCAACGAGTTCGGTAGACCTCAGCGAATGGGGACATCAATTGCGGTTCTTCCGGAGGGTGATGACTTTGGTCGCCTCATCTGGGGTCAGCAGCCGATTGCAATGTGCCAGGTACATTGGCTCGTGGTGATTTCGTTTGATGTTGACGAACCCAGTCTGTGAATAAAGGGTCAGGGAATGACTAAATCGCCTTCCGCAGCACTAGCTTATCACTCGAAAGTCTCGGGTACTGGCCACTATATTCCCGACCGTGTGCTTTCCAATGCTGATCTTGAGCGAATGGTCGATACCAATGACCAGTGGATCGTTGAGCGAACCGGAATTCGCAATCGCCACCTAGCTCGCGATGACCAAGCGACTTCAGATCTCGCCTACATTGCTGCGACCCGGGCGCTCGAAAACGCTCAACTGTCAGCTACGGATCTCGATCTCATTATAGTCTGCACCGTCACTCCGGATCAGCCGATGCCAACCGCTGCTTGCGTTCTCCAAAGCAAACTTGGAGCGCGAAATATCATGGCGTTTGATCTGTCTGCGGCCTGTTCTGGTTTTATCTATGGTCTGTCGGTCGCTGATCAATTCATTCGAACAGGCATGTATCGCCACGCCCTTGTCATCGGAGCTGAAATTCTGCACCGGATTGTCAATTATAAGGACCGCGAAACTTGCATTCTATTTGGCGATGGCGCCGGTGCGATGATCGTCAGCCGCGCCGAAAATGGTGATAGCTCGCAAATTATGAGCACACATTGTCATGCCGACGGAAGTCTAGGTGAGTTGTTTACCCTGGCTGCTGGCGGTTCGCGCATGCCGTTTTCACAGCACGTGCTCGATAACGATTTGCAATTCGTGAAGATGAAGGGCCGAGAGATCTTTAAGCACGCGGTCCGAACGATGACCACCGGCTGCAACGAAGCGCTTGAAGCCAATGGCCTCTCGAAAGAACAGGTTGATTGGCTCATTCCACATCAGGCTAACATCCGAATCTTAGATTCTGTGGCTCAATATTTCGAGATTCCTCCCGAGCGGGTGATCGTCACTCTGCCAGAAACTGGAAATACCTCGGCTGCCACAATCCCGACTGCTTTTGACATCGCAGTTCGAGACGGTCGGATCAAACGTGGGCAAATTGTCCTCCTCACCGCCTTCGGCGCAGGCCTCACCTCGGGCAGCGCAATTTTGAGGTATTGATGTCTTGGGGCGCGTTGTTTCCTGGGCAAGGAAGTCAGTCGGTTGGAATGGGGAAGTGGCTCGTCGAAAACTTTCCAGTGGCTCGGGAGACATTCGAAGAGGCTAGCGATGCCCTCCGTCTCAATTTTAAAAAGCTATGTTTTGAAGGTCCTGCCGAAGATCTTCAACTAACCGAAAACACTCAGCCGGCGCTTTTACTAGTTTCGATGGCTACGTTTCGCGTTGTGGCCTCCGAGGTCGGTGTTTACATCGCGGCCGCAGCCGGACATTCGATCGGCGAATATGCCGCGATTGTCTCGGCCGGAGGATTAACTTTCGCTGACGGCCTACGCGCTGTTCGAATCCGCGGTCAAGCCATGCAGGAGGCTGTTCCGGTCGGCGAAGGCGGAATGACCGCAGTGATGGGATTATCCGATGCCCAGGTCGCATACCTGTGTCGTTGGGCTGAGGAAAAAAGCGGAATTTCACCTGTTGAGGCGGCCAATTTCAACGCGCCCGAGCAGGTGGTGATCAGTGGTTCGCTCAAGCTTCTCAATTGGATGAAAGAAAACGCAAAAGCCGAGATTTTCGCTCCGGAAACTCCCCGTATGAAGCTCATTCCGCTCAAGGTCTCGGCGCCTTTTCATTGCCGCCTGATGAAGCCCGCAGAGCTAAAAATGCGCGAAGTTTTGACTGAGATTCCTTTTCGCGACACGCAGTGGCCGATCATTCAGAACTTCACTGCCGAAGCCACGACGGATGCTGATATTCTGCGTCAGAACCTGATTCATCAGGTTTCTGGTCCGGTTCGCTGGACTCAATGCGTTCTAGCTCTTGCAGCTAGTGGCGTTGATCGGCAAATTGAATTTGGCTCAGGTAAGATACTCAGTGGGCTTGCGAAAAAAATTGACTCAAACGGGCCAACACCTTTCAATATCAACACTTTGGACGAATTGAAGATTTTAGTTGCGGCACTCGGTGAAGAATCGAGAGGGGGACGCGTTTGAATGCGGATCTGCTGAGGGGAAATCGTTTTGCTGGAAAGGCGATCCTTGTGACCGGTTCAAGCCGCGGTATTGGCGCGGGTATTGCGCGCCGGCTTGCCGGTGAAGGGGCCCGCGTCGCCGTGACCTACAGCACTAAGCCTGATCTTGCGCAAGCGGTGGTCGAAAGCCTGCCTGGTGAAGGCCACCTAGCTTTGCAACTTAAGGTCGAAGATGAAGTCTCGGTGCAGGCCGCTTTTGAGACCGTTCTCTCCCACTTCTCTCGCCTCGACGGTCTGGTCAACAATGCCGGAATCACTCGCGATCAACTGCTTTTGCGGATGAAAACCGATGACTTTCAGGCCGTTATTGACACCAATCTGCGGGGTGTTTTTCTGTGCACTCGGGCGGCGGTGAAAGTGATGCTCAAGGCCCGCGCCGGCAGCATCGTCAACGTCACCAGCGTGATCGGTGAAATGGGCAACGCTGGGCAAAGTAATTATGCCGCCAGCAAAGCCGGCATCGAAGGCTTTAGTAAGTCGATTGCTCAGGAGATCGGTTCGCGGAGTGTGAGAGTCAACTGCGTGGCGCCTGGATTCATTCAGACAGAGATGACGGATGTTTTGACGGATCAGCAAAAAACCGCGATTCTCTCCAAAGTTCCGCTCGGAATCTTGGGCGACGTCGACGACGTTTCGGCCGCGGTGGCGTTCTTGTTGAGCGCTGAAGCCCGGTATATCACGGGCGTCACGCTCAGTGTTAACGGCGGGATGTACATGTGAATGTGTACAAACAAGATGATAGCGTGTAACAAACATATGACAATTGGCTAACGAAAAAGTGAGTGAAAAATGGAAATAGTTGGAGGTAGAGAAATGATGACGACAATTCAACCCAAAGTGAAAGAAGTCATAGTCGAGCAGCTCGGCGTTGACCCTGAGCGCGTAAAGCCTGAGGCATCTTTCATTGACGATCTCGGCGCAGACAGTCTCGACATCGTCGAATTGGTGATGGCGATGGAAGAGGAATTCGGCATTGAAATTCCTGACGAGGACGCTGAAAAGCTCAAAACTGTCGCTGACGTTTGCACGTATTTGCAAACCAAAGGCAAAGCCTAATCGTTTAGCCGGAAAAACGGTCTCAATTCGTGGGTTGCAGCTGCTGACCCGCGAGTCGAAATTGCTCGTTGTGGCCGATATTCCGTTTGTGAAGAGGTCGACATCGTGAACGTATCAAAGAATGTTTATCAACGACAGACTCAACCCGAGCGTCGCGTTGTCGTCACCGGAATGGGAATGGTTTCACCACTTGGCCTCACTGTGGCGGAATCCTGGGCTGGCATTACGTCGAGCCGCTCGGGCATTGGTCCTATCAGCTTTTTTGATACCGCAAATTATGACGTCCATTTCGCCGGCGAGGTGAAGGGTTTTGACCCCTCGACTTGCATCGAGAAAAAAGAACAGAAGAAAATGGATCGTTTCATTCAGCTGAGCATGGCTTCAGCAGATATGGCGATCCGCGACTCCGGCCTCACGATGACTCCAGAGCTTGGACGTCGGGCGGGTTCGATTGTGGGAGTCGGCATCGGGGGGTTGGGCGGAATCGAAGTCCAGCACTCAGTTTTACTTGAACGTGGACCATCGCGGGTCACGCCTTTCTTCATCCCTATGGTGATCACCAACCTTGCGGCGGGCAATATCTCGATCCGCTATCATCTTCAGGGCCCTAATTACTCTGTGACTTCAGCTTGTGCCTCTGGCGCTCATTCCATCGGTGAATCTACCAATTACATACGCCGCGGACTTTGCGATGTGATGATTGCGGGCGGAGCCGAGGCTGCAGTTTGTCCGATGGCAGTTTCAGGATTTGCGGCGATGAAAGCCCTCTCGACTCGCAACGAACAACCGCAAATGGCCAGTCGTCCTTTTGATCGTGATCGGGATGGCTTCGTGCTTTCCGAAGGTGCGGCGATCTTGGTTCTCGAAGAATACGAGCACGCCGCCCGGAGGGGAGCGAAAATTTACGCCGAGGTTTCGGGATACGGGACGAGTTCGGATGCTTTTCACATGACTAATCCGGCGCCAGGCGGAGCCGGCGGTGCAAATGCCATGCGTTTAGCCTTGCAAGATGCGCGCATCAGCGCCGATCAAGTTCAATACATCAACGCTCACGGTACGAGCACGCCCGCTGGCGACGGGGCAGAAACCCAAGCGATCAAAACGGTTTTTGGCGATCACGCGAAAAAACTTTGGGTCAGCAGCACAAAGAGCATGACTGGCCATACCCTGGGAGCAGCCGGCGCGATTGAAAGCGTATTTTCAGTTCTTGCCATCGATAAAGGCGTCGCTCCTCCGACAATTAATCTCGATAACCCGAGTGATGATTGTGATTTAGACTACATTCCTCACCACGCACGTGATGGGCGATTTGAGCACGTCGTCAACAATAGTTTCGGCTTTGGTGGCACCAACGTTTCGCTCATTTTTTCGAAAATTTAAATGAGCGCCTTATCGACTACGCCTGCAGTTTTTATCGCTTCGGATCACGCCGGGTTTGAACTCAAAGAGCGACTTATAAAAAATCTAACGCTCGATTGGCCCTCTTTTAATTTGCCGAACAATTTGCCCAAAATGATTTGGCAAGATCTTGGGCCTTTCACTGACACTCGGGTTGATTACCCTGATTTTGCCGACTTGGTTGCCTCGAGGGTTAAAGAGAACGGGGGGCAAGGCGTCTTGATCTGTGGTTCAGGCCAAGGTATGGCAATACGTGCAAATCGCTACTTGGGAGTGCGGGCTGCACTGTGCTGGAATGAGGAGTCAACGGGACTCTCGCGAGAGCACAATGATGCCAATGTGCTTTGTCTCGGCGGGCGACTACTCGACCACGATCTGTGTGAGCGAATGGTCCAAGTGTTTTTGACAACCGCGTTTGCGGGCGAACGCCACAAGGAACGGGTTCGTAAACTCGACGCCGCTCTCAAGCTCTGAGAGCCTTGGGACAACACCCAGATGGTGTCGGAGAAACCTCATGAAGGAGATCTCACATGGCGTCGACAACTCTGAAAAATTTCGAAAATCTCCAGGCGGCCGATCCCGAGCTTTTCAAATGGATTGAGCATGAGACTGGGCGCCAGCAGCATGGTTTAGAAATGATCGCATCTGAGAACTACACGTCACGCGCAGTTATGGAGGCCCAGGGTTCAATTCTGACCAATAAGTATGCCGAAGGATACCCTGGGAAGCGCTATTATGGCGGCTGCGAATTCGTCGATCACATTGAGCAGCTCGCGATCGATCGGGCGAAACAACTCTTTGGCGCGAGTTTTGCCAACGTTCAGCCGCATTCGGGCTCGCAGGCGAACATGGGCGTCTTTCTTTCAGTGATGAAACCTGGCGATACCATCCTCGGGATGGACCTTTCGCACGGTGGCCATCTCACCCACGGGAGCCCGGCCAATTTCAGCGGAACGATCTTTCGTGCGGTTCACTACGGGCTCGATCCCGAAACCCACCGGATCAACTACGAGGTGATTCGATCGGTAGCGAAAAAAGAAAAGCCGCAAGTGATCATTGCTGGCTACAGCGCCTACCCGCGCGAACTTGACTTTAAGCCGTTTCGCGACATCGCCGATGAAGTCGGTGCACTTCTCTTGGTCGACATGGCACATTTTGCCGGATTGGTTGCGGGCGGCGTTCATCCCTCTCCGCTCCCCTTTGCTGATTTCGTAACCACCACGACCCACAAAACTCTGCGCGGTCCGCGCGGGGGAATGATTTTGTGCGGGTCTGCGCGCGCTGAAGAGCTGGGTAAAAAAGTAAACTCGAAAATTTTCCCTGGAATTCAGGGTGGACCGCTTGAACACGTGATCGCAGCGAAAGCAGTGGCGTTTCAAGAGGCACTGCGGCCTGAGTTCAAGCATTACTCCAAGCAGGTGGTCGTCAATGCCAAGGCCTTAGCCGAAGGTCTACTGGCCGGAGGAATCGATCTCGTCACGGGCGGCACCGATAATCATCTCGTGTTGGTCGATCTCAGCGCCCGCTCGGTGACAGGAAAAGATGCGGAAATCGCGCTCGATCGCGCCGGCATTACGGTAAATAAAAACACTGTACCTAACGAAAAGCGTTCGCCGTTTGTTACGAGCGGCGTCCGCATCGGAACTCCGGCTCTTACCACGCGCGGAATGAAAGAAGCGCAGATGAGGCAAATTGCTTCGTGGATTATCGAGGTGCTTAGCCATCCGACAGAAGAACTACGACTCGCCAAGATCAAGGGCCAGGTCCGCGAGCTTTGCCAGTCATTTCCGATCTACAAGTGATCTTTTCTGATATTCTTTTGGGTATGAGTTTTACTTTGAAGACGACTCCTATCTCTAAGAAATACGTCAACTTAATGAGTGCAGTCATGGTAAGCGCTTTGCTTGCCGGTTGCAGTTCTTTTCAAGGGCCAGGCCCGCTCGTGATGGGTGGGAATCGCGAACCCGCACAAGAAAATCAAGTGGGTGTCCAAGGTGATTATCAGTCACCGCAGCTCACTCTAGTTGGCGCTC
>JAYTRM010000334.1:0-2198 GCA_043746165.1 Bdellovibrionales bacterium | reverse complement strand
CTTCGGTTAGCAAGTAAAAGACCACCTTGGGACCTGCACGTGTTGCAAATAGGTCACGCCGTGCCCGAACTTCGAACGTCTGGTGTCCGGGCGGTCGACGCATCCCCTTCCAGTTAAAGATCCTGTTGCAAACTCATCCGGCAGTGAGAGATCATTTTTTTATTTAAGGGGGTTCTATGGGTCGCGGTCTTTTGTTTGCTGCAATATCTCTGTTGAGTTTTATGGCTTCGGCTAAGGCCATGCCAACGAATGATTTAGTCGGAACTTGGGATCTTGCACATCATTCTTGTGTGAAGTCGTCGGTGGCTCGGCAAGCTGCATTCGATCTTCAAGAGCAAGCTTGGACGGCAGAAGAACTCGGCCAAAAAAACCGCCTTCCGCTTCCCGACGCAGTTTGGGCAAAATTCGATGCGAGCTCTTTGGTGATCGACGCAAAGTATTTCGGTTGTGACTATCAACTGGTCAGCCCGTATGCCGCCCAACAAGGAATGATTAGCTACACGTCAGGAAAAATTGCCAGCCAGTGCGACTCCAGCTCGATTGAGTTAACGCCGCAGCCGTTTCACTTCAAAATCAAAAGCAACCACTTAATCTCGAGTGGTTTGCTGAACACGCTGTTTTGTGAAAAAGGCCAGACTTCAATTTTTGATCTCGTTCGTCGCCATTAAATAGAAAAGTTCGTCGAGCTTAAATAATCGGTAACTTCATGGAAGAGAGTGAAGCGATGACGGTTTATCTTTGGCCTGCGATTTTCGCCGGTCTCTTTCTATCTCTAAGTGCGACAGCGCAAACTGCAAACGCTAAGTTAATCAATTGGGCTCAACCCGATGTTGGCTGCGCAGAAGAAGTCATTCCACGCCGGCCTGACCGAGCTTGCCTTGACTTGAGCCAGGTCGCCAATCCGCTGACGGATTGGCCACAGAGCCTGAGCGAAGCAAATTTGACCTACTGGCGAAAGAACCCGCGCCCTCTCGAGTACTGCAGAGCCAAAGAAGTTCTGCTGCGCGAGGCTCATCATCCGGGAGCCTTCTCGGCGGCTGCAATCGAAGATGAGTGGATGATTTCCATCGCGTCTGATGACTTTGCCGGCAAAGTGCAGAGCGTTTACCGGGCAAGTCGAGACAACAAGCTTCCGGTGCAGGTGCTGACCGGCGCCCTTTATCAGGAATCACTTTTCGCAGAGTTAGGAATCTACGTTGACGGTGGAAATTACTCGTGTGGCATTGGCCAAATCAATATTATGGAGTGGTGCCGTTGGGCGAACTCGCAAGCCGCGCCTGAGAAAAAAACTCTCGGCTGGCCCGATACGCAAGTCGCGTGTGATGACAATCCGCCGATTCTGCTCAAGCCGTTCTATGATATCGCGCTCACTCACCTGGGCGGATTGCCCGAGTACCAGCTCAACCAAACGCACTTTGCCGGGATAAAGCTTGGCGACGTGATCAGTGGGTTTCCGCCCGGTAGTGCGGACGCGCAAGCCCTGCGTTACCAAATCTCTGAGTCTTTTATCAATCATTGCAGCGGTGTTTACGAAGGCATCGCGGCCAAGAGTCACGAACTCGCGGTGCTCTATGCAGAAGTGGTCCCGGCCGGCATCAAGTCTCGAGATCGTTACGCAGACGGTGAAAGTTTTCATCGGACCTGTGTCGATCAAGGGAATCAGGATTATTACCCTCTCAATGTCGGATGGTTGCTCGCTGTCGGCGCCTACAATGCCGGTGGCCGCGCAGTCGACGCCATGGCCTACTACAATCGCTGGAGCCGTGACGATCTTCATACCCCTGCCACGTTCGCGGATTTTGCAATCAAAGATTTAATTGAAAGTTTCTACGGGGCGGGAACTTACAACACAAGTGACGGTAACGTCGATTTTCAACGACTGAGTGGCGACGGAACTGCTTGGCCTTGGCTGACGGCGTGTATTCTTCAGCGCCACATCGCCCGCGTGGTTCAACATGTAACGTTGCCTGGCGTTTCTCACCTTGTCGATTCGCTTGAGGGAAGTACGGGGTGTCGCGCGGGCGATCCTCCCGAGGCACGGCGAACATCCTCAGGTCGAAAGGAGAGCGGTGGGCACTGAACCGAAAAGACAGCCCAAGTACTCACTTGATGAATATCGCAAGTTTATTCGCGAAGCCGCACCCTACATTTCGTTGGTGGCGGGCCGACGCATTCGGCCTGCAGAGGCTGAAACCTTG
>JAYTRM010000333.1:0-1648 GCA_043746165.1 Bdellovibrionales bacterium | reverse complement strand
TGACATTAAGTAGTTCGGCCGATTGCGGAGACTACCGATTTCAGTTTAAGAAAGCTCCATGACCGGTAAAAAGGCGACGGCAATTGTCGCAAGCCAGGTGATCAATGAGGCTTGGTCGCAACGCTTCAAGGGCGATTGGCGGGGTGCTCAGAATACCATCGAGAAGCTTCAGAGCGAGATCGGCTTGCGGCTACAAGAGCGTCGTCAAATTGCACTTTTGCGCGTGTCGATTCTCAGGGCCGAGGGATTTCTGAAACGCTCAATGGCGGCCTTGGACGAAGTCTCAAGCGATATTCTTTCTGATCCCGCAGACAAGGCTGCTCGTTATCAGTACTACTTACAACGTGCGATCAATCTTCATGTCGGCGACGATTTCTCACCTGCACTCGAATTTTATCTTTTGGCCGATGGGCAAAGTTCGGATGCCGGTGATCGTCTCATTTGTCAGATGAATGCGCTTGCGATTCTCGACAGCCTTAATTTTCCTTGGGATGCAACGCTCGCAAAGCTTGAGCAACTCTTTTCGCAAGTTCCAAACTCGCCGCTTGCGGAAGTCGTGAAAAGTCAGCTTCAGGTCTTCCACCGCAGAAGGTCGTTACGTCGCGGCGATTTCGCAGAGCTATTTACCCAGACGCGTTTGCAAACAGCTACCGATGAAAAAATGGATCAAGCTCAATATCTCGGATTATGGGCCGATGGCCTGCCTTACGTGAAGCCTCGACTGAAAAACCACGCAGAGCTTTTGCAACGTCTCGTACTGGACAGAAATTTTTACTCGAGAAGCGATCGTCTTATGACGATCACAGCTGATCCGCGCCTTCGCGATGGCAGCTCAGAAGGTGCTAAGAACTCATACGAACGAGTAGATCGTCTGTACCTCTGGACGTGGCGCTGGCTAAACGAGCCCACCGAGCTTCATCGCGCCAACCTAAAAAATGAAATCGACAATTTTGATTTTGCGCGGGCGCTGGGAAAAATGACTTTTGAAGACTATCAAATGTTGCGTAATGCTTTGCGCTGGCTCGCGGTTTTTCAAGATTCACTCTCTGTGGGCATTCGACGCTACCTCGAACATTTTTCAATTCAGGACTGCGAGCCCTTTCCGCTTTTTCAGTACGAAGGATTGTGGATCGACTGGCTCTCAGCCCACATCGCGAATTCGCAGCTAGATGAGATCGAAGCGAGGATCGGCCGCCATCCTCTGGCGCGTTCACAAGCGCTTTTATTTGGCGAGTTGATCCCGAAGTGGGCGCAGTCGCTAAAGTCGAGTCGCGGAGCAAGACGACGCTCGCGGGGAATTTCAATTGACCTGGAAAATAATCGGATTTGGAAAGCCAAGCGTGAAATCACCTCAATTCCCCTGGCTCGAGTATTGGCTCGACTTGCGCGCCAAGAAGTCATGAGTTTTGAAGAAGCTCTGTGGGTAGGATTTGAAATTGCCCCCTACGACGCAGAAATTCACTCAAGTAAAATTCATAACTTGGTGGCGCGTATGAAAGACCTCTTGCCGAAAGGAACGCAAGTTTCGACCAGGGGTCTGAATATCTATTGGAGCGGGGGTGCCAACGCTATTGAGTTTATTGAAGCAGATCCACGCACCCGAAAATTTTGGATTCATCCTGATTCTTTTTTGGCCGGTGTGAATGCG
>JAYTRM010000332.1:0-2228 GCA_043746165.1 Bdellovibrionales bacterium | reverse complement strand
GCGATTGCTCGCATGTTTGTTTTTGCGATCAAGACGATTTGTGGGTACCGACAAAATTAGCGATCATGAAAGCGCAGCTGATGGAAGACGGCGTCTCGCTGGTTCACTCGGATTTGCGCTTGATCGACGATATTGGCCGCGAAATCCATCCGTCCTGTTGGAGTTTTGAGGGCCGAGATGTGGCCCGCACCGATTCAGCGAGTTTGATTTTGCGCAACACGGTTTCTGGTTGCGCGATGATGTTTCGGCGCGAAGTTTTGAATTTCTGTCTGCCATTTCCAGAACAGCCACCGGGTCGCCCGTTCTTTTACCACGACGTTTGGATTGCACTCGGCGCCGGAATGTATGGCGAGATCCGTGCAATTCCGCTTCCGCTCATCAGCTATCGCCAGCACGGCAATAACGTGGTCGGCGCTGAGCAAGGGATTCTCGGTTCCTGGCATCAGCCTCAGTCCAAAAAGTCGTCTGCCCAATGGAGCGTTCAGAAAATTGAAGCGGCTTGGCGTTCGCGGTCAAAACTTGAGGAGTGCTATCTTGACCGAGTGGCAAGCCGAACCTCGAGCGGTCTTGATGTCGATCCCTTGCTTCTCAGCAACCAGCTGCACAGCCCGTCACGGGTTTTTTCTGTGCCTTGGGATTTCGGAACCTTCGCATTTTTGCTCGCAGCAAGAGTCGCGATGCGATCACCCAGATATATTAAAGTCGCGGTTTTAATTGCGTTGGGTAAATTGTTTTCAGATGTTGGGCGTCTGGCTTCGCGGCTCGGACTTCGTTCCATTGAGACAGGACAAGCACCGTGATCTCGATCATCGTCGTCAATTATAAAAAGTCCGATCTCACCGTGGGCCTAGCCCGCTCGCTCGTTCGCCTAGGTCCGATCCCGGGTCTGCGGCTCGTGATTGTCGACAACGACTCAACGCCCGAGAGCCGCGAGGGCCTCAGGCCGATCGAATCCATGGACCTTAAAACCGAATTCATCTATGAAAAACAAAACCATGGCTATTTCGGCGGCGCCCGAAAGGGCCTCGAAGCCGTCAAACAGAAGTGGCCCTCGGACTGGGTGATCATCTCAAATTCTGACATCGAGTTCACTGACCCAGAATTTTTCACTCAGCTAGCAAAAGAAAACCCCAGCGCCCAGGCGGGCCTGCTCGCGCCGCGAGTTCTATCTGGCCTTTCGGGAAGAGACCAAAATCCCTACATGCGCAAAAGGCCCACGGCCTCGCGCATGCAGTTCTACAAATGGATGTTCCGTTACCGCATCACTTGTTTTCTATATCAGATGGCTGGCCTCGTGAAGAGTCTCACCAAAAGTCTTACCAAGAGTCACACTAAAAGTGTCATTAAGAGCAAACTGAGTTCCTCTGTCACCGCATCCCCTCAGCGTGAAAAAATCTATGCGGCTCACGGTTCGTTTTTGATCTTCTCTAAAAACTACTTCGATAAGGGCGGCGACTTCGCCCACCGGCCTTTTTTATTCGGCGAAGAAGTCACCGTCGCCGAACGCTGCCGCCAGCTCAACCTCGAAGTCATCTACGAACCGCAGCTCGTGGTGTCACACATCGAACACGCGACGATGGGTTGGATTCCCAGCAGTAAAATGCTGAAGTTTCAGCGCGAAGCCAGTGAGTACTGCGCCGACACTTTTTTCAGCACTCGCACGCAGACTCGCCAGCCGACCCGGCAGATTCCGCGCTAGGCCGCGTTCCGTCAAAAGCGTCTCAAAATTCGACAGTCCAAGGGATTCCCAGAAGAATTTCGGTTGGATAGCTAAAGCCCTGAAATGCCATGTGTTTTTTACACCTATGTCGAGGCCGGTCGCGTGGTACGGGAAATGCTTTACTGATAATTTGAAGAGAAAAAAACAACCCCGAAAAGGGGAGGTGCAAGATGAAAAAGGTTTATTTCGGCTTAGTTGCTCTGTTGACCGTGGCAGTTTTTGCCAACTGCGGAGCCAACAATAACAACAATTTGAACAATGGTTCCGTCGCGATTGATCCAACTTGTTACCTGATGGAAACAAGCTCGCAGGCAACAATGTATTCGGGCTACAATGCAGTACCCACGCCTTTCCCGGCTCCGGGAACAGCAACCTGTACGCCGTCGTCTTACACTGGCTACACAGGTTTTACGCCAATCTCTGGGGCCGGCGCTTTTGGCTACTCGGGATTTGGCTCGGCAGTGACCCCAACTTGTAACACTGGTTCTGACGTTGTTTACTCTCCGTC
>JAYTRM010000331.1:0-19030 GCA_043746165.1 Bdellovibrionales bacterium | reverse complement strand
CAAAGTGATTCTGTTGCTCTACCAGTTGCCGTCCGACACCATGACAAGCGATCTGAACATGACAAAAAAGCGCTTCTTTTGATTCACAAAAGTGTGTTACACCGATTGCAGGTCGTCACCGAAGGGTTTTGGCATGGGGCGTGGTGCTTTGCTGAGATTTGAGGTGTTTCACAGTTCCTTTTTAGGGTTCTTAGGAGAGTAGATGGGCAAGAAACTTTATGTCGGTAACCTTCCTTTTTCTGCAACGGAGCAAGGGCTTCAAGCGAAATTCGCAGCACTCGGCGACGTCGAATCTGCAAAAATCATCATGGACCGCGACACAGGCCGTTCGAAAGGATTCGGATTTGTCGAAATGGCTCAAGAAGACGCTGCACAGAATGCGATCAATTCGCTCAATGGTGCTGACTTCGAAGGTCGTGCGATGATCGTTTCTGAAGCTCGCCCGCAAGCTCCTCGTGAAGGTGGCGGCGGACGTGGCGGCGGTGGCGGCGGCTACGGTGGTGGCGGCGGCGGTGGACGCGGCGGCGGCGGCGGCGGCGGTGGACGCGGCGGTGGCGGCGGCGACCGTTGGTAGAAACATGTCTGATTGTCTTTGATGATCAGTCAGACAGCTTAAGAAAAAAGGCTCCTCGGGGAGCCTTTTTTTATGAGATTTCCTATTGAATGCACTAAATCTTACGACAGATTAGAAGTTCATATTCTGAGTCTTGGCGGACCTACGGCCTTGCGGACCTCGGGTTTACGGGCATTTATAGGCGGTGCCAGAGGTCGATGTGCCGTAAGCGCTGGTCGATTCCATGCGGACGTAATTTGCACCCTTTCGTGCGGCATCGAGTTTCATGTCTTCAATCGCTTGTTCGATTGTTCCGTGAACCGAACTTACGGATCCTTGGACTGGGCCAATTTCGATACACTTTGCTGGCGGATTCTCTCGCGCAAGTTTCACATTCTTTGCGTCGGGAATAATCGGTTGACTCGAGCAAGCGCAAAAACCAACAAGAGTAGCGAAGGTTGACAGAATCACGACGGAGCGATTGGCTAAATTCAAGTGTACTCACTTTCACGGGCGATTGGTCGACCGTAACCTCAGAGGATAATCAAGGTTAACATGACACGCAAGACGACCCGTTCAATGAAAGCAAAGTCTCAGGGTAAAGTCGGCTGGTGGTTCAGGTTCCAAGATGTGTTGCGATTAAGCTACAGGACTTGGCAGCGAACGCGGGCATGCGATGTCCAGTTTCTCGCAGCTAGTCTGGCTTTTTCGACAGTTGTGTCGATTGTTCCGTTGATGGCGGTGAGCCTCAGCGTATTTAAAGCCTACGGTGGTGCCAAGATTTTGATGGCCAGAATCGAACCTTTCATCTTAGAAAACTTTGTCGAGGCTTCGGGAGTTCACATTAGTGAAATGATCAAGTCCTCGATACAAAATATCGAATCGGGTGTGCTCGGTGTCACTGGCTCGATTTTCTTGTTTTTCACTTCAACTAGGCTTCTCCTCAGTCTCGAAACTGCGGTCGATCGGGTTTGGGATGAGCGCGTCTCTCCCTTTCGTTTTAAAAAGCTCCTGGTCTACTGGATCTTTCTCTTCGTCGGTCCTCTGATTTTGGCGATTGCCATCGGTTTTTGGGGTTCGCGCGAGACTGGACTTCATCATCTAGCTCCGCGCCATACATTGGCTTTCTTGTTTACTATCATCATACTTTTCTGCCTTTATGCTTACGTTCCTAAGCGAACCGTGAGATGGCGCTGGGCTCTCTTGAGTAGCTTTTTAGCCACGGTCGCGATTGCGTTAGCGCAACATTTTTACGCCCAAGTGACCACGCAGCTTCTTCGCTACAATAAAATTTATGGAAGCTTGGCCGCAGTTCCAGTTTTTCTGATTTGGATCTTGATCTTGTGGTGGATATTCTTTATCGGTGTTGCCCTCTGCGCCACTCTCGAGGAGACATCAACATGAGCCACCGCGTTCGCCGTTGGGAAGTCGTAGTCCTTGTCCTTGCCGTTGCCATGACCATCCTGCGTTTCTATTGCGCGGCTAGAGTTGGACTCGGCGACGACGAGAGCTACTATTGGGATTGGTCGCGCCGTCTTCAGCTTTCATATTACGATCACCCAGCCATGACCGCATGGTTAATCAAAATCGGAACACTCATTTTCGGACAGAATTCTCTGGGGGTAAGATTCTTCGCTCTACTTTGCAATGCCGGCAGCGGCTATTTGCTATGGAAATTGGCGACGGAAATCTTTGATCGTGCGACCGCTTTGATTGCCGTGGTCTTTTACATCTTCGCTCCGATCTTTAGCCTCGGTGGTATATTGATGGTTCCAGACGCGCCCATGGGGCTCGCCTGGGTCGCACTCCTTCTCATCGTCTGGCGGATGCTGAAGTCAGATGACACCAGACTTTCGACCTGGCTTGGTGCCGGCCTCGTACTCGGACTCGGTCTTATTTCTAAGTACACCATCATATTGCTCGCAATCTCGTTGGTCTTATTTTTATTAAGCGAACCGAGCTATCGCCGGCATCTTTTTGCAAAGCGATTCTGGCTTGCGCTAGCACTCGCCGCAATTTGTTGCCTGCCCATCATCATTTGGAACAGTCAGCTGGGATGGCCGACAGTCAAGTACCACCTGCACGATCGGCAAACGGGAGGCGGCGGCGCTAGTTTAGTGCGCTGGGGGCAGTTCTGGGGGAGCCAAGCCATTACACTTGGTCCCGCATTGCTGCTTCTTTGCCTCGGAACCTGGATCGTCGCTGTGAGACGCTTTCGCGACCTCCGGTGGAGATTTATCTTCGTCATGACCTTCCCGACCTTTGCGCTCTTTTGCTTTCAAGCTCTGTACGCCGAATTTAAACCTCACTGGCCTGCTCCTTCCTACAGTTTGGTTTTTATTGGCGGTGCTCGATTGATGGTCGAAGGTTTCGGGCTCACCAATTTGAAAAATCCGGCGCGGGCTGTTGTCGCGGCTTTCATTCTTGTTATTTTTATTCCGCTCAACGTGCTGTTTTACGTCGGAAGTCTGTGGCCAGTCATTCCGAAGATCGCTCGCGCTGTTGCGCCAAATCTCGCCTTTGATATTAAATTTGACCCCACCAATGATCTCTACGGCTGGGATGCTTTGGCGATTCATCTCAACGAAATTCGGGCTGAGATGAGTAAAAAAGGCGAGCCCGAGCCATTTCTTTCGTCTTCTCGTTACCAATTGACTGGACAGCTCGCCTTTGCCACCAAAGAAACCGTTTGGCGTGTCAGCCCCGACAACGATCAATATAAATTTTGGCAAACTCGAGCAGACTGGCTGCCGCTTTTAGGGCGCAACTCGCTTTATGTCACCGACAGCCGTTTTGAACGCGATCCCCGCAACGACTTTATCTTTAAAAGTTGCACCGTCGATCCACCCTATTTAGTTTATCGGGGCGACGAGCTGGCCCACAAATTCTTCATCTGGCGATGTCAGGGATTTACTGGGATCCGGTAGGCGAAGCGGTGGCGGCATCGGTTGCCGATTCAGCTTCCGTTACCGCTTCAGTTACTGCCCAGCAACTCGCCCCGGGTCAGGCGGCGGGCAGTGGCTTTCGTTCTTAGCATACGGCCGAAACGGCTGTTGGCAGGGATCGTAATTGGTCAGCAGCCAATCGAGGCCGCCGTAGTTTTCGATGAAGACGTTTTTTGCCGGGATGAAGAGTGATACGTGGAGGTACTTGATAGAAAGTTGATCGAGTGCTTCGGCCTTCGTTTTTCCCATGTAACCCATCACGTAAACGGCTGAAGCTTCACTCGTTCGATCAGCGCCCGACCGGCAATGAACCAGGATGGGGCGTTCGGCAGTTTTCAATATTTCAGCATATCGGGCCCAGTCTTCTTTTGTTTGCATTTGTTCAGTGGAAAAGCCGATATTTTCGAGTTTCACACCCATTTGGCCGAGAACGTCCTTTTCGTCGTCAAACCACCACTCGCCGGGCTGACTCCCCCGGAGATTGACGACCGTGCGAATTCCGTACTTTTTAACGGTTTCGGCAAATTCATCTTTGCTCAACTGAGCCGAACGATAAAACTTTCCGGGATCGATCTCGTGAAAATTTTTGGCCGGGCGAAAAACTGAGGTGTGATAGATGTAGGCAGTGAGAGCGGCAACAGCGACCACCGCAAGGCCAATTTTGATCAGCGACTTTCGCCGTGAAACTCGCTCCCAGATTGAATTTCTAACTTGATCGGTCACTTGATTTCTCACCTGGCCTCGCTTCGTGAATGCTCCTGAATATAGCTGAAGTGGTGGCCTTCGTCTCCGGTATTTTCCTTGGTACTTTCTATATGGAAAATGGTTTTTTTGAGTGACAAATCTGACACACCGGGCTTGGGTCTGGGAGGTCTTTGTTCTGCGCTTGCCAACTGTGAATGTTCGGTGCAACGATTACTTTGTCTGGAAGACAACAAGTTTTTGCGGCGACAGTGGGTGCGGGACCTCCAGAAAATCCTGACTTCAGTCAGGAACCTTCGAGAATTACCGAACCTCTGGTCTCAGCAGCATGACTACCAACAAGGTTTACAGGGGGATGGTATGTTAAGTTTACGATTAAGGGCGGTAGCTGGAGCGGCCGTGGTGCTTGCAACGGCCAACACAGCATTTGCATCAGGTTTTGAAAAAGGCATCAACTGGGGCGCGAAAGAAGCCAGCTACGGTGGCATCGGCGTCGTCGACAAAGGCGCAAACGCTTTGTGGTTTAACCCAGCTGGCTTGCTCAACGACAAAGCGGGACATCAAGTCTCGTTCAACTTGTCGCCAACTTGGGCCTCGTCCTCAGGTCCAATTGACTCAAACAATGACAGCGTGTCGACAAGCAGTTTGCAAGTTGTACCCTCATTGATCTACGACTTCACAGTCAATGACACCTGGGCTTTTGCGATTGGATATTACGCGGCGGCTGGAGTGAAGGGTGACTACTACGGCAATTCCATGATCGGAACGAACAACACAAGCAATGTGTACGGCGACGTCAGCGATATCGAACTTTCACTGGGTGCGGCTTACAAGGTTAACAGCCAATGGCAGGTCGGTCTCGGCTACCGGATTTCGTACGTCAAAGCAGCTTACAGCGGTGTCTCATTCACAAGTCCAACAAACACGGCGAACTGGCTAAACCTCTCGGTACAAAACCTATCGGAAACCGACTACACGGGCTACAAACTCGGCGTGCAGTACAAGCCGGCGGAGAACACCAAAATCGGATTGGAATACCGTTCCGAGGTTAAGCTGAATATGCAAGGTAACTACGGCGGTACCGTCAACCAAGGTAGTGTCTCGTTACCCATCGATGGCAGCAATGCCACGCTGAGATCGACCATGCCGATGCAGGTGGTTTTGGGTGCCGAGCAAGACTACGAAAAGTGGAGGGCTTTGGCTCAGTATGATTGGACTCAGTACTCGCGTGTTGGCGAATTGAACGTCGACGGAAGCGTCACGGCAAATGGTGGTACTGTAGCTGTCCAAGGCGGTGGCCTCCATATTCAAGAACATTGGAATGACCAACACGTCATCCGCCTTGGCGGTGAGTACATGGGATGGTCTTGGCCGCTTCGTTTCGGATATTCGTGGACCAACCAGGTTACGGATTCTAGCTACGCGAGCCCGGCAGCCTTCCCGCCCGCGATGCTCCACACGCTCGCGGTCGGAACTGGTCAGACTTTTGCGATCATGGACCATCCGCTGGAGTTCAACGCAGCCGTCGAATACGACATGTCGAGCGGAAGCGCAAACGGTGCGCAAGCCGGTCAACCGTTTGATTCCAACGTCAACCAAACTCGCGCTGGCACAGTGGCTTTGAACATCTGGGCCATGCATTTGAACGCGATGTACTCGTTCTAATTTGCAAATAATAAGAGAATCTCTCAAAGCCCTGGCCATGCCGGGGCTTTTTTTTGGTTCTGAGTTCAATTGCACAAAACCAACCCAATCCTGACGCGACGCTGACATTAGTTGTCTTACCCTATTTGTGCGAGGAGGGACGGATGCGTTTATTTATGCCGGCGGTAGCGACTCAGATTGCAGCGCGGTCTGCAGCACAGAGAGTGTCGGGTTCATTCAAGACGGTGAAAACAGCCTTTGAGAGAATTGATTCCGAGGTGCGCCTTTTTCATTACAAGGTTCGAAATTTCCAACCCAACGTGGGTTTCTGCTTTGAACGCGGCCCCTATGTGATTAAGACGGTGGAAAATGGCGCTGAACTTGAAGAGTGTCTCAAGCTCCGTTTCCAGGTCTTTCACAAAGAGTACATGAACAAAAAGCGCGATTATGGAGTCGACCTCGATCGGCTCGATGAGATCTGCGATCATTTGATGATCTATGACAAGCGGCGCGGTAAAACCATCGGCACCTACCGACTCAATTCGAGTTTGTTTACCGATACGTTTTATTCAGCGAGTGAGTTTAGTCTCGATGGACTTACGCAAATTCCTGGAAATAAATTAGAGCTTGGCCGCGCCTGCATCAGCCGTGAATATCGCACAGGGGCTGTGATCGCCCTCTTGTGGCGCGGAATCGCCGAATACATTCGCCAGACGGACTCAAAAATCATGTTCGGTTGTAGCAGCATCAAGACGATCAGTCCTATGGAAATTGGCCTCTATTATCGTTATCTGCGGGAGAGTGGCCACGTCAGCGATAATCTTGGCGTGCAGCCGACACGAAAATATCAGGTGAGTCAGTTGTCGCGAGTGCTCCAATATCTCGATTCGAATCCCTTTGAATACATTCCGGCCGAGATCCAGGCGCGGATTCCGGCGCTTTTTGCATCTTATTTGCGCATGGGAGCAAAACTGGCAGGTGAGCCTGCTCTAGATCGCGAGTTTCATTGCATTGATTTTCTTACCGTCGTAAAAATGGACGAGTTAAATCCCTCGGTGAGGGAAAAATATGGAATATAGATTTGTGTCTGGCCGGCAATGGCCGATCGGCATGAGAGTGAGTCAGGCATTGATGGAAAAAATGACGATGGTGCACGGCTCTCGATTTCCGCTGCCGGATTTTGATCGCTTGCGCTCGACAAAAAATTTTATTGGCATCATGGGTCTGGTATCTGCCTACGCCACGCAGGCAGCTCGGGGCCGCCTTTTTATTCGCGACCACAAAGCCCGCGTCGATTTCTTCACCCAAAATGTTTCGACCTACACCCGCCGCGCTCTCGAGTGTTTTAATTTTGATATTCAGGTTTTTGGCTATCAGACCGACCTGATGCGCGAGAAGCGCTTCCTGCTCGTCGGGAATCACTTATCTTACCTCGATATTTTTGTTCTTTCGTCGATTCAGCCTTGCGTTTTCGTTACCTCGGTCGATATGCACGAAACGCCATTTCTAGGTCAGATGGCCGAATTGGGTGGAAGTCTCTTTGTCGAACGGCGAAACCGCAGCCACATTGGTCGCGATATCGGCGTGATGGCCGATACCTTGCGCGATGGACACCACGTGGTGGTCTATCCCGAAGGCACCAGTGGCAACGGCGGCGAGGTGATGAGGTTTAAGCGCACGCTTCTGACTTCAGCAATCGACGCAAGTGCAGATCTTATGCCCGTCGTGGTGAAGTACACTGAAATCGACGGCAAGCCCTTCTCAGTTGAAAACCGCGATCGCGTCTGCTGGTACGGTGATATGACCTTTACTCCGCATTTTCTGGGATTGCTAAGTCTCAAAAAGGTGAAAGTCGAGTTGCACTTTGCTCAGCCGATTACTGTCACCGCGACATCAGATCGTCGCGTGCTCGCAGAGGAGTGTCATAAAGTGATCAGCGAAATTTACGGCAAACCATTTCAAGCTTAAGTCGGCTTGGTCTGACGGCGTTTAGAGTTGCGTAGTGATATTAAGTGACTGAACTTTAGCCAAGACATCTGCGACCGCGATAAGTTTCATGCAATCAAAATGAGGGCAGCTAGGACCAAGACATTGAAGTGTCGCTGGGCAACCAACTTTCGGAAGCAAAACTTCAGCTCGCGGTCCTTGCGGGCCCCAGCGCCTTGGGTGTTGGACCAGGACAGGACTGTATATTCCTACTGTGGGTTGTCCGGTTGAAGCAGCGAGATGAAGAACTCCTGTGCTCGGCGCGACGGTACATTTGGCCGACTTGAGGATCATGAGAAGCTCGGTTGAATTAAGTTTTCCCTCGGTCCAATAGATATTACCAACGCCGTTTAAAAGTTTGCGAAGAGGTGCGAGGTAGGGCTCGTCGCTCGCGGTTCCGGTGATCACGACCGTATTTAGGTGCGCCAACGACTTTGCTAGTTCGGCGTAATTTTCGATAGGCCAGTTGAGTGCCGATCCTCCCATTCCGGGGTGCAAAACTGCGAAGCGGTAAGCCTGAAGGCCGTGGCGGCTCAGGAATTTCTTGCGATCGTGCTCGCCGCCGGCGCCAAGCTTGAGTGAGGTTCTCTCAGTTGATCCTTCAGGTCGTCCCAAGACGGCTTCCGTTAGGCGATAGCCATATTCAAGTTCTGAACATTCAGCCTGGCTCCGCTTTTGCCGAATGGCGCGATTAAGAAAGAAAAAAGAGTGCCACTGGCTCTTGACGCCACCCCGAATCGGCACTCGGGCCAGCCATAAAAGTGCGCTGATCCACCAAGGACCGTGGTAAACAATGGCGCCCGAAAACTGAGTCTCTCGAAGCTCTCGCAAAAGAGAGAGGAAGACTCTGCGATCAAACTTCCGCGCCACTTCTCGGCTCTTGCGCCGAGGCGACGAATTGTGTGTGATGAAACTTAAGCCCGGAGGAATCCACCAAGTGACTTCACTTGGCGCGTCACTTGGCGCTTCAAGTGGCGTCTCGCCAGTCGTCTCACCTCGGACGGTGCCGCCTGATGGCGAGCTGAGCACGGAATCGGACGGAAGTGTGAGGACCAAATCGCCGATGCGATCGAGGCGTATAAGGAGCCACTTTGCGGTCTTCACCGGAGAAGTACCTCAAGATTTTTTGTCTCCATGTCTTTTGCCGTCTTTCGCCGTAATTTGCCGGCGTTCGCCATCGTTTGTGGTCGTTTGTCGTCGTTTGCGTTAGTTGACTTCGAGATCGATCATATGAATTTGTGGAAAGCGTTTGATAATGTCACCCTCTAAGCGGTTGATTTCGCGGCCCACAGTCCGCACCATCCTCTCAGCGGTTTCAAAAAGAATGTGGGCTGGATTTTCGCCGTCGCGAATTCGATCGGCGTCGCGTTCGATCTGTTGTCGGTTGATGAGAATTCCTCCGTGAAATTCGATTTCAAGGGCCAATCGCATCGAGCCTGGAGCCATGACGGCGGTCTTCAGACTGACCACCCGTTCAACGGTCTTGTACGCTTCAAGAAATTCGCGAATCTCAGATTCTTCGTCAGCTCCGGCCGAGACTCCCATTAAGATTCGGCCGTTTGCGATCGCGAGAATGAGCGCCATAATGCCGAGGAGGCAACCGATGATGATCGAGGCAATCGCATCGGGAACTGAGCTCGCGAAGTGTCGCGAAAGAAATAATCCACCGAGAGCTGTAGCAACGCCGATGACCGCGATGGCGTCTTCAAGAAAAACGGCGACTCCGGTCGGGTCGTCGCCGACGCGAATAAATTCCCAGAAGGCCTTTTCTCCGCGGGCGGCATTGACGGAGCCGATGGCGATGATGAGCGAATATCCTTCAACAAAAAAGGAGGCGACGAGAATCACAATCGGTAGCCATGTGTCTTGCACGGGATCAGTGTTGGTACTCTCGAGCAGCTTGAGCACCCCGTGGTAGGTGGTAAAGCCAAAGCCAACAAAAAAGATTCCCATGGCGGAGACCAAGTTCCAGATGTAACGGGCTCGGCCTTTGCCGAAAGGGTATGCAGGCGTAGGTTTCCCTGAGCCGTGGCGGATGCCGACAAAGAGAAGAACCTGATTCAAGGTATCAGCTAACGAGTGAACGGCTT
Source organism: Bdellovibrionales bacterium (assembly GCA_043746165.1). Classification (GTDB taxonomy): domain Bacteria; phylum Bdellovibrionota; class Bdellovibrionia; order Bdellovibrionales; family JAMPXM01; genus JAYTRM01. Next base: position 9,110 of record JAYTRM010000331.1, on the reverse strand, counting down.
CAGCGAGCATAGACGGACTAAAGCTGATCGCCCAGCCAGTGAACTTAGCCGTCGTCACGAGAAGATTGGCGATGACCGCAGTGATGACGGCGCGAAGCGAGCGATCCTGGCGAAATTCCATCGGTTTCCTTCACAAGGGAGAGTCAAGTATCTCCTAGCCAACAGCTAAACTCAATGAAGCTGGGGTTTCGACACGATCAAGAAGCAGAGCGACAACAGAAATTATTGTCGCTCCGCAGCAAGCACTTTTGGGTTTCACCTAGGCGGGACTCAATACTAATGGCCGGACCGCATGAGCTTTGATGTTGATCACACCTTGGCGGGTTTCCAAAGTGCCCTCGATATCGAGAAGAGACTCGCGGTGCAAAATTAACCGGCAATTCTCGTAGAGATCGGGAGTGATCACGATGTTCATGAGACCGGTCTCATCTTCTAAACTCATAAAGCACATTCCTTTTGCGGTGGGCGGCTTCTGGATCAGACTTTTTAAACCAATCACGTGCACTCGTGCGCGGTTGCGGAGCGAAATCAGCTCACGGGCGCTCACTGTGAGGCGCTCAAATTGCGGACGTAAGATCGCAAGCGGATGATTGTCGATGGCAAAACCTTTAGTTTGATACTCGCGTTGCACTTCTTCCCACGAAGTTTCATCCGGAATCAGCCTTGTCTCGCGAGCTTCTCGTGGCGCATCGAGACCGAGGCTCTCACCAAAAAACAAACTTTGCTGATCAAAGCTCATGCCCTGAAGACGCCACAAGGCTTGACGAGGGTCGAGAGTAAAGGATGCCAAAGCGCCGGCTCCTGCCAAGCGAATCAGGCCCGTGCGCGGAAGTTTCGTCCGCAGCACAAAATCTTCGAGGTGCAAAAAGATTCCGCCGGCCTGTCTTGTGTGCACCACTTGCTCGGCATGATCTCGCCTTAATCCGTAGACCGAACGAAGGCCTAAGCGGATATCTCGGTCTTCGATGGTGTAATCCCAATTTGAAGTTTGCACGTCGAGCGCGCGAAAGCGCACCCCGTGTCTTTGCGCATCGGAAATCAGTTGCCTCGGTGGATAAAAACCCATGGGTTGGCTATTGAGAAGCGAGCAAGTGAAGACCTCAGGGTAATGGCATTTTAAGTAACAACTGACGTAGGTGAGCAGCGCGAAGCTGGCGGCATGACTTTCGGGAAACCCATACGCCGAAAACCCCTCGATGGTTTTGTAAATCTGCTCGGCGTAAGCTTGGGAGATGCCGTTTGTGAGCATACCGCTGATCACACGCTCGCGCAGGCCTTTCATGACCGCTTTTTTCTTCCAAGCTGAGGAAATAACTCGCCGAAGCTCATCGGCTTCCCCTGGTGAAAAACCCGCTGCCACCACGGCAATCTGCATGACCTGCTCTTGAAAGAGCGGAATGCCGAGAGTCTTCCTTAAAATAGGTTCGAGTTTGGGATGAGCGTAAGTGATCTTCTCCTGACCCGAGCGACGTTTGAGATAGGGGTGAATCATGCCCCCTTGAATCGGCCCGGGACGGACAATGGCCACTTCGATCACAAGATCATAATAATTGCGGGGCTTCAAACGCGGCAGCAGCGACATTTGCGCGCGCGACTCGATTTGAAAAACTCCGATTGTATCTGCTCGCTGGATCATTTTGTAAGTTGCGGGATCATCTTGCGGAACCTGGGCCAAATTCCACTTCACGTTATGGTGACGCTCAAGCAGCTCAAGTGATTTTTTCAAAGCACTCAGCATTCCGAGAGAAAGAAAATCAACCTTCATCATTTTCAGCGTGTCGATATCATCTTTATTCCATTGAATGACATAGCGATCCTTCATCGAGGCGGACTCGACGGGCACGATATTGATCAATGGCTCATGTGCGATCACGAAGCCACCCGAATGAATGCCGAGATGACGGGGAAACCCCTGCATTTCAATGGCCAGGCTTAAAATCTTATGAAATTTCTCCTCATCGAGTCCGAGGCGCTTAAGATCCAAAACTTCGCGCGTGCCTGAGACGTCTCGAGGCTTTTCTGTGGATGTTCGAATCGGCGCTCGGGAAGACGGATCAATTTGCGGGGGATATTCAGGCTTTGAAATTTTCGGCGTGTCGAGACCTTTGTGATGAGCATCATCGACCAGACGCGAAATCCCTTCTCGACCCATAAATTTAATCAGATCCGCGATCTGCGAAAGTGTTACCCCCATCGTTTTGGCAATTTCGCGAATCGCCATTCGTGAGCGATAAGTAATGACGGTGCAGACCATGGCCGCGTGCTCAGCACCGTATTTTTTGTAAATATACTGGATTACTTCCTCGCGCCGTTCGTGCTCAAAATCGATATCGATGTCTGGGGGCTCTCCGCGTTCAGCTGAAAGAAAGCGTTCAAATAACAACCCCATTCGGATCGGTTCAACATTGGTGAGGCCCAAGGCAAAGCAGACAATCGAATTTGCAGCCGAACCTCGTCCCTGATAAAGAATCCCGGCGCGGTCGGCAAACTGACATATTTCCCAGAGAGTTAGAAAATAATCTTCGTACTCCAATTTTTGAATCAACTGCAGCTCGGACTGCACCTGCTTATGGACGCGAGCCATGAATTCTGAGTTATCAAGATCGTGTTGGTAGCGCTTTATGATCCCTTGGCTGACAAGATCGGCTAAATACTCAGTTGAGTTACGAAGATCTTTTGGCAAATTTTCTTGCGGATAACGGTAGCGGAGCTCGGTTAAACTGAATTCGATGCGATCTGCGATTTCGATCGTGCGAGTCAGGAGGTCGGGGCGATCGGTAAAAAGTTTGAGCAGCTCTTCCGGACTCTTGAGATGGCGTTCGCGGTTGAGTGTGAGCCGAGTCGCCGCTTGATCTAAGGTGGTTTGGTGCAAAATGCACGTCAGCACGTCGTGAAGAGGTTTGCGACTTGGATCATGAAAGAGCGCTCGGTTGCTCGCAAAGAGCGGAAGTTGCAGCCGAGATTCGAGGCGCAAAGCCTCCTGGTAAAGGCGAAGACTTTGCCAGGAAAAATCCTTGCACACCGGAAGAAAAACGCGCCCGTAGGCGGTATCTTGCAAAACGTGCAGTTCGCTTTCTTTCCATGGCGGAAGTGGAAAAAGGAGCAGGTCATCACTCTCTGCCAGGATCTCTTGAAGCGAAACGGCAAGGTGACCTTTGGGAGAGCCGCGCTTGGCTTTGGTTAAAAGACGACACAGCCGAATGTAGCCAAACTTATTTATCGGCATCAAGACAAGCGGAGAAGCGTCGTAGGGTGTGAGCTCGGTTCCGCACAGATAGCGAAAACTGCTTGAGGTGTCGATCGACAGATCTTCTGTGTCAAAAGACGAAGGCCGCCAGACGGCGCGAAAACCTCGGACGATGCCGTAGAGCCCGTTGACATCGCAGAGCCCAAGTCCTTTGTAGCCAAGTTTGCGCGCGCGCGAAACCATCTCTTCAGGATGCGAAGCCCCCTGCAAGAAAGAAAAGTTTGAGCGCGCGAGAAGCTCGATGAAATCTGGCTTTTTATTTGGAAGATCAGGAAGGGACAGAGACTTTTGATGTTTCATGCGCGGACGCTAGTCAAAGTAGCCGTGCAGAAAATATTCATCAGTTTTCAAGTCTTGAAAAATCCACAGGCATTCTCCGCGTGGGGAAACCGCGAAATGATAATCACGGCTTGTGCTGCCACCGGTATTCCACCAGCCATTTTCGAGTCGTTCGATCGGATGAGTGGAGAGAATTTTAAGATATTCCATTTCGCCAAGAGGAATTAGCCTTGGCTTGTGCAAAATTCGAGTCGGTCTCGGCGCTCGCTTCACTGCAGCTCCGTAGCGGGGTTTGGGAGTGACCGCAATGGCCGTCGTCTTATGTCCGGTGGTGAGAGCCGGCGCAGGCTCCGTGTCCTTTTCTAAAACAGTTTCCGTTTCTTGCGGCTGAAAATCAACCCGCCAACTTTGCTCGGGTAGAATCGACGGTTCGATGTGGTAAAATCCGGGTTTAATCGACGATTGGGCAACCAAGCTTAAGAGTGTTCGCATTTTCTCTTGGTCGTGATTGCGCGGTTCAAAAAAATCGAGTTGCTGAATTTTCTCTGGGCACGAGATGACGCCGATTTCAAAATCGTGCACGGGATTGTTGAGATCGAGATTGCCTAAGCGCTGCTCAATAAGCGTCAAGAATAAATCTCGGTCGCGGCTTGGCGATGCGGGTTCGATTTCGATTCGGTGCTGCGTTTTCGAATACTCACAATGGAGCGTAAGCACTAGTTTTTGCGCAAAGAGCCTGCGCCCCTGCAGGCGTGCAAACAAGAATTCCACCGATTTTTCCACAGAGAGCAAAATGAGCGAGACCAGCGATACCGGAAAATCTAAGTGGAGATAGTCGTTGAGCGGCTCGGTCGGTAAAAGAGGCGAAATCACTTGCTGATCTTGAGCGTGGATGCGCTTCCACAAGAGCGCTCCAATCTCACCCCAGCGCTCTTGCAAAGAGGCGAGCGAAAAACGCGACAGATCACCGACATTCTTAAAACCGAGCATCATGAAAAAAGTGATCACGTTTTCGACGGCGCTCACTTTTTCCCAGGGCTCGAGCCCCTCGAGTTGAAGAAGAAGGGGGAGGGAGAGATCTTTCAGCCTGTCTCTCTCCTCCCCAGGAGGAACAATCGTTCCATGGTGGGATGTGGCGAAGGCTTGAGCCCCGGAAGGTGTGTCAGCTACGGCGCACTGAGCACTGAGCCCAAGATCTCGGGCGAGGTTCATGCAAGAGCGCATGAGCCCCTCTTCACCATGGTACAAATGACTAGTTGAGGCGATATCGAGAAAGACCCAAAAGGTGTCGTTTCCCGATGGATTTTTTGAACTGGTGCGCGATTGCACACGCGGCGAATATTTTAAAAAAGCTTCGGTAATGGCACGCCGCGAGCTCGAATTATCGAGTCGTTGGGCGCTCGCCGAAATTGGTTTTAGTTTAAGGCACAAAATGCGACTTGAGTCGTGGGCTTTCGCCGGGCGTGGTGAGGGAATCCGAGCTAAGGCCTGCGCGATCTCGTGTATGGTGGGTGAAGCGAGCATTTTGTGAACTCCTTGTAAAAGAGTGAGGGGTGGGGCGATGCAAAGCGCGTTCAACAAGCAGATGATCTTTTTGAAAGTTCAAAATTAAAGAAAAAACTGAGGCGAGGGACTGCTGCCGCGAGGCCATCGACTCCGGTGTCAGAAAAACGAGAGCGACGTTTGCTGTGCGGGCGAGCGCGGTCAGCTTGCGAACTTGACTTTCTTTTAAATGTCGAGACACGATATCGCCCCTAAAATCAGTGCCGAAATCTTGAGCGGGACTTCTTGCCGGCTTATAAGTGCTGAGATCACAACCGATCAGACTAAACAAAGAAGACGACATCAGTTCTTGTAAGAGCCAAAACAACTTTTTATCATTAGAACTCTCGATCTCAAAAGAGATAAAGCGCTTGAGATCGAGCCCTCGATGCTCAAGCGCTAGAGGCGCCAGCGGAATTTCATGATGAATCCATGCGACCGCTTGGCCGGTGGCGAGAGTGCGCGCGGCACATTCAATCCATAGCGATGTCGCACCCGAGCCGAGCGAACCTTGCAAGAGCGAGAGCGCCCCTTTGGGTAATCCACCCCAGAGTAAAAAGCTGTCCAAGGCTCCCAGCCCTGTCGGTAAGCCCTCAGGGGTCTGCAAGCTCTCCGGGCGGCACAGGTGTTGGCCAAAAACTTCCTTGAGCTGACGAGCCGAAGCCTTGGCGAGTGCCGCGCGATTTTCAGCTATCAAAAGCTGATCTTCATTATCTGAGGTGCTGTCTTGAGCACTGTTCTTAGAAAACAAAGCACGGCCTTTCTTGACGTTTGTAAAGATCCGTCAAGTTGAGCGTTGGCTATGGACCAACGCGCGATTTTCAAAAACTTAGGTTTTGGTCGCTCTTAAAAGAAGCGTCGAATTAAACCCACAACCACGCCGCGGACCTGCACTTCATCGGGTTCAAACCACATCGGACTCATTGTCGAGTTGGCTGGCCGGAGCTCAATCATTTGATTTGCTCGAGATGGGGATTGATTTTTAGCTGAATCGCCTCGGTGCAGGTAAAAGCGTTTCACTGTGGCCTCTTCACCGATCATGGCGACAACAATTTCTCCATTGCTAGCCGAGGTCTGTCTTTGCACAAGAATCACGTCGCCATCGAGAATGCCATCTTCGATCATCGACTCGCCTTGAACGCGTAGGGCATAGGTAAGATCGGCGCGACGGACAAGAGAAGCTGGAACGTCGATGAATTCATCATGCTCCAGGGCTTCAATCGGCGCACCAGCCGCAACTCGACCGAGCAGAGGAAGGGTGAAATTCTCTTGAGAGAGGAGCGCAGGTGTCAGGCCTTCTTTTGAGCTTTTTCGCAACCCCAATGGGGGTTTCGGCACGGCGAGAGGTGCACTGCGAAGATCGTCAACGGCATTTTGCAACGTCGCGGCCGATTGCAAAATCGTGATCGCACGTTTTTGGTTGGACCACGGCAGTTGAATATAGCCTTTGCTTTCAAGTTGCTTGAGATAGCGCTGAACGGAATTGAAACTAGCAAAACCAAAGTGCTCGCAAATCTCTTGATAAGTCGGCGAGATCCCTTTTGAAGCCATGTAGGCTTCAAGAAATTCGAGAACGATTTTTTCTTTGGGAGAAAGAGGCTTAGGAGCCTGATCGCCAGCGCGCGCCGGCAAAGCAACCACCGATTTGGCCGCCGACTTGCTTTGCTTTTCCGTCAGTTTCTCCATGTTTTTGGTCATGACGAATCCTCCCTCTCGTTTGAGTTGCCTTCGATCTATAGGCTCTAAGACTTCAATAAGAACTAGAGATGAATACATTCCCTTGAAAGAAAATGTATAAGTTAGGTGTAAGTTATATGTCGCTAATGTGTAAGTCAAGACGGTTTTAGAAGAACTGGACGGCCGGACACAGATCTAAAAAAATAGTTAAATATCTAGAATTATTAAATTTTTTAAAATCACTAAAATAAAAACGCCTCTGCAAGAAAAACAGAGGCATCGCGCCAAACATTCGTTCGGTCAACTTAAAGATTATTGAGGGCTCAAGTAAGAAGTCTGTCCGTTATAAGTGCCGAGCACAATCTCTTGCGAAGACGAGTTGGTATAGAAAGTTCCAGTGAAAGTGAGCGATGGACTGCCGAGAACAGCAAAGGAAAGACCGGTGCTGCTGCAAGTTCCCGATACCGAAGTATTCGCGCTGCCAAAGTAACCCAAGATCGTACTTGTCGAAGTGTCTTCAACTAATCTAAGCGTCTGAGTCGTTGAACCTGTCACCCAGTTAAAAGTCCCCGAGCAGCTCGACGCTGTTCCCGGCGCTGTCGAAGTGCCCACCGTGATTTCAGCGCTAGCCGCGTAATTCAAACTGTCGGTGACCGTGATCGTAGCCATCGTTGCGGTACTCGGAGCGGTAAACAGAGCTGATGGGCCGTTTGAGTAATCTAGTTTTCCATCCGAAACGGAGGAAGTATAGCTGATGGCCCAAGAATAGGGTGCCACTCCACCCGTAACCTTGAAGGAGACCGTACGTACCACCGAGAGCGACGGATCCCGCTGTGGGCGTGATCGTGATGCCATCTCCTCCCGAAGTCGTCGTAGTAGTAGTTGAAGTCGAGGTCGCACCGATTGTCAGAGCCAACGTGGTCACTTCGCTCAGCGAATCTTGTAAGGTCAAGGTGCAAGTTGTCGGCGTCGACACCGATGGAGCGACATAAGTAGCGGTGCTTCCGCTGAGTGCCGAGAGCGTGCCGCAGCCGGAAGTCGGCGAAACCGTAAGGCTTGTATAGGAACCCGATCCGCCTGAAGCCGTAAGGGTGACCGATTCTCCGTTGGAGGGACTCGTCGTGGTTGCTGAAAGCGTAATTTGCGCAACTGCGGACGTTGTCGCCGAGGAGGAGGAAGATCCCGAGGACCCAAAAGAACCACAAGCTGTATTGAGTAACAGCCCGGCTGTCGCGAGTGCACTCATAGATAGTAAACTTTTATAATTTAAGTATCTGTAGCCCATTTGTCTTCCTCCGAAGTTTAAGAGAGTTTCAGCCCTCTCATCCCAGTCAAGAGCAACTCCTGTTCCACCTGTCCGCGAAATTAGCAGCTCGCCACAAGCCTCGTGCCAGGTGCAGAAAGCCTCGGGCTCCTCTGCGGTTTTCAGGTGTCAAAATCTTAGACAGGAGGTGCGTATCTGACGTAGCTGATGCGTTCGACGGCAGGCTTTTGACCTACGACACCGAACAAACAAGCGGTTTTTACGGAAAAGCCCTGCACTGTTGCCAAGCCTGTCACCCGAACCTCGCCGCATGAGATTTTGCGTGCGGCTTAGAGCTTCGACGCGAAAGCCCCATCTTTCTCGCCGCATGCTGGTTGTGAGCTCGGCAGTACACGCGCATGTTATCGATGGTGTTGTCTCCACCGAGTGCTAAGGGTTTTATATGATCAATTTCAAGCCCATGCGTGCAGCTGCAACGCCGTCCATTGGCTGGATCTACATACTGACAACGATACTGAGCATCGCTTTGCAATCTTCGCTTGATCGCGATCCGAACATGCGGGCGTCGGTTCAAACCGACGGGAAACTCGGTTTTCTCATCTGTTGCTTTCGGCCAAGGTTTAGGCTCGGGTCTTGGTTTTGCTTGGCGTTCGGGTCTCGGTGCAGTTCGGCGTTCAGATCTCGCCTCCGACTTCATATCCGATTTCATGTCCGACTTCACGTCACACTTTGCCAACATAAGATTCACCATCTGCTCAAAGAATGGCTCCCACTTACGATCGAAGTTGGTATGCGCCCAAATGTCTTTGAGACGGTTAAATTTTGCCATGAGCTCCGGGCTTGCGCTGAATTTAATCTGCGTGCGTCCATCTTTTAAAGGCTTTGTCTCTTCGACGTCTTGTCTGAGGTGGGGAAAGCACTCAATTAAGATCCGCTTCACATCTCCGACGGACCCTTTGCGAAGTCGGTCGATGACCGCGATCTTTTCATCTTTGGTTAATTTGCTAAGGGGCCGCGCAAAAATAAAATCACACGTGCCGGCTTAAATGAGTCATTAACGCATGGACTTTGCTCAAGTCTAATTCAAGTAGTGATCTCAAT
>JAYTRM010000330.1:0-3286 GCA_043746165.1 Bdellovibrionales bacterium | reverse complement strand
GTGGCGTAAAGAAAATGTCGCCCGGCCTTCGACGCCGATTCACGAATCTCGCGGTAATGCTGATAGGGCCCCGAATTGGCTTTTTTATTTGGCGAAATGATATGAATACCACTCTCAAGCCAGCTTTTGTAATGAGACGTAAGCTGCATAGATGCCGTCGACTCGATCATTACCGCATGGGGCAAATGCGAAGGGCGCAGGTGCAGAGCGAATTTTTCGAGATCGAGTGCGACTGCCTCGACTTCGAAGCGCTGTCTCCAATCGTCGAGCGGTATTTCCGTTTCGGCCAGCAGCATGCGCTTTGAATCGGCGATTGCGCGCACCTGAAACTCAACCTTACGACCCGAGCGCAAGCTCTCACGGCGCTCGGCCAACTGTTTGAGAAACGTTTTGCCGACGAGGCCCGGCCCAATCAGTCCGATCGAAATTCTTTGATGAGGTAAAATAAACGAGGAATGAACCGTTCGCAGCGCGCGCGTGGCATCTTTGGTGTCGATGATGACCGAAATATTGCGCTCCGACGAGCCCTGAGCAATCGCGCGAATATTGACACTCGCGCGGCCGAGCGCGGTAAAAAAACGCCCTGAAACTCCTGGCGTCTGCGCCATTCCGTCGCCAACTGCAGCAAGAATGCTCACGTTGTCTTCCAGCGCAACGGATTTCACAAAACCCTTTTGAATTTCAAGCGAAAAAGCCTCGGTTAGCGCGACTCTCGCCATTTCAGCCTGTTGACTCGAAACGGCTACGCATATGGATTGCTCTGAGCTCGCCTGCGAAATCAACACGACGTTGACGCCGGCCACCCTGAGTGCATTAAAAAGTCTCTCAGCTGCGCCAATCACGCCGACGAGCCCGGCGCCCTCAAGGTTAAGAAGCGCCATGTGATGGATCGTCGAGAAACCTTTAACCGCGCGATTCGAAACGGCATCGCGATGAATCTTGGTTCCTGGGAAATCTGGCTTAAAGGTGTTTTTTATCAGAATCGGAATTTGTTTATCGACCGCAGGTGCCATCGTCGCTGGATGCACGACTTTAGCCCCAAAATACGCAAGCTCGGCAATTTCGTTGTATGACATTTCATCTAGCACAATCGCTTCGGGAACTTGATTCGGATCGGCCGACAGAACTCCGTCGACATCGGTCCAAATCACGATTTCGCTTGCAGAAAATAGTGATCCAAAAATCGAAGCCGAATAATCGCTGCCGTTGCGACCGAGCGTGGTCATAGCTCCGGCCTCTGTTCGAGCGACAAATCCTGTGATGACCGCGATATTGCTTGGATACTTTTTGCGCCACTCCCTCAGCCGGCGCTCCGACTCGACCCACTCGACGACGACTCGTGACTGCAAATTTTTAACGACTAAGACTTCCCTCGCATCGAGCCACTCGGAGCGACAGTTTTCTTGCTGAAGGTATTGGTTAAGAATTTGCGCAGACCACACTTCGCCCATGCCGGAAACGCGCGCAAATATTCCTTCTGACGCTTCTTTGAGGAGCCAGATTCCTCTGAGAATATCGGCAAGCTCCTTAAAGTCGCTCTCGACTTTCGCGAGAAGAGGCTCGCGGCGAGGCGGGGTCAGCAGGTCGGAGATTGCCTCGCGGTGACGATTGTGAATTTTTTCGAGCAACGATTGGTACAAAGCATCTTGCCGAACCGCTGAGCGAACTGCCTCAATGAGGTCGTCGGTGACCCCCTTCATGGCCGACACGACGACAGCTTTGTCGCTTGAATCTTGTTGATTCAGCAATATTTTTTTTACATTTCTGTAGCGCTCGGCATTGAGGACGCTGGTTCCGCCGAATTTATGAATTTTCCAATAGCTTTCGCTCATGCGCCCCCTCGCTTGAGGAGATTTTTTCATTCCCCGCGAGGTTTTGTCATGTAGATGTGCAAAAACTATCGTGGCCCGGCCGTTGGTCGGGCGCGCTTAGGAACTCTTAGTAAGCAGCTGTCAGCGCGGCAAGAAAAGCTGAGGAGTTAAGATAACTTTCGATATTCATCAGTGGAACTGTCTTTGTTCCCAAGTTCGTGTCGGAAGAGTCGGGTTGGTCGAGCAGGCTCGGGTCGCGGAGCATCATGAGCGTAATTGGTTGTGTGCTGCGCACAACTTCGATGCCGTTTGCATCTTGTTTTCCAAACGTATTTCGCATGTACCGTTCGGCGTTGTACCAAGCATTACCGCGGTCCATGTCGACGCAAGTGCTCAGCTCAGCGCCGGATGCGCCCCACATCTTCTCGATGCACATGTAGGGATCAAAACTCATGCGGTTGAGTCGCGAAAGCACTTGATTAAAAGTCAATGTCACCTTTCGGCCGCTCGAATTGATGTAACTAACACTACAACCTTTTGCGGCAGCGTGAAGATCGTTGATCAGCGTCTTGACGTAGTCTTGAGCACTACCGTCGAAATACACGTGGGGATCGTTTTGCTTAGCTAACTGATATTGAGTTATCGCCAGTGCAACCGAGGCGCGAACCTCGTCTTTCAGACGGGCATCGCTCCCTGGAGTTGAATACTCTTCCCAGTCGGCGTCGCTTGAGCCGAAAATGTCGGCAACGAGCGAGGCTGGATGGGGACGCTGAGGCAGTCCCGAAGAGACCGCGCTATTGACCGACTGCTGGCGCGATTGAATGACTCCACAGATATCAGTGAACTCACGCTTGACGGCTTGGTCGGCGGGAAATTTGGAGTTCTGGTCGCGCAATTGCGAAGCGATGTACGAGAAAAAATCTAGGTTTCCAAATGCTGACTTCCATGCGTTCGGATCGACCTTCTGCCCGGGCTTAAAGTCGGTTCCAGGACCAAACCACTGCTCGAGCGAATATTTTCCAGCAGCGTAAAGTTGCTCGTCACTCGCAGTAACGATTTTGCCACCATAATAAGAATTGTTGGCGTCGAAATGGGCTCCGACGGCTGACACCGGGCGAAACCGATAGAAGCCAAGACCTTGGTCTGGCCGCGACCGTTGAAGTTTCGTGCTGTTGAGCGAATGCGCTTGTACGTAGGCACCAGGATGACCATCGATGATCTCGATTGAACCGTCAGGGTTTACATTCCAAACCGTCATCGCATGGCCCGTCGCTGTCACAACCGTGCCTGGGCGAATGCCATCGCGGCTTAATTTAACAGGGTAAACGTCCGACAGATCAAAGCCCGGAGTCAAAGGACCCACGCGCAAAACTCGCGTCGAGACGTCGGCCAAGAGATTAAACAAATAACGTTGAAAGTCCATCTGCGTGTTGGGTGAGCGGCTCATATCCGAACCGCCGCGGCCGGTGATTTCA
>JAYTRM010000329.1:0-9149 GCA_043746165.1 Bdellovibrionales bacterium | reverse complement strand
GTGCGAAAATCGACGTGATCGCTCGAGAACTAAGTTCAATTGTCGTGAACAAATTTCTCAGCCGCGGATGCAAGCTTAGGAATTGAGCGCAGGGATCGCTCCAGTGATGCAGTCTTTTGAATGAAGGACAGAACAAATCAACCCGCGCAGAATTTCGTCACTGGTGCGCATGTAGTTCCAGATAACTGTCACGTCCACTGGCTTTTGATTGGGTCCCAGGTAAAAGTGATGCGCCGTCTGCGGCTCAGGAAGATTTTTAATCACGAAGAAAAAGCGCTCTTTACCCGCAGCCACGGATTCATTGGGAAGAAGATCCCAAATATAGACATTGTCGGACTTAACGATCTCTTGCCGGCAAGTGAAATTATTACGAAAAAAATTATTGTGAAAGACAACCTTGCCATCAAGATTGGTGATAAAGACGCCAATCGGAAGTCGGTCGAGGGCTTGTCCATAGCTTTCGATTCCGCCCTTGATCAGTTCGAGGCTCATGTCTTCGTCAAACAATACCTGGACGGGTACCTTGAGTATTTCTGCAATGTTGAGCGCTGTCGAAACTCGGATGTTGGCTTTGTCGGCTTCGATATCTTGAAAATGCCGGTAATTAATTTCAGCCGCCTGCGCAAATTCCTTTTGCGTGAGTTTTCGAAGCTTGCGGAGTTGACTGATTTTTTTTCCAATTTGCGGCATGATTTTAATAATTTAACTGAATCTTGTATAACCACAAGATAGGACTTCTTAACAACGGCAAAATCCCTCTAACAATTTGAATTTACGGGGTTTTGCCATCGTATTTCATTGCTTTTGAGTCGAAGTTTTATTGCATTGCCGCAACCAGACCACGCGATCTGCGGAAATTTGACGACGAGACTCGTGCTAGGATTCGTGCAGTCGGCGGTGGCGTTTGAATCGTTCGCAAAGTGTGTCTCGCTAGATATTGCGGCGAAGCGCTTCGACGATATTGAGGCGAGAGGCGCGCATGGCGGGAATTATCGTGGCGATCAGCGCCGTCATGCAGGTGAGAAGAAATGAATCCCGGAACACGCTCGGTACCAAATCGACTTCAATCGGAATCGGAAACGACGCTCCAGGCGGGTAGATCGGAATTTTAAGACTTGTTACGAGCGCTGCGGCGGCGATGCCAAAAATGCAACCGAGAATTCCGCCTGATATTCCGAGGAGCACGCCTTCAAGTAGAAACTGATAGATAATTTCAAAGCGTGAATCACCGATAGCGCGCACGGTGCCAATCTCGCCAATTCGTTCGGTTACGGACTGACCGACGGTGTTAGCAATCGCCAGAAGACCTAAGAGCAAAATGATCCATTCGATGATAAAGTTTTGCACATTGGTGAAATTCACGATCTGGACGTAAAAATGGGCGAGCTGCTCCCACGAGCGAACTCCGATTCCGGCAGGTAAAATTTGTTCGACGGTCTTCATCACGCGAGAAGTCTCTTCGGTTTTATCCAGGCGAACGACTAATTGCTGAACGGCCTTCGTGTCGAGAAGCTTTTGCGCTGTAGCGAGCGGGATGAAAAAAGCGGATTCGTCAATTTCGGATCCACCGGTAGAAAATTGGCCGACGAATTCCACATCCATGGCGTTGACCGCACCATCGAAAGTGTAAGAAAGGATCGTTAACTGATCGCCGACTTTAGCGCCGAGCTGGCCCATCAGGCCTGATCCGAGAAGCACCTCGAAGGACGCACCCTTTGAAAAGTTTCGGCCTTGAAGGATTTTCAAATGATCGCGCATCTGCGGCTCGCGATCTGGATCAAAAGAAACCCCCATCGCGCTGGTCGAGCGATCGGCGTTGCTAATTAAGCCCGCAAAGGAAATTCGTCCGGAGGTCGAAACGACACCCGGGATCTTATTAATTTGCGCGAGAAAGCCGGGATCAAATTCTGTCAGTCGCGCCTTCGGCGAATCGTCTGCTGATTGTTGCCACATCTTTTCGCTTGCCAGTTGCAGATGCCCGAACTGATTGTCGATCTGAACGGTTTGGATTTTGATGAGCAGATTGGCGGTGAAGCCCTTGAAAACAATGATCGCCGCCATCCCGGACGAGATCATCACTAAATTGAGAACGGTGCGCCGAGGATTGCGCCACAAATTGCGAAACGCGATCAGAAAGCGCATGGTCACATCGGCCGCCTAACGATCACCGAGGCCCTCTTTGTTGAAGAAGCTTTTCGGGATAGTGGCTTTTTTGAAGTTCTGATAAGACATAACGGATGAGCGTTTAGCGTCCACGGCACTGCTGAATTTGGTCTTGGAAATGCGCTTATGCCCCAACAGCACTTTTGGTTCCGAATACAGGCCCGTTTTGATCTTCTTGCCGCTGAGAGCATAAAAAACTGCTTGGGCCGGTAAAAAGTCGTCAGCCCAGACCCAGTATTCAATCTTAGCGTACATGACGGTCGAGCGTTTTGCCTTCAGCATCATGTGATAAGCTTGGCGGCCATCCAGGTCTTGTTTGTCGATCATCTCGCCGTCGTAATCTCCGGCAAAGTTGGTGCGCGACAAATCTCCGTTTGAAATCTCACCGGTAAGTCGCTGCTGAAGGCTGACCCTGACGGCGCGCTTGACGTCGGGCGTGTAGAGCCAAATGCTGTCGTGATCCATCAGGAGTTTGCGACCTTTTTGTCGTTCGGGGGCGATTGTGTCCGTGAGGCTATAGTTGATGTCTGCACCGACGTAGATCTTGTATTTGGTCTCATGGACCTTTTCATCTTTTTCATAGTCCTCGATCTTGGTCTCGACAGTCAGTGGGCCGGGAGGAATACGACCCTCGTCAGCCTTTGCGATGACTTCATCCGCCGAGAGATCGTCAGACGACTTTGCTTGAGCTAGACCAGAGACGATGACAACCGCGAAAGTTGCAAGGAGCAGTCTGCGAAATTTCATTTAAGGATATCCGTTCCCTAATTTTTAAGAATCTCGCCTATTATATCAGAGTTGTGACCAAGTGAAACTTGAATCCGAGACTTGTTGCGATTTCAGATCGCTGATAAGCCGATCCTTGCGCTGCCATATCTCATTGATCCAGACCTGCACTTTTGAACGAAATAAATCGTCGTCCTGGTAATTGCCGTCGAGAAGTTCTCTGGGAATAGGGAGCTCTTCGATGTCAATCGTGACCTCACGAAGTTGACCGCTCAGATACCTACGAAAACTTACCTTGGTATTTGGATAAAAAATCGTCACGTTCAAAAGGCTTTTAAATTGCTGACCGAGCGCCTCTAGCGTGAGCGCCATGCCACCTGCAATCTCTAATTGAGACGTTATTAAATCGAGACTTCGCTCGCTGTTTACAAAATATGCACAGCTGTACAACATATTGCAGCCAGCTGCGGTCTTAGTGGCTACGCTGGGGCACCGGCCTTGCAACTCTTTATTAAAAAATTCAATCGCACAGTGCGTGCTACAGTATAAGCAGCAAGTCAAACCGGGGGATGAGATGAGCAATTTGAGACTAATCGATGATACTACGCGACCTCTCGTTCGCGTTTGCGACGTCAAAAAATCCTACGCGATGGGCTCAAACGTAGTGAATGCTCTGCAAGGAATTTCCTTCGAGGTTCAGCCGGGCGAACTCGTTGCACTGTGCGGAAGTTCCGGCAGCGGCAAGACCACACTTCTGAACCTGATTGGCTGCCTGGATGTTGTCGGCGCGGGCGAGATTCATATTGGCGATAAAGACGTTGGTAAAATGAGTGACCGCGAGGTGGCTCAATTTCGTGCCGAGCGCCTAGGTTTTATCTTTCAAACATTTAATCTTCTTCCCGTGCTCACGACCCTTGAAAACGTCGAATACCCACTTCTTAAACTTAAGCTCTCAAAATCTGAGCGCCGCGAGCGCGCGACCGCGGCACTGAAGCAGGTCGGTCTCGATCATCACCACGACCATCGTCCAGATCAACTTTCTGGAGGCCAGCGCCAGCGCGTGGCAATTGCCCGTGCGATCGTCGCTCGCCCTGAGCTAGTCGTCGCCGATGAACCGACAGCAAACCTCGACAAGAAAACCGCCAATGAAATTCTTGATCTTTTGTGCGATCTCAACAAACGCCTTGGTGTCACTGTGATCGTGGCCACTCATGATCCCTATGTCATGAGGAGGATGAAACGTCTCGTGTCGATTTCTGATGGGCGTTTAATTGAAGGGTTGCCAGAAGGCGCTTCCATTCCGGAAAGGCGCCTGAAAGTCTCTGCACGGTAGTATCGCCTCTTGAGTGGGCTCGGTCGTAGCTCGGTAATTATTGAAAAAAGTAGCCCTTTATACTCACGTAAATTCGGCCGGCGCGCGAAATGCTTCCGAAGTCACTCAGCTGATTTCCGAAAAAGATTTCGGCGCCTGCGTGGCCTTCCAATTGGTCAGAGATCGGCGTGAGATCGTCGAGCTGCCAGCGCAGCCCTGAGTCGAGAATCGACCAAGTAAAAATCGAGCTGAGAGTTGAGTCGGCGGGAAGGCGGACACTCGTCCTCTGGCTGACGTTTTCGATGTCTTGGTTGCTTCGGGTGATGTAAGAGTCGAGAAATTGTAAGTGACTGAGAGAGTATTGAAAAGAAAAGTTAAATTTTTTCCAAGGCGGAAGCTCAACTGACATCGCGGCGCCAAGCTCGTCGGTGATCAGCTGGCTGAGTATGGCATTCGGCTTAAGAATCGTCACGTCACGAGCAAATGTGTAAACAATTTCTTCGCGCACGACCAAATCAGTGTCCTTCGGCGTCCACGCCAGCGCCTGGCCAGCGGAGTTCACAGGTGAGTGATGTTCGTTGAGTGTGAATGTTTGACCCGGAATATAGGGGTGATCGAGCTGATAAAACGGATTGCGATCAAAATACTCAAAGTCAAAGAGGGATAAGTCGAAATCATCAAAGGACCTGCTGACGCGGGCTCCGTATTCCAGATTGCCAAAAGGAAGCGAGCGTTCGCGATTGATGAGAACGCTTGAATAATTGTTCAATGGAACATTGGCGGGAGCGAAATCATAGCCAAAGACCGGAAGCAAGTTAAACATAGGCTGGGCAATGACCAGCCCTTGAAGGGAAAACCGCGAGATCAAATACTTGCCGGTCACCATCGGCGACGCCAAGTGCGTATCGCCTAAATTAATTGGAACGCCAAAGCGCAAATCTTTCGGGTTGACCACATCGGCCACGAAACTACCGAAAGTTTCTCCCCAAACAATCACCTGGTTGCCGGCGCGAAGAACAAGTTTGTGTGCCTCGTACTGCACGTAAGTTTCCTGAAGGCGCACGTCATAGGAGTCATCCCACAGAGGTCGGGCCGTCGTGTCGTTGGCGTAGGCGCCTTCGTACCAAGCCTGGCCCGACGCAATGACCGACCAGCGAGAGTTGTAGCGCGCTTTCTCCTGGAGAGATATGCCGATGCGTTCGTTGGAGGCGTTGACCGGGGCGGAGGTGTGCAATCCGTATTCGAGGTTGTAACTTCCCGAAAGGTGATACTCGTCGGTAGGCTTCTTTTTTTTGCTGCTCGCAAGCAAAGGCCCACTGAAAATAACTGCAGCAGTGTTAAACGCCAAGACAGCGATGAAGAAAATTCGGACGGCTTGAGCCAAACCAGCTCCAATCACCTCAAATCAGCGAAAAGCTTAGTCAATCTGACAATCTCAGAGGCGTCAAGGTGAGGGGCGGAAATTTAGGGCCTCAAGTTGAGACCAATTCTAGCCGAAAAGCTCCATGACCGAAGGCCTGGCTTCAGGAGGAAAATTGCCTCAAGATTCGTCTGCCGGCAAATTTAAGTTAAATCCGCTCTCCCGGTCGCAGTGGCTTTTTCGGTCTTTATTGGGCTTTGGCATCGGGCTCGTGTTATTTCAAAACTGTTCAGGCAATTCCTTTGAAACTATCTCGCCCGCGACATTCTATACCCAATCCGGCGCTAACTTTTTGACCACGTCAGAGTGGCAGCCGCTCACCGTGCAAATTCAAAACGGGCAAGCGCAGGCGACCTCGCTCACGAGTTCGACTCTTCCTGACGGTGCTGTCTTTAATAGTTCGAGCGGAGCCTTCAATTGGATTCCTCAAGTCGGGCAGGCGGGTAACTACCAGGTCACTTTCAATTCGAGTGACGGTACGACCGCGCTCACTTTACAAATTCAGGTGAATACGCTTCCAGCGGCAACGATTGCGAGTGGACCAATTGACGGCTACCAAGACGGTGATGTTGGCTATGTTTTCATTCATGGAATGGGAACGACCGATTATTGTGCAAACAGCAAGGCGCTGAATTCTTATTGGGCCGGAGCTCCGGGCGTGATCGCGCGGTCGCCAGCTCAGGCGGCACTTTCGTGCTACAACAGCTCGATCGGTGCCGATGCGGCTGCTCCGCTCGTGGCACAGCAGATTGTCAGTGCCAACTGCGGAACCTATAATAAATGCGTCGTCGTCACCCATAGTATGGGTGGACTCGTGATCGAGCATATTTTGACTCATGCGCGGGCTGCTTTGCCTTCCGACCCGGATGCGACACTCTTTTCAAACTCTGCCCTCTATATCCAGGCGAAGATGAAAATCCTCTCTGTGATTTCGATTGCTTCAGCTGCCGGCGGCGCCCAAACGGCGACGATGCTCGAAGGCCCGGGCCAAACGGGTCAGAGTGGGCTAGCAATTCTGATCGCCAATTTACTCGGCTACAATTCAGACGCGACAAAAAGCTTGGTTGTTTCGCGAGCTGCCGATGTGCTTGCGCCCATTCAGGCCGATCCTGGAATCCCGATCTACATGGTGCCCGGCTACACGGCCGAGACGGCGACCGAAGCGGGAATTGCGGGAAATCTCGCGGTCGAAGCGTCGGGGCAGATTCCGCTGCAAGTTTACCAGTCGGATCCGGATTTCACCGCGCTTGATCCGCTCGTCACGTTGACTTCTCGCTCCGACGGCATGATTGAATTTCGAAGCTCTTGTGGTGTAGCCAGCGATAACCCAAGCGGGGGCCCCGGTTACTCAGCGTCTCTTACGAGTCAGTTGAGCTATTGCTATTCTTCGCCCAAGAAAACCAACCACTTCGTCTGGTTTCTAACGAACCTCAACCATTCACTCAGTCCGACACCTTGGAATAATTGCGCCAACACCACAGCGCCTTGCCAAATTTTAGAAGCCAATGCCGCGCAGGCAACCTACACCGCCAATGCATCGCTCAGCGGTCAGTCGGCAATTAATGTAATCCGGGCCAAACTCGACATCAATCGAGCCCAGCTTCCGCCTTCGGGACAGAGTGTTGTTTCCTTTCACCTGTCGCGGTAATCTTAAATCTAAATTTACTCGGGACGGGAGCCTTAGAGTGCAGCGAAGTTCGACTGTGAAGATGGCAGCAAATCGGTAGCCAAGCTCTCGCGTGCGAGAAAAGACCTCGGCTCTTTTTCGGTTACTGTAGAGTGAGCGCAGGGGCGACGGCTTCGCCATCGCTTCTCCACAGAACCCGTTCTACGGTTAAGTAGAAGATGACACCGACGACGCCGAGTGCGGCCTCGACGTAAAGCATTGGACGCGGCCCTTGCTTTTCTGCGACCCAACCGAGAAGCAGTCCCACCCACCAAATTGGAAAGTTCGAAAGCGAAGCGAAGACATTGTAGCCGGTCGCCGCCGCACTTTTGCCAAGCGCATTGAGCGCCATGGCTGTGAAGGCTGCATAGGAAAGTCCGACACCGAGAGCGTAGACCATATTCCACACGACGTACATCGTGACCGTGGCCGGTGAGAAGGCCATGCCGACCGCTATCGCGGCCAGCGCGATTCCAAAAATCGAGTAAGCCGAAAGCGGGCTGATCCGGTTGCACACCCAGCCGCCCAAGAAACATCCAAATGCTGTGATGACACCAGAAAGTAAACCCTGAACGAGTTCCACCTGCGTCGCGCCAGCGCCCCAGAACTGAGCCACTGCGGCTTGGGTCAGCGTGCCTTGTGCAGCACCCGTCGCGATCGGCAGGGCGCACATCAATGCGGTCAAAACACCGGCTCTTTCTTTGATCATCGCCCAAAACCCACGTGTGACTTGCTTGACTGCGGCGACGGCACTTTTCTCTTTCACGTGAACGGGCACATGCGGTAGGGGAATTAAAGCTAAACAGCAGAGGACGAACAGAACGCCCATGACCGTGCCAGCCATCCAGGGCTTGGGTAAACTTTGAATGAGGAATAGACCCAGCGCTCCGCCTAGTCCCGTTCCGCCAAGATTACCTGCCTGAAACCACGCACTGACTCGCCCGATTTGGTCTTTTGGAGTAAGGCCCGCAATCATCGCTTCGACCGACATTCCAACCACGGAGTTTACGAGGTTTGCCAGTGCAATCACAAGCAGGAGCAGCCCGAGAGAATCTTTTCCCAGCGGCAATGCCGACATGGCGAAAACTCCGACCGCAGAAAGGGAAGTTGAAAGGATGTACCATTTCTTCGGTGAAAGCGTGACATCGACCATTGGCGCCCACAGCCACTTGAGCCACTGAATTAGCATTTGCGATCCGATAATCAGAGCACCCTCGCCAATCGAAAGACCGTTTTGCGTGGCGAGGAAGGTCAGAGCAATACTGACAAATCCGCCGAGAGCGCCAAACGGAACGTAAAGGAGCAACCATACGATGGGGTGCGGGAGCCGGGCTTGGGGTGTGTTATTCATCGACTGTCCTTTTGCTTTGGACTTAAATTGAATGACTTTCGTTTTCAATATTGGACATAACAAAAGCGCGTTGGCTACTGCGATCTTGCGCGCCTCGAAGATTTTTTGGACTTTGCGGTGAGTTCTAAGATTGCCCATTTCGGGGTTGGATGCGGCGGCGTGCCGGCGTGCGGGCGTGCGGAGTTGCGGAGGTGCGGAGGCATGACGTGGGTTGGACGGGTTGGTGGGGTGGAGTGCGGAGTTCTGATTGCAAGGTGTCGTGAGGCGTCCGGCCAATCGGATATTTGATTTTATAAAGCGAAAATGTTTGACATGGGAATTGACTCTTTAGAATCCTCTGGGGGCTCCCTCGGGATTGTTTTGCGAGGTGGATCGCGCTCAGGTTTGGCTGAGTGCCACCATCAGGCGTTCAGTGCGCAGAATGAACCGTGGGGCGTGCGTTCTGTTTACCCTCGTTCTTTACCAAAAGCTCGAAAATCCGTTTTTAAAACCTGATGGTATTGTTTTTTGA
>JAYTRM010000328.1:0-7964 GCA_043746165.1 Bdellovibrionales bacterium | reverse complement strand
AGAGCACGCCATGAAGGGCCGCATACACGCAATTGCACGTTACCTGCCAGAGACCGTCGTCACGAACGAAGATTTAGAACTACAGCATCCGGGCTGGAATATGAAAAATGTCGTGGAACGAGCCGGCGTCTTCAGTCGGCACATTGCCGCTCCCGGCGAGACCGCTTTCGACCTAGCCAAGAAAGCAGTCGATCGACTTGTCGAGCGAACGGATGTCGAAAGGTATCCGATCGACGGTATCATTTTTTGCACGCAAAGTCCTGATTATATCATGCCACCTAATTCTCACTTACTGCACTGCCATCTCAAACTTCCAGATACTGTTCTTGCCTTTGACTTTAATCTCGCTTGCTCAGGATTCATCTATGGAATGGCAATCGCTCAATCTTTGATTGTCTCGGGTCAAGCCAAGAACATTATTCTCGTAACGGCAGATACCTATTCGAAGTATTTGCACGCGGGCGATCGTTCGACCCGCGGTCTGTTCGGCGACGGCGCGGCCGTCACGCTTGTCACAGCTGAAGCAGATGATGTGCCCGGCGGCTTTCTACCCTTTATGCTGGCCTCTCATGGAAAAGGTTACGACAAGTTTTACATCCCGGCGGGAGGCTTGAGAGAACCTAAATCAATTGAGACCGCGCGGGAGTTCACAGATCGAAGCGGAAACATAAAATCGCGAGATAACATCCAAATGGATGGCCTAGCCGTCTGGACGTTCATCAATTCCGCGGTACCAAGGCAGATCGAAGATTATCTGGTTAAATACAATTTGAGCTTGGAAAAAATTGATGAATTTATCTTTCACCAAGCTAGCCAGATGACTCTAGAGTCTTTGATTAAGATCTTAAAAATCGATAAGGACAGGGTTTTTCTTAACCTGGGCCAGGTCGGCAATACGGTTTCGGCTTCGATTCCCATCGCCCTCGCCGACGCCATCGCTTCGGGTCGAATCAAAAAAGGCAGTCAGGTTTTACTGTGCGGCTTTGGAGTTGGCCTGTCTTACGGGACAACTGTTTACCGCAATGAAAGTGAGATCCATGTTTATTGACTTCCTTCTTGAAAAATTTACCCAATTTCCCGAGCACAAATGTTTAATTTGGAACAATCGGCCGACGAGCTACAGCGATCTTCTTGAGTGCATTGCACACTGGCGCAGGGATCTTAATCAAAGGTCGATATCTTCTGGCACGGTCGTCGGTCTGGAAGGTGATTTTTCACCAAATAGCATCGCACTTTTTCTCGCACTGATCGAGCGTGCCTGCATTGTAGTTCCGCAGAGCAATGTCAGCCACAAACTGCGCGCGGAAAAAGACGCGATAGCCGAAGTTGAAAACTATTACGTCGTCGATCAAGATGACCGGGTTCGCTTTGAGCCAGGCGAACGCAAGGCCGTTCATCCGCTCTATCAGGAATTACGAAATCGACGCCATCCCGGGCTGGTTTTATTTTCGTCGGGTACCTCCGGAATTCCGAAAGGTGCCGTGCATGATTTTACTTTTTTACTCGAGAAGTTTTTAATTCCGCGCACGGCTTTGACGACATTGAACTTTCTTTTGTTCGATCACTGGGGTGGCCTGAACACACTCTTGCACACTTTGAGCAATTGCGGCACAGCCGTCATGGTCAAGGATCGTTCGCCGGATGCCGTCTGTAAGCTCATAGAGGTTCATAAGGTCGCTTTACTTCCGGCGACACCTACGTTCCTGAATCTGATGATCATCAGTCGCGCCTACAAAAACTATGATCTCACCAGTCTCAAGGTGATCTCTTACGGGGCCGAGCCGATGGCGCCCAGTACGCTGTCGCGATTGACCCAAGCCTTTCCGAACATCAAGCTGCAACAGACCTATGGCCTCATTGAAGTCGGAGTGTTGCGATCAAAATCTCGCGACAATGGCTCTCTTTGGGTGCAAATTGGTGGCGAAGGCTATGAGACTCGCGTGGTCGACCATATCCTTCATATCAAGACCAAATCGACCATCCTCGGCTATCTCAATGCGCAAAGTCCAATGACTGAGGACGGCTGGTTTATCACGGGCGACCTGGTCGAAGTCGATGGCGATTATTTTCGAATTCTCGGTCGCAAATCGGAAATCATTAATGTCGGCGGCGAGAAAGTCTATCCGACCGAGGTGGAAAGCGTGATTCAAGAGCTCGACAACGTCTCAGAGGTCACCGTCTTTGGCGAAAAGCACCCGCTAATCGGCTCGATCGTTTGCGCTAAGGTGAAGTTGGTGAAGCCGGAAAACGCGAGTGACTTCACCACTCGCTTGAAAATATTTTGCTCCCCTCGCCTTGAACGCTTTAAGATACCTGTCAAAGTGAAGATTATTGAAGATCATCATTTTGGCGACCGTTTCAAAAAAGCCCGCGTTGACGTCGCTCAAGAATAAGGAATTGCTGTTGGGAACGACATTTGATCCGTCGAAAATCAAAGATAACCTCGAAGTGAAGGCTTTTCTCGAGTTTCGCGAAAAAGGGACAATTCCGATCAAGTACGCGATCCCGCTTGGGCTCAAGGCGCTCTTAACGGATGTCCCATTTGCCGTGTTAAGATACTGGCCGGGCGCCATCGGCATGCAACTTCGCCAGCTCTATTATAAGATGAACTTCGAAAGCATGGGCAAAAACGCCCTGATCGGCCACGCAACTGAGATTTCACAGCCAAAAAATATCTCGGTGAGCGATTATGTCTTCATCGACCACCACGTCACACTCGACGCTATGGCTGGACGAATCGAAATCGGCCGAAGAATCCATATCGCGCCCTACGCTCTTCTTGCTGGCGTCGGTGGCGGAATTTTTCTGGCCGACTATGCGGCCGTCGGCGCCTACGCGAGAATTTACTCCCACTCCGAGGCGCCGATCGATGGTAAGAGAATGAGTGGGCCGATGATTCCCGAAAGCATGAAAGGGATGATCACGGCGCCGGTTCGTCTCGAAAAAGACTCTCTGGCGGGTACGGGCTCTGTGATACTCCCCGGGGTCACCTTAGGCGCAGGTGCCATCGTCGCTGCCAATTCATTGGTGCTCGCCAATACCTATGTTCGCCCTTGGACAATTTGGGCAGGAGTTCCTGCTAAAATGGTTGGGCTTCGCAGGAAAGTCACCGTCCCGGATATCTAGCGTTACGTTTTTCTTGCCTGAGCCCAGGGTGCTTGATAAAAACTTTGCATTCGCTTTTATTGCGGTTGCCAAGCAGGCCGAGTTTAGGGACCCTTCGCGCCTAACTTGTCCGCTGGTTTCTTAAGGAGCGCATGATGATTGAGGCTGGAGTCAGTGTTCAACCCATACCAAAATTCCCACCGTCGACCGATGGGGTCTTGGATTATGAATTTTGGATGAAGAGGGCTTCGCAACTCAGTTCTGAATATCAGACTGACCGACCGTTTCCGCACATTGTGATTAACGACTTTCTTAAGCCAAGTTTGGCTCGCGCCGCAGGCGCGGATTACGTAAATGTCGACTGGCAGAGCTATCGCCATTACAACGAAAACAAACAAGGTGGAAATCCCAAAACTCTGCCTAAAACCATTACCGATGTTATTGCCGAACTCAACTCGCCGCAATTTTTGGAGTTTCTCAGCCGCATTACCGGAATTGAAAATCTTATCCCAGATGACGCCTTGGGCTCTGGCGGGATTCATCAGTCTGAGCGTGGCGGTTTTCTGAATATTCACGCCGATTTCACGGTACACCCTTATCATCAGGATTGGCGGCGTCGATTGAATGTCTTGATCTACCTCAATGAGGAATGGCAGGACGAATGGGGAGGATTGCTTGAGCTCTGGTCCCGCGACATGAAATCCTGCCAACGAAAGATCGCCCCTATCTTCAATCGCTGCGTCGTTTTCAATACCGACGAGTCGTCATTTCATGGCCACCCGGAGCCCATGACATGCCCCGTGGGCGTCAAACGCAAATCGATCGCGCTCTACTATTACACGGCGGACAAATCGGCTGTCGCGATTTCAACTGAATACCGTCCCCGCCCTTCCGATCATCCATCTAAGGCTGCGTTAATCTTCCTCGACAAGATGGCTTTGCGCCTCTTTCATTGGACAAAGTCCACCTTTAAGCTGCAGGACGCGACTGTGACAAAATTTATGGATTTGTTTCGGAAGAAAAAATGACAGTTTCTGACCGAAGGCTTCAAGACGACTGGTCTACTTAACTTAGGTGACTACCAGACCACACTTGCTTAGCTCTTTGAGCGAACTGACATCACGGACTCGTAGTCACTCAAGGATTTTTTTTTACCAAAAGCCGAAATAGCTTTCTCGTACACTCCCAGCAGTCGTTGGACATGGACGGCAAAGTTATAGTTTTTTTCCGCGAAAGCTCGCGCCTTCCGCCCGCGCTCGGTCCGAAACTCCTCGTCGTTAATTAGCCGGTTGACGGCTTCAGACAAACCGACTCGGTCACCCTGCTTTACAACGATTCCGATTTCGCCACCACCTACTACCTCGGGTAGCGCTGTTCCATCAAACACGACCACGGGCTTCGCGCAGGCCATTGCCTCCATGGCCATCATGCCAAAGGCCTCTTGGGTCGACGGCATCAGAAAAAAGTCAGCTGCAAGATAAGCGTTTTTCATGACCTCTTCATTGTTAACCCAGCCCATCTCGATTACCTTAAACTCGTACCTAAACTCATCGAGCAACAGCCGATCGTTAAAACTGAGGAGACAGATTTTCTTATCGGTTTTGATATCGCGAAGGGCCTGTAAAACGTGATTGAAACCCTTAAACTCTCCAGGCGCCGATCGAAACGAGATCACGACTTCATCGGGCTCGATTCCCAACAGTCGCTTGGCGAGCAAATGGTCACCAGGTGCAAAGTATTGAAGGTCCACTCCAAAGGGAACAAGCGAAACCGGTTTGCCTTCTGTCAAGGGACTCCGTGAGACGCGGTCGAACATGTACTTCGACGCCACGACAAAGTGAATGTTGGATCTCTTGTAGATGGCGCGCTTGATCTTCCAATTCAGGCTCGTGCGGTCTTTGCGCATTCTGAAATTGGTTTTCAGATCTGGGCAACTTCCACAGCCGGTCATCCACCTTTCACATGAGCCAGGATAAACACAATGGCCGGTGACTGGCCAAAAATCGTGAATCGTCCAAACCGAAGGCCTCAGCCGAGTGAGAAACGGCAGCGCCAGCAGCGAAAAATAGCTCGGCCAGTAAATCAGGTGATAATGCACCAAACTGGCTTTCTTAAACTTTTCATGGAAGGCAAGAAGGAATGAAGTCGGGTGGAGCAGTGCACGGATCGATAGCATTTGTTCGAGTTTATCAATCAGCCGATGAAAAAAATTGGAAAGCACTGGTAGGCGGTACAATTGCGACGTGTTGGGATCATGACCAGCCTTTGCCCAGACTAGTTGCGACCCATGATGTTCTGGCTCCGCGCTTTGTCCGGCAGGCCGTCGATTTAGGTATTGAATAATGTTTTGGCCATTGAACCTGCGGCCGATCAGATCCGTCGAGCTGATTTGAAGAATTCGCAAGCGGTCTCCGTTGAGATTGGGGTATCCAACGGATAACGTGAATTTTCTTGATTAGCAATAACTCGGATCAGCAGCGGCAATTCGCCGTGCAAATAGTGTCAAACCAGCTGGCGACGTCATATAGAAGCAGCGAACGATTCTCTCAAATCCAAAAACGGACTTAATTACAGATACATAGAGCCTACCCTGGGTCTAATCAAACTGGCCCCGAATGGGGGATACGTTTTCTGATTGCCTCAAAGGGGCGAAAATGATCTAAAGTTTCGCACAGTTCAATATCAGTTCATTTTAACCGGTGTTTTGGGGAGGCTGCGTGGCTCTGCTAGACGGCAAGAGAATTTTAGTAACCGGCGGTACCGGTTCATTGGGTAAAGTATTTGTGCGTCGCCTGCTGAGCGGTCAGTCGGGTCTTCCTCAGAAGATCGTTGTATTTTCGCGCGATGAGGCCAAGCAACATTTCATGCGCCTCGAGTACCAAAACTCAGTTGCCGGCACCGACGAAACGATTTTTAATAATTTCAAACAGCGACTTGAGTTTCGAATTGGCGACGTGCGTGACTACTCATCGGTTTCGAGAGCCTTGCAGAATATTGACATCGTGGTCAACGCAGCGGCACTGAAACAAGTTCCATCTTGTGAATACTTCCCCGTTGAAGCCTTGCGCACCAACGTCATTGGAGCCGAAAATATTGTCCGCGCAATTTCTGAAAACAAATTGCCGGTTGAAACCGTTGTCGGAGTCTCGACTGACAAAGCTTGCAAGCCTGTCAACGTCATGGGGATGACTAAGGCTCTGCAGGAACGCGTCTTTATCTCGGGTAATCTCGATTGCCCGAAGACGCGCTTCATCTGCGTGCGCTATGGCAACGTGCTGGCCTCACGAGGATCGGTCATTCCGCTGTTTCACGAACAAATTAGAAAAGGTGGTCCCGTCACTATCACCACCGCTGACATGACCCGCTTTCTATTGAGTTTGGGCCGAGCTGTCGACACCATTTTGGCGGCGATTGAACACGCTGAACCGGGCGAAACATTCATTCCGAGAGTTCCCGCCGCGCTGATGACCGACGTGGCTGACGCTCTCATCGGCGATCGCAAAATCGAGAAACTGATCATTGGCCTTCGCCCGGGCGAAAAAATTCACGAGATTCTGATTTCGGATGAAGAAGCCGTGCGCAGTGTTGAAAAGCACGGCTACTACGCGATCAAGCCAATGTTGCCAGAGCTCGACAAAACGCCCGTGAAAAAAGGCGCGTTGACCAAAGAATACAGCTCAGGCAACGTAACACTCAGCCTCGCTGAGACCCTCAAGCTGCTTAAAGAACACAATCTTATGGTTGATCAAGATCTTGTCTACGACGGTGAATTGCTGCGATGACAACGACAAACCCGAATCAGTCGATCGTTATTCTTGGCTGCACAGGAATGCTTGGCCATAAGCTGCTTCAAGTGATCAGCGCCTCTGGGCGCTACCAGGTCCATGGCACCGTACGGTCAATGAAAAACGACAAACTTCGAGAGCTCTCACGCCTCAGCAACGTGACCATCGTTTCAGACATCATGGCAGAAAATACCGCGGCGATTTCAGACCTGGTCAAAAAAGTTAAACCGGTGGCCCTCGTCAACTGCATCGGCGTGATTAAGCAGCTTCCCGAGGCCAATCAGCCGATTCCGAGTATTCGCATCAATTCGCTTTTTCCTCACCAGCTGGCCGAGATCACCAAGCAAAACTCGAGCAGATTGATTCATTTCAGTACCGACTGCGTGTACTCCGGAACCAAAGGGTTCTACACAGAGAGCGATCCAACAGACCCTCAAGACATCTACGGCAAATCGAAAGCGCTTGGCGAAGTCGGCGGTCCTGGCTGCTTTACGATTCGCAGTTCAATCATCGGGCCTGAAATCAATAGTTACCTTGGACTTCTGGAATGGTTTATCGCTCAACGAGGCAAGGCTGTTAAGGGTTATAACAAAGCTCTCTACACGGGCTTTACCACCCACGCGATGTCTCAGATTGTGCTGATGCTGATCGAAAAATTTCCTGACTTAAGCGGCGTGTGGAACATCGCTTCGCCGACAATTTCGAAATACGACATTTTATTGCTGATTAACGAAGTCCTCAACCTGGGCATCACCGTTGAGCAAGATGCAAAATTTGCCATCGATCGAAGCCTCGACGGCAGTCGCTTTGAAACAGCGACTGGTTTTAAACCACCGCCTTGGCGGCAGATGATCGAGCAACTCGGGCAAGATGAGGACATTCAGCAGCGTTTTTTTCTCAAGGCCGACGCACGAACGGCGGAGGCACGATGATCGTTGAAAAATCTGAAACGAAAAGTTCTAAACCCGGTCTCGATTCGGCGCTTCGCACGACTCCGATCAAGCCACTCAATGACCCACTTAGCTTTTGTGTGGTCATACCAATGTATAACGAAGAAGCGAATGCGCAAAAGTG
>JAYTRM010000327.1:0-18957 GCA_043746165.1 Bdellovibrionales bacterium | reverse complement strand
CCTTGAGACTGAAGTGGGCGATATCATTCCTTACGCCTCGCTTCCGGTTGGCCTTACATTTCGTCCTGATCGAACCGTGGTGCCGATTGAATTTGCCGTCGGCGGAGAATTTCGTCCACTCGATATTCCAAACTTAAGCGGCATCGCCGAGGTTGGCATCGACATGCTCGATTCTTTCGGCTACGTCAGCATAGCCGCCGCGTACCGCTTTGATGACGACTCCATTCGCGGCCGAAGACGCCAAAAGAAACAGTAACTTTCGCAGACTTCAGTTCGATTTAAAAAAAAGCCGTCTGGAATCCAGACGGCTTTTTCGTTTCACCATGGTGATATACTCAAAGAGCCTTAGGGCACGTCTTTGAAATCAGCTTCGATCACATCGTCGCTCGACTTCGCATCGGTTTTACTGCCTTCAGCATCGGCTGACGCGGTCTCTGCGCCCTTGCCCTTACCATTTTTGGCATAAAGCTCGCTCGACATTTTATTTTGCACGGTCTGAATTTTTTCAAAGACCGAACGCAAATTTGCCGCTTGCGAATCCTTATCAGCGAGCATCGCACGACCTTCTTTAATCAACTCTTCAGCTGACTTCACGTCCGCCTCAGCAAAGGAGCCTTTGTTTTCACGAATCATTTTATCGCACTGGTACATCAAATTGTCGATATCGTTGGCCACCGTCGCTCGTTCTTTGCGAGCTTTGTCTTCGTCGGCATGCATTTCTGCATCGCGAACCATGCGCTTAATTTCGTCGTCGGTGAGACCCGACTTCGCTGTGATCTTGATATTTTGCTCTTTACCAGTGCCCAAATCTTTGGCCGAAACGTTCAGAATACCGTTGGCATCGATATCAAAAGATACCTCAACCTGCGGAATTCCGCGCGGAGCCGAGGGAATACCGACGAGCTCGAAACGTCCGAGCGTTTTGTTGTCGACCGCCATCTCGCGCTCGCCTTGCAAAACATGAATATCGACGCTGTTTTGATTGTCGGTTGCAGTCGAGAAAACTTGCGACTTACGGGTCGGGATCGTGGTGTTGCGCTCGATGAGTTTGGTCATCACGCTGCCCAAGGTCTCAATGCCAAGAGAAAGCGGAGTGACGTCAAGAAGAAGAACGTCTTTAACTTCTCCACCGAGCACGCCGCCTTGAATGGCGGCACCGACTGCGACCACTTCGTCAGGGTTGACGGAACGGTTTGGCTCTTTGCCAAAGAAATCTTTGACGGCTTTCTGAATCGCCGGAATCCGAGTCGAACCACCGACGAGCACAATCTCATCAATTTCTTTGATCGACCAACCAGAGTCGGCGATCGCTTTTTTAAGCGGCTCGAGTGAACGCTTCACCAAGTCTTCGGTCATTTGATCGAATTTGGCGCGCGAAAGTTTAATCTGCAAATGCTTCGGTCCCGATGAATCAGCCGTGATGAACGGCAAATTGATATCAGTTTCGGAAGCAGCGCTTAGCTCGATTTTAGCTTTTTCAGACGCCTCTTTAAGACGCTGCAAAGCCATTTTGTCGTTTTTAAGATCGATGCCTTGATCCTTTTTGAACTCCGCGATCAACCACTCGAGAATTCGAATATCAAAGTTGTCACCGCCAAGGTGTGTGTCACCGTTGGTCGATTTTACTTCGACGACGTTGTCGCCGACTTCGAGAATCGAAATATCGAACGTACCGCCGCCTAAGTCATAGACTGCGATTTTCTGTTCTTTATTCTTATCAAAACCGTAGGCGAGGGCAGCAGCCGTCGGCTCGTTGATGATTCGCTTCACATTGAGGCCAGCAATTTTGCCGGCGTCTTTAGTCGCCTGTCTTTGCGCATCGTTAAAATAAGCTGGCACCGTGATCACGGCGTCAGTCACTTCTGCACCAAGATAATCTTCGGCAACTTTTTTCAGTTTCGCCAAAATCGCAGCCGAAATTTCTTCGGGCGATACGACCTGCCCAGAAATTTTAAAGCCGCAGTCGTTGCCTTTTTTAGCAACGGTATAAGGAACCAGCTTGGTTTCTTCTTGAACTTCTTCAAATTTTCGGCCGATGAAACGCTTGGCCGAGTAAATTGTATTTTCAGGGTTGGTAACAGCTTGCCGCTTAGCAATCTGGCCCACTAATTTTTCACCATCTTTTGTGTAGGCGACAACCGACGGAGTCGTTCTTGCGCCTTCTTCGTTGACGAGAACTTTAGGCTCCCCGCCCTCCATCACTGCGACCACAGAGTTGGTCGTTCCCAAATCGATACCGATGATTTTTCCCATGCGATCACTCCCATAACTGACAGATTTAAGGCTTACAGAATGAATCTGAGGTCGGCTACAGCTTCGTCAAGCTGAGGCAGAGAGAAAAACATCTAATTTTGAGAAAAAACCCAGGCGCATCCGGGGCTGGGCGCAAAATACCGCGCTGCTTCAGCCTGGGCGGGCGCGAGCTACCGAAACAGACCTTTTTTACCTGCCAAGACCGATTCACCACGGACCTTGGCGATTTCGCGAAGCAAGCGCTCTTCTTCTTTTGCGAGCTTTTTGGGCACTTCGACGTCGACTTGATAATAAAGGCTGCCGCGGCCTTTGCCGCGCAGAGAGGGCATGCCGCGGCTATCGAGGCGCAGTCGCTCGCCGGTATTGGCTCCTGCGGGAAGGGTGATCGACTCTTTTCCCTCGAGGGTTTCGACTTCGATCTCTGCCCCGAGCAAGGCCTGCAAATAACTCACCTTGAGATGAGCGAGCAAATCAAGGCCGTGACGATCAAATCTCTCATCTTCACGGACGCGAATTTCAACATAGAGATCGCCGGAAGGTCCGCCGCGAATGCCGCCCTCTCCCTCACCGCTCACCCGCAACTGGGTGCCGCTGTCGACGCCGGCCGGGATGTTGACTCGAAGTTTTCGCTTGGCCTTAGCGCGGCCTTTACCGTGACACTTGGCGCACGGCACGCGAATGATGCGCCCGAGGCCCTGACAGCGCGGGCACGACGTCGCCACCGAGAAAAAACCTTGCGAAGAAATCACTTGTCCCGCGCCACCGCAAGTCGCGCATGGCTCGACCGTTGATCCCTTGGCAGCACCGTTACCTTCACAATCTTTGCAGGATTCATCAGATTCAAATTCGAGGTCACGCTCGATTCCCGTCAATACTTCTTTCAGATCGATTTCACAAATGTAACGAAGGTCATTGCCACGTCCCGGCCCGGCCCCGCGCCGACCGCGCGAGCCCCGCGAGGCGCCGAAGAAATCACCGAACACATCGGAGAAGCTGGCGAAAATATCTTCGACGTCGTGAAAGCCTTGCTGGCCGCCCTGACTGAAGGCCTGGTGGCCAAATCGATCGTACTTGGCTCGCTTTTCAGAATTTCCCAGAACCTCGTAGGCAAAAGCCAAGGATTTAAATTTCTCCTCGGCCGCATGATCGCCCGGATTTTTATCGGGATGATACTGCATCGCAAGCTTGCGATAGGCTTTTTTAATAGTGTCCTGATCAGCGTCGCGCGCGACGCTGAGAACTTCGTAGAGGTCTTGTTTTTCCATTTCGGGCTCCGGCGCTCAAATTATGGCGCCGGAAATCAATTAGTCAAGCGAAGCGCGGCTATTCAATCGCCTTTCATTGGCACTTGCGGGGTGCTCGATGAAGATTTCCCAGACTCGTCGCCAACTTTTGCAGTCGGTCCGCTGGTCGAGGTTCTTGCCAGAACCTCTTTGACCTTCTTCAGACGCTCCTGCAGGGTCGGAATCCACCGGGCCTCAGTGTCGCTCGCGATCGCGTCCTCTAAAATCTTCTCGGCGAATTCGGCCTGTCCGGTCTCAGTCTTCAGTCTCGCCGCTAGCGAATAAAGCCAACCCGGTCCACCGTCTCTGGCGGCCGCGGCCAAAAGGTCGCCGGCCCTGGCGTTATCATGGATCTGAGCCATGTAATGGTAAGCGGCATTGTACTCGAGCTGCCAGTCGTGCGGAATATGGATCAGTCCCTTATCAAAAATCCTTTTGGCTCCTTCGGCGTCATCAATCACGACTCCCAAAACGGTCGCACCAAGAAAGTACGCAATTCTCATTTTAGGCGCCATTTCTGTGACAGCCTCGATCATGTGGTAGGACCAGCCTAAACTCACGCCCCTACAATGATTGCTAGCTTTTCCTCGGTCGACAAGTTCCTGCTCAGCTTCGTTGCGCGCGTCACAGTGATCGAAGTCTTGAATCAGGCGGAGCCAAAAGACATCGGCGACCACTTCGTTGTAGCCCAAGGTGAATTGCTTCAGGTGAGCGGGAGCAAGGAGTAGGGCCTTATGAGAAGGGGCTGTGGGCTCCCTCGAAGTCAGCCAAATGACAAGAGCAGATAAGAACAGAGCCGTCGCTACACCTAGATTTTCTCGAGCCACCGACACGAGCTTCTCCAAACGCTGAAATAAAAAGAGGTCCTGTCAGTGACCTCTCAACTCTAACAAATAATTCTCAGATCACAAAGCGCTTAGACGCCGTTGATGTTGTTACACATGTCGTTTGAACTATCGATGCTCCAGGTGTCGAGAGCCGTCTGGCAAGCCGCTCCCGTACCGTTGAGACATCCGTCTGCGCTGGCTGTAAATGCAACGGCGGTCGGAGTTGTCGCAAGAGCCGCCTGTGTTGTTCCAGGGCAAAGTGCTGCCGCCGGAACGAGCGCTGTCGGAAGGCCAATTCCAGGGATCACAGCCCAACCGTTAGCCACGGTATTGCAAGCTGCCACCAAGTTGGTAAAGCAGGTACCGGCGGCGCTGCTCGTTATACTCGGAACGAAAGGCGAGCCGGCTGCGGTCAATGCGGCTGCCCCACCGACGGCGGCAAAACCTACCACGTAGTTAGAGCGGCCTGAAGGAGCAAAGCCGACATCGCGGAAGTCGCCCCAGTAGCTGTTCCACTCTGAAGAGAAGGCTTTTTCGGCGGCGTAGATTGCCGCGAGGTTACCTTTTGCCTCGGACTGCTTAGCTTTGTTTTGAAATTTGTTAAAGTTCGGAATGGCGATCGTTGCCAAGATACCGATGATCGCGACGACGACCATGAGCTCGATCAACGAGAAACCCGATTGGGACTTCAGAATACGTGCTGACTTTTTCATCTCTTCTCCTTGTTAACTTTTATTTGCCTTACAATTTTGAAACTTAACTCATCTTTAAATCAATTCACTTCATTTATGCATAGACCATAACCGGACCATCGCCACCAAAGCCCACCTCTTTACGGTCGACCAGGCTCGAAAATAAAGTCCAGAAACAGACCATCTGCCTTGAGCTCTGGCTTGTGCTCTGGCCTGTGCTCTCACGTTCCTTCAAGACTCGAGCCAAACAATTTTGATCTAATTCGAGAATCCGTTTCTAATTGCGACAAGGCCGTTTCAAAATGCTGCGGCCGAACCGACCAACAACTCTCATTTCGGCGCAGATTCCTGACAACTTGAGACAAAAATCCAGTCGGTCTGCAAGTGCGCCGCTTTTGCGCAGGCCGTGTCGATAAGTTCGCCACTGCTAACTTCAGGCAATAAGGGGCAAATTGGCGGTGCTGTCAGAACTTAGTCAGCCCGAGCCCCGTTTGGACCGCAAAAGAGCGCACAAGCTCCTGGCTTGAACTCACGGCTGCACCAAGCTGGGACTCTTTGCAAGCCGCAGCAGCGCGTTGATCTCGCTTAGCAAATTATTTTCGCCGAATCATTGCCTTCAGCGGATCCGTGCTCAACTTTATCTCGGCTTCAGACGTGTCTTGCGGCGTTTTGCGCGTCGGCTCTGCCGCTAGAATTTCCAAGGAAAATGCAATACAATGAGACAGTCGAATAAGCCGACATATTGCGGGGCGTGTGTGGGTCAGTACGTGATGCAAATATCAATTGCTCAAGCAATTTCCGGATCGAGTTCCGGGCCCAAAGTCCAGTCCTTGCTTAACGTTGCCAGTCACGCTTTGTTGCGCTGCTCGGACCAGGGGTCAAGTCACTCTCCCGACCAACCGCCAGAAGGTGGCTCAGGCACGGTGGTTATTTCGCAGCCTCGTACGGATACCCGTCCTAAAACTCGCAGTCCGCGCCTGTATCGGGTTATCATTATGAATGATGACTACACACCAATGGATTTCGTCATTCTGGTTTTGCAGAAGTTCTTTCACAAGGACATGGCTGAAGCGACGCAAATCATGCTCGCAGTTCACCAAAAAGGATCGGGCGTCTGCGGAACTTTTACTTTTGAAATTGCCGAAACAAAAGTTTACCAGGTTAACCAATTTGCGCGCACCAGCGAACATCCGCTTAAGTGCATTATGGAACAGGCGTAGCCATCAGTTGTGCCGACAATTGTGCGAACAGAACGGATTAGTCGACGGAAGAAACGACGGAAGAAACGCGGGAGCGACCAATGCTTAGTCCAAATCTCGAAAAGCAACTCAACCAGGCGGCGACATTTGCCAAGGAGCATCGCCATGAGTTCGTGAGCCTCGAGCACGTTCTGCTCGCGCTGGTAAAAGATGCGGAAGTGACCGACATCATCCGGGCGTGCGGAGGTGACGTGGTCACTTTAGCCAAAGATCTGGAGCAATTTCTTGATCAACATTGCCCGCGAGTTCGCTATCAGCGAGCTCAAGGTTCGGGCGATGACAGCTTCATCAGCGAGAGCACGAGTTTGGATAATTGGAAGCCCGAGTTCACGCTCGCCTGCCACCGCTTGCTTCAACGGGCTGTCATTCAAGTGCAGAGTGCCGGCAAAGACATGGTGACACCGGGAAACGTCGTCGTGGCGCTCTTTAACGAGAAGGATTCGCACGCCGTTTACTTCTTAGAAGCTCAAGGTATCACTCAATTTGACGTCATTAATTTCATTTCGCACGGGGTTACCAAAGCCGAAGCGGGCCCAGGAACAGAAGATCAAGAACTCGAAATCGATGGTCTTCCCAAAGACGGCACTAAAAAAGCAAAGCAATCGCCGCTCGCGGCATTTTGCGTGAATCTCAATGAGCGCGCAAAAGCGGGTGACGCCGACCCACTGATCGGCCGCGAAGATGTGATCGAGCGCGCGGTCCAGGTCCTTTGCCGGCGCACGAAAAATAATCCATTGCTCATCGGTGAACCCGGCGTCGGCAAGACGGCGATCGCCGACGGGCTTGCGATGAGGATCGTAAACGGCGAGGTTCCAGCGGGCCTGCGCGAAGCCATCGTTTATTCGCTCGACATGGGTTCGCTGCTCGCCGGCACCAAATTCCGCGGCGACTTTGAGGAGCGGCTGAAAGCCGTTGTCAAAGCCATTGAGGGAGAAAAACACGGCATTCTTTTCATCGACGAAATCCATACACTCGTTGGCGCTGGCGCCACGAGCGGTGGCTCCATGGACGCTTCGAACCTTTTAAAGCCAGCACTCGCCGACGGCAGGCTCAGCTGCATCGGCTCGACGACTTACAAGGAATACCGCCAACACTTTGAAAAAGATCGCGCCCTGTCGCGCCGGTTTCAGAAAATTGATGTGAGCGAACCGTCGATCGAAGATGCGGTAAAA
The DNA here is from genome assembly GCA_043746165.1 of Bdellovibrionales bacterium. GTDB lineage: Bacteria > Bdellovibrionota > Bdellovibrionia > Bdellovibrionales > JAMPXM01 > JAYTRM01. The sequence continues at coordinate 11,471 of JAYTRM010000327.1, read as the reverse complement.
ATTCTCGAAGGCCTCAAAACTCGCTATGAAGAGCATCACGGAGTCAAATACTCGGCACCCGCACTGCGTGCGGCCGTCGAACTTTCGGCGCGTTATATTCAAGGGCGCCACCTGCCCGACAAAGCGATCGACGTCATCGACGAAGTCGGGGCGCGCGTTCGCATTCAGGCTAAGGACAGCGAGGTCAAACCGATCAAGGTGCCTGATATCGAAAAAGTCGTGGCGAGCATGGCGCAAGTGCCCATTCACAGCGTCGGCAGCGCCGATAAGGCGCAGCTGCGCGATATCGACAAGAATCTAAAGTCGGTCGTCTTCGGTCAAGAAGCCGCGATTTCGGCAGTGGCCACCGCCATCAAGCTCTCGCGCACTGGCCTCGGCCGCGAGAATAAGCCGATCGGCTGCTACCTTTTTGCGGGCCCAACTGGCGTCGGAAAAACCGAAGTCTGTAAGCAGCTCGCACGTTTTCTCGGCAATCAGTTCTTACGCTTTGATATGTCTGAGTATATGGAAAAGCACGCTGTGTCTCGCCTTGTCGGAGCGCCTCCCGGCTACGTCGGATACGAAGAAGGTGGCTTGCTCACTGAAGCCGTGACTAAACATCCCTACGCCGTTTTGTTGCTTGACGAAATTGAAAAGGCGCATCCGGATATTTACAACGTTTTGCTGCAGGTGATGGATAACGGAACCCTGACTGACTCGCACGGCAAAGTGGCTGATTTTCGCAACGTGATTTTAATTTTGACTACGAACGCCGGTGCTGCCGACGCGCAAAAAGGTTCGCTGGGAATTAACCGAGGCATCGTCTCTGACGTCTCCAACGAAGCGATCAAGCGTGCCTTTACTCCGGAGTTTATCAACCGTCTAGATGCCACCATTCACTTTAAGCCATTGCCAGATGACATCGTGCTGATGGTTGTGCGCAAGTTCCTCGGTGAGCTTAAAACGCAGCTCGAGGCCAAGAAAATTCAGCTGACAACGACCGACGCCACTGAGACGTGGCTGCTGAAGAAGGGTTTTGATCCTCTCTATGGTGCCCGCCCGCTCGCCCGCACCATCGACGAGCATATTAAAAAACCGCTGGCTGACGAAATTCTCTTTGGCAAGCTGGAAAAAGGCGGAAAAGTTAAGGTTGATGTCAAAGACGACCAACCCGTTTTTATTTATAGCTAAAAGCTTGGGGCGGCTATCATGCAGCCGTCATACATCGAAGGCCAACTGACCTGTTTTGCTCTCGGCATTGCTAGTTCTCGAGCGCGTTTCGAGCTTCACGCCAATTCCGACCAAGCGAACAGGCTCAGAGCGGCGCAGATAGGCGACCTCGAGCAGATCAAGAAAATCTCGCTCGCTCGGGTAACCTGAAAAAACACGGTCGGCGGTCGTGACTTCAAAGTCATGAAACTTCACTTTGGCAGAAAGCCCGCGAATACTGCCGCCAGTACTACTATTGATGTCGGCGCGAACGGCTCGCTCGTTCCAGTCGGCGTAGAGCTCGGGCAGGCATAAGGCAATTTCGCGCCATGTGGATAAATCTTTGGAATACGTTTCTTCAACGGAAAGCGATTTTCGCTCGCGGTCAGTGCGCACCGGCCTTTCGTCGATTCCGCGGCAGTAATCATAAAGGCCGCTCCCCCAGCTGCCGAAGTGCCGTTTGAGATCTTGGAGAGAAGCCTTTTGCAACTCGCCACATGTAGAAAAACCAAGGCGGTGCATTTTTGCGGCCGTTACTTTGCCAACACCCCAAATTTTTTCGATTGGAAGTGGCTTCATGAAGGCGTCAATTTGGTCTGGGCGAACTACCGTTAATCCATCCGGCTTATTCATGTCGCTTGCGATTTTGGCGAGAAACTTGTTGGGCGCGACTCCGGCCGATGCGGTGAGGCCTGTTTCTTCGCGTATCAGACGGCGGATTTCTGCGGCAAGCCGGCTCGCACTGCCTTGAAATTCAGAAAGTTTCGGTGAGGCGGTTACATCGAGATATGCCTCATCGAGTGAGAGAGGCTCGATGAACTCTGAAAATCGCAGCATAACATCGCGAATTTTGCGGCTCTCTTTTTTGTATTTGGCAAACTCCGGGCGAACCATGATCAGCTCAGGACAAAGACGAATAGCCGTGCGAGAAGACATCGCCGATTTGACCCCAAACTTGCGGGCTTCGTAACTGGCCGTGGCAACGACTCCGCGCCCTTCGGGCGAACCGCCGACTGCAATCGCTTTGCCTCTGAGTTCTGGCCGATCACGGCATTCGACTGCGGCGTAAAAACAATCGAGATCGACATGGATGATCTTACGCAAAATAGGCAAAGCTCAACCCCTTGGCCGAGAGTCTATAACACAGCTTGCGGCTCAACTTTAGTCTCATCGCGGTAACGGTGGTAACGAGCGCCGTTGACTCAATGAATAGCTGGTTGCGCGCTTCAATCCACGTGCCCCCGAATAAACCCCGAATAAATCACTGATAAACCGCTGATAAACCTCTGACAAATAATTTCCCCAACAAAATCATTTCCTTAGCTCAGGAGGTTGGCATAAAATGAGCCATGATGAAAATTCTTTGGGCGTCATTTGTGGTTTGCCTCACCACTCTTTGTGCCTGCTCGAGCATTTCAAAAAAACAAAATCTTTCACCGCTCACTTGGCCACCTCTCGCTTGGACTCCTGATGAACGGCCGGCGGCTGACTTTGTCGCGAGCCTCGAGTCGGAACTGAAAAATCACCCCTCTGACTCTCTCCGCTTTCAAGTTCGTTATCTTGAAGCAAGAGCACTCGCCGCTACGGAACCCGACCGCGCGTGCCTGATTTGGATCGCGCTCGCCGATGAACCGCGCTTTCCGATTCCGATGGTAGCCAAGCAGAACGCGCTTGAGTTTTGTCCCGCGACGCCGACGACGGCGATGATAACTGAGCGCCCCGACATCGCTTTTCGGCTCAAAGAATTTGCGCAGATTCAGCCCGACACTCAGCCGCATTGGTTGAAACAAAAATCGATTCGCGCCGGCCTCGCGATGGCATCGCGCCAACACGCGATGGATAGCCGAGCTGATGACGTCACGAGCCGCGAAATCCAGCTTTCGTTAGAAGTCGTCCCGTTTACGCATGGCCAAAGTGAACAGATGGCACTGATCAATCACGCCATCGAGCTCGCGCGGAGACTAGGAAATAAAACAGCCGAAAACCTGGCTCGGGAGATGTTGTGGAAAGTCGCGCCGCGCACGATTCCCGATCCGACGCCCGATAAGTACGCTGCTGTCGCCGCCGATTTTCGTCGGGCCCGCGATTTCGAAAAAGCGAGAGAGTATTACCAAAAAGACTTCAACCGACCCGAATACGGCGTGTTTGATAAACTCCGCGCGCTCGACGGAATTCGCATGTCTTACAAAATCGAGGGAAACAAAGAAAAATATCTCTCTACGACCCGTGAATACTCCGACTATGCACGCGATCGCCTCTTAAGCGATCGTAACGGGCGCAAACGAAAATCGGGAACAGAGCGCGACGGCTACATTGAAAAATACGTTGAGACCCGAATCACCCTGGCCCGCGCGATCTGGAATGACAACTCACCGTCTGATGCCAAAAAAGTTCTGGATCGACTGCAGCGAGAAATAAAGAGCCGCAAACACTCAGCCAAGATTCTCTTTTTGCGTGCGCGAATTGAAGAAGAAGCCGGAAACCTCGAATTAGCAACGAAGCTTCTCGCACAGATTGATGAAAAGTCGACGAGTGATCGCAGCGAGAAACTAAAGATTCTTTGGTACCGCGCTTGGATGCTCCGTAAGCTCAAGAAGTCGGATCAAGCGGTAGCCCTCTTGCATCGCTCAATAGATGAAGAGACCTCGCCGTCAACACTGGCACGCGACCATTTTTGGTTAGGCCGAATACTCAAAGAAGAAGGCGATAACCAAGCTGCCGAAGCTGAATTCAATTGGCTCACGGCCAATGATCCGATGGGCTATTATGGCTTGCTCGGTTACCGTGAACTGGGGCGCGATCTTCCTGCCTTGGCAGTGTTGCCACCCCCTTCTCAGGCCGGCCTTGAATCCATAGGCGGGACTAATGACTCTGTTGAGCGGAACGCCCTATCGAACGATGAAAGGATGACATTTGAATGGCTCGTTGGAACCGGCGAAACAGACCTTGCGCGCGGTTACCTGGATCAGTTCGATAGCGCGCGGCGTGCAACTTTTAATGACGATCAACTTCTCGATTTCTTGCGGCTCTATGCCAAGACGGGTTCCTACCAGGCTCTGTTTGAGCGAATATCAGAATTGAGCCCCGACCGCCGCATGCAAATTCTTATTAAACAACCTGAGTTGATTTTTCCGCGTCCGTGGCCCGACCTCGTGCAAAAAAATGCTGATAAATTCGGAGTGCCGAAGGAGTTGGTTTACTCAATTATTCGCCAAGAGAGTTCTTTCAATCCCCGCGCCCGCTCAATCGCCGATGCTTTTGGGCTCATGCAGCTACTTCCGGCGAGTGCTTCGCGCGCTTCGCAATCCACCGGTATTCACATCGACTCTCCCGATGAACTGTACCGCCCCGACACCAATATTCCCCTCGGCACCGCGTTCTTTCGTAATATTCTCGATAAGTGGAATGGCAAGTTCATTCCCGCCGTCGCAAGCTATAACGCCAATGAGATTGCCGTCGGTCGGTGGCTAAAAACTCGCGATATCAAAGACTCTCTTCAATTTATCGAGGACATTCCCTACGAAGAAACTCGCGGTTACGTGAAGCTCGTTTTGCGCAACTTCATTTTTTACTCCCGCCTCAATTCAGTAGCAAGCCAGGTGGCGTTTCCGGAGTGGTGTCTAGTTGGTTTACAGGACGTCAAACCCTGACCACGAACCAGCCAGATCTCAGAACGATACCCCTATCGTTTCAATGAGTTAGCTCTGATTTTAAAAAGCCCTCTCGGGCACCCACTTTGCTTCATTAGTTGGTGATCCAACGAAATCGAAAGTGGGTAGACGATGTTTCAAACTAAGCGTCCCTCGAAATTGGTAAGCGCCGCCTTGGCAATGAGCTGCATCGGCGTCAGTTTCCTAGTCTGGGGATATGTCGCGAGCCTTGCCGAATCTGGCCATGGCAAGTCGGCGACTTCGAACGCTTCGGTCAGCCCTGCAGTTCCCGCTTTGTCGGCTCCGAAGACGAACCAAGGTGCGGTCGGCTCAAACGACGCGGCCAACGTTTTGATGAATGATCCGTTCATTCAAAACAAATGGGGACTGGAGAAAACCTCGGCGCGCAAAGCCTGGGATGTCACGACTGGCTCAAAAGATATTATCGTCGCCGTGATCGACACGGGCGCCGACATTCACCATCCCGATCTCATGCAAAACATTTGGGTCAATCCTGGCGAGGCAGGAATCATAGCGAGCGATGCTTGTCAGAAAAATAATGCCGCTAAAGGATGCGACAGGGCAACAAACGGTATCGATGATGATGGCAACGGATACATCGATGACGTGCACGGTTGGGATTTCGTTCACAACGAGGGTCAGCTCATCGACAACCATGGCCATGGCTCGCACATCGCCGGCATTATCGCTGCCAATGGAAAATCTGGAAAAGGCGTCAGTGGCGTCGCGCCGAACGTCAGCCTCATGATTCTCAAGTACTACGATCCCAAGGCACCGAGCACAAATAATTTAAAGAACACCGTTCAGGCCATTCGTTACGCCATCAAAATGAAAGCCAAGATCATCAACTACTCTGGCGGTGGTACTGATTACTCGGCCGAGGAATTTGCGGCGGTAAAAGATGCCGAAAAAGCCGGAATTCTGTTTGTCGCAGCAGCCGGAAACGAACGTTCAAACTCCGATGAAGTGGGCAAGCACTACTATCCGGCCGATTACGATTTGACCAATATCATTTCGGTCACTGCCGTGAACAAAGAAGACACGAAAGTTTTACCATCATCAAACTATGGCGTGCGCACAGTTGACCTCGCGGCTCCGGGAGAAAATATTTTTTCGACTCTACCCAATAACTCCTACGGCTTGATGACCGGTACCTCTCAGGCGACCGCTTTTGTCACGGGAGTCGCGGCCCTGGTGATGTCACTCAATCGTGACTTCACCGCTGCTGATGTCAAAAAGTACATATTAAAGACGGGCGATGAATACCCCACGCTGCTCTCTAAAACAGGTACGGCTAAGCTCTTAAACTCGTACCGCGCTCTCACCAGCCTCGATAAGGGTGTCAGTGCCTCGGGTGTCGTCGCCACCAATACCGCCGGCATCGGCGCAAGCGATTTTGCTGCAGACAAAGACTTAAAAGATCCCAAGTTCAACACCTCGGCTATGAGTGGCAGCGGTAAATCCGATGAGCCAGCCGAGAGTATTGCGATGTTTGGGCGGGATTTTCTTAAGGCCATGAATAACGGCAAAGCTAAGGGCCTCGACGGCAATACTGAAGTTAAGAGCCGTTGATTGGGGACAGCGCACTGTGAAACTGCTGTTACCTCAATGAGGGCGGCGGTTTCAAAAAGAAGCGAATGCCGACTCCGAGTAGAATTGCGGCAAAGCCAAGTCCGGCAAGGTTGCGGACATTGGGAAGCAAGCTTCCCATGACAACGAGTACTCCTCCCCCAAACAAAACGAAATTATTGAGTGCAGGCACACGATAGCTCCACGCCGGTTCCGCACGCCCGCGGGTTTCGCTGCAGTAGCTGACAAGCGCAATAACCCGGGCCCGCATCGTTTTTGCGATCTCTTCGTTGGGAGTGACCGATAGGATCCGGGCATATTTTTTCGCAGCAAATTGGAGGAGACCAGTTTTTTCACAAGCCGAGATGAACCGTCCGTGAGCACCTTGGTTTTCATAATCCGAAAGGACATTTTCCCACTCCTCCTCAAGAGCGGGATTTTCCGAAGGTCCGGTGACCCCAAGGCTCGCCAAATGCGCCGGCGAGCTGAAATTATCAGCTGAACGCGTAAAGCTTGACGAGAGCGGAATTTTTTCAATTGGAAGGCGCACGCCCGGCGAAATAGCGCTGGGAAAAATGCCAGAAGATAAGCCAGAAGATAAGCCAGAAGACGTACCAGACATTGCCGCCTCCGTCGGGGTCGCCGGCGTCAACTCTTTTGTCACGAGGCGCAAGTCTTCACTCTGAGAAGTAAAATCCGTCTCGATCATGGCCATGAAGCGAATGCCACATTCATCGGCAATACACTGAAACTTGAGAGGGTTCAAATCGCGGCCAATCTGCGACCTTTGAACCGAGTAGAGCTTTCGACAATTCGGGCAGCGCATAGTCAGAATGCCCGTCGAAATCGCTGGCGTCAGAGGCACTAACCTTTGCGGTCCGTCTGGAAATGTTCGCTGATGTGTCAACATCGTATTTTCTTGTCCTTGGTTCATCCGAGCCTTCTTGCAGTCCTATTGCATCGGCTGATACAAATAACTATGAGTCGCAATTTAAGTTCCACGATCGCGAAGCTTCCGTATCAACTGAAATACCTGGCGCTCCGCTACCGCCTTTCGATTTTATCAGGATTATTGATCGGAACAAGCTATATTCCGTTTCCGCCGTGGGCCTTGTTTTTTTGCCTGACACCACTTTTCGTGTTTTGGGTTAAGAGAGCGGAAAATAAAAAGCAGGTTTTCTTTGCCGGTTGGCTGACCCAATTTATTTTGAATTTAATCGGCTTTCACTGGATCGGCTACACGGCCATCGAATTTGGACATTTTCCATTGTGGGGTGGAGTACTTTCACTTCTTATGTTCGCGGCAGTTGCCCATCTTTACTACCCACTTTCGGGCCTCATCGGTTTTATTTTGAGTCGCAGACTCAATATCACGGGTTCAAGCGCTGTGATGGTGTATGTGTTTTCCTTCGCTCTGGTAGAGAACGTCGTTTACTCAACTTTCCCGTGGCACCTCGGCTATCCTTGGCTTTGGGCTGGGTGGCCGGGCGCGCAGCTCGCCGACGTGATTGGCTTTGAAGGGCTCAACGTTGCCACCATCTTGGTCAACGGTCTGGTGGCAATGGCGACTCTGGCTTTGACGACCAACGAGAGAAATCGAGTCAGAATTGCAATTCCGCTCGGGCTCGGGATCGGACTCATTGCGATGATCAACCTTCTCGGCATGGGTCGCGAGATGGCCTGGAAAAAATCAGATGCCGAACTGAATTTTCTCGCCGTTCAGCCGAATATTGGAAATTTTGAAAAGTTCATGGTCGAACTCAAATCTGATTTCCGCAGGCCCATTGTCGACAAAATGCTGACCCTCACACGGCAAGGATTGGCCGCTCACCCTGAATCCCAGATGGTTTTATGGCCGGAGACAGCGTTTCCGGCCGCTCTCGATGCTCCTTTTTTGGGCGGAAACCTGCAAGCCGAAGTTCGGGTTCTGCTCAGCGAAAAGCAAGTCTCGCTTCTGACCGGAGGATACTCCAAGGGAAGCGGGCAAAATGAATTCTACAACGGTGTTTTCTTTTTAAACACGATGGGTCTCGAGCCCTTGCCGGCCTACCGAAAAACTATACTTCTGGTTTTTGGCGAAACATTTCCGCTTTCTGACGTGATTCCCTACATGCCGATATTTTTCCCCGATCAGGGCAATTTTAATAAAGGCAGCGGCCCACAAGTTTGGAATCTTAAAATCGCCGGTCGCAAAGTGGCGATCGGTCCGCAAATTTGTTACGAGGGACTCTATCCGTGGTTTTCGGCGCGGCTTGCAGAGCAGGGCGCGCAAATTCTCGTCAACGTGACCAATGACTCTTGGTTTTGGCATCCCTTTGAGCCCAACCAGCATCTCTACATGACTCTTGCGCGGGCGATCGAGTTCCGCAGACCTATGATTCGGGCGACCAACACCGGTATCACGACCGCAATTACCGCGGCGGGTGAGGTTCTCGAAAAGTCGCCTATTGGAACTGAATGGAGCGGCGAGTATAAAATTCCTTACTTGGAAAATCCAGATCACACTTTATTTGAGAGCCTGGAGAAGTGGTGTCCCTGGATTTTGGCGGCTGGCTTAGCCTTGTCGCTGGCCTTTGGGCTTGTCGTTGGGTTAAAATCTTCGGATGCAAGAATCCCAGGTTCAAAAACCTAAGTTTGAAAATCACCTCCAGGCGCTCGACTGGCCCGAAATCTTAAGCCAACTTCAGGGCCTCGCGACCAGCGAACCTGCCCGCACTCATTTGCGAGATCTGAAGCCGCTCCCGTCTGCCGCCGAGGCGGAGCGCAGTTTCGCCGCGATCCATGAAGCGCAGAACGTTCTCAGTTTCGGAGAGCGTCCGTTTATGGAAAGTCTGGACTTATTTTCGACCTGGTTTCAGCGCCTCAAACGCGAAGGGGTGCTCACCACGCTTGAACTTCGCGACGTGCGAAGGTTTTGCATCGAGTGCGTGGCTCTGGCCGAAGTGATTCGTCCTCTCACTTCCACTTGGATTTCTTCGCTGAAGGCTCGCCTTCTCGACGCCACCGAGCCACTCTCTGCAATCGATCAAATCATGACTCCCTCGGGTGAAATTCGCACCGATGCAAGTGAGGCGTTATTTAATCTCTATCGCGAAAAAACTAACCAGACCAAGCAACTGCAGACCACGCTCGATCGTCTTATCAAACAACACGATATGGAACCGGTCCTGCAAGATCGCTACGTCACCAACCGCGAAGGCCGCTGGGTGATTCCGGTCAAATCTGGAATGCAAGGCTTCTTTCCCGGCATCATCCACGCTTCGAGCGCTTCAAAACAAACCGTATTTATGGAGCCCGACGAAGTCGTTCCGCTCAACAACCGACTTCGGCAAATCGAGGTCGAAATTGAAGACGAGATCGAACGCCTCCTGATTGAACTCTCGCAGTACCTGCACCGACTGGTGCCCGGCTTTCATCAGGCCTACGACGTGCTGATTGAAGGCGACATTCGCTTTGCCGAGGCGAAATTTGCTGAAACCCTCGAGGCGGTGCCACTTAATTTTGATGAGCGCCGGCTCGAACTTCACGACGTACGCCACCCTTTATTGGTAGTGAAAAAAGGACCCGTTGTCGCAAACTCCGTGCAGTTGGCTACAACTGCGAAGCGAATACTTCTTCTCTCCGGCCCAAATGCCGGCGGAAAAACCGTACTCCTTAAGAGCGTCGGGCTCGCCGTCCAGATGGCCCGCTGCGGACTGCTCGCGGTTGTCGGCCCCAACTCCTACGCACCATTTGTTAAAGAACTCTTCGTCGCTGTTGGAGACGCGCAAAGTGTCGACGCACAACTCTCAACTTTTGCGGCCCACCTCAAGGTTCTCGACCGCGCGGCCTTGGCCAAGGGCGCAGGACATCTTCTTCTCATCGACGAAATCTGCGGTTCGACCGATCCTGAAGAGGGCTCCGCTCTCGCGCGCAGTTTCATTGAAAGCTATGCCGCGAACGGCGTCTTCGCTGTGATCACGAGTCACTTAGGACCTTTGAAAGTTGGCTGGGGTTCTGACAGTGGAGTCGTCAACGGCAGTCTCGAATACGATAGCCAGTCGGGTCGCCCGACCTACCAATTCTTCATGGGCGTCCCAGGCCAGAGTTTGGCCCTGCAGACGGCAAGACGTGTCGGCGTCAATTCGGAGATTCTCGATCGTGCCGTGGAGTTTCTGAGTCCAGAGAGCAAGGCGCAGCACCGGCAGCTTCACGAAATCGAGACTTTGCGTGAAGAACTTCACGAAATGCGCCGCAAGCTTGTTGATGAAGTTGTGGAAGCGCGCGAAAACAAAAAGCGCTACATGGACCTGCTTCAACTCTTTAAAAAAGAACGCGATCAGTGGCTCGATCGCGCCGTAAAAAAAGCGGAAAAACGCCTCGATGAAAAAATTGAAGCCGAAGCCGCGCGCGATATTTTCAGTCGCCACGAAAAACTTCAGCAGATCAAACACGAACTTCCAGAGATCGTGAAATCCTCGCAGGTCGTCTCCAAGAGAGCGCAGATCGATTCGGTCGAAGATTTTGAAAAGATCTATCCACCGGGCTCAATCGTCTTTATTCCCTCAATCGGGCAAGAAGGCGTGATTCAGGGAAAAGGTAACTCTAAGGGTGAAATTCCGGTTCTGTCGCGCTCGATGCGGCTCTTTGTTCACTGGCAACAGCTCCGGCCACCGCAGAATATGCAAAATCCGACGACGGCAATTTTGCGAAGATCGTCAGGCGTAACGGTATCCCTACAGGATATCGAGCGCGTGATCGATGTGCGCGGTAAAACCACTGAGGCGGCTCTTGGAATGCTCGAGTCGCAACTCGACGCCGCAGCACTCAACGGCGAAGACCGTGTGAAAATTGTGCATGGCCATGGCACCGAAGCGCTCAAGCGCGCGATCCGTTCGCACCTTTCGCGCAGTATTTACGTAAAGAAGTGGAAAGCGGCTCCAGCTGATAACGGAGGAGATGGTATGACGTGGGCGGAGCTGAAGGATTAAGTCAACTCAGTCACCGCGAAAAGCTGATTTTACTAAACTAACTCCGGCTTTTCTTTTTCTTAGGACGAATAGG
>JAYTRM010000326.1:0-5850 GCA_043746165.1 Bdellovibrionales bacterium | reverse complement strand
AAATCTTGACTATGTGAATTTTGAAAGTTAGGTCGTTCTCTACGCCGAAAAAGCGCTATCCCAAGCAGGAAAACTGCAAATCACCTGAAACATACCGCCTGCGAACAAAAATTCTTTATGTCGATCGCGAAACTAAAAAAAGTCGCGGGTGTTCGGAGTCCTCTGGCTTATGTTTGCTTTGATAAATCCAATTTTCGAATAGCTGTTGTTTCGTCGCGCAACGAGACGCACAGTGCCTAATGTCGCTCAAGATTTTCGGTTACGCCTTCGGCTTGACGCTCGGGTTATTGGTTAACACTAAAACAAGACCATGCGCTCCTGCCCGACCGGTGGTTCAGGAACCGAGGTGTGCGCGAAAGCCGAGCAGCCGATGCGACTTTGGGTTGAGAGTCCAAATGTGAGCTTGAAGCGTTTTGATAGCTCAAGTAACGTTCTCGTATGACTGACAATCTCGAGAGATTTACGATAGGGCGCTCACGTCGGGAAACCTTTTTGATCTGGTCGTCTGCACTTGTTGTGCTGGGCTTGACGGTCTGGTTTTCGGTGAAATTCATTAATCCGGCACCTCCGTCAAAACTAGTGATCGCGACCGGCGACGGGGAGGGTGATTATGCCTTCTTTGCCGAGAAGTATCACGACCAGATGATGAAAGAGGGGATTGATCTTCAGATTCGGGCGACGAAAGGCGCGATGGAAAATGTCTCGCTCCTTAAAGACCCAGACTCAGAAGTCACGGTGGGCTTTGTTCACGACGGTATCGTGACCCAAGAAGAAGCGCCAAATGTTGCCTCCCTGGGGTCCATGTATTACGAGCCACTGTGGATCTTCATGCGAAAGTCTTTGGCCAATAAGAAGCAGACTCGTCTCGATGAGCTGGTTGGGAAAACCATTAGCCTTGGCGAGGATGGGAGTGGCACAAAAGCGCTTGCTCTGCGTGTCTTGAGCGCCTCTGGAATAAACGCGACGAACTCAAAATATGTCTTCATGAAGTGGGATCAAATACAGTCGCGCCTTGATGCTGGGACGATAGATGTCGCTTTCTTTATTGGCCCTCCGGAAGACGAAGTGATCACTCAACTTCTCGAAGATCCGAAGATTGAACTCATGGATCTCGACAATGCCGAGGCGATACAGAGAAAACTTCCGTTTCTTCACCATCTTTTGCTTCCACACGGGGCTATAGATCTGGCAAAGAATCTCCCGAGGCATGATATCGACATTGTCGCTCCGACGGCCACCCTTCTGGTTAAAAAAAACATTCATCCCGCCTTGGTTCATTTGCTCTTAAGAGCGGCAACAGCCGTGCACTCCGATGCCGGGGTATTTGAAAAGGCCAATGAATTTCCAGCCGACAAAGACTTCGAGATTGATCTGAACGAGGATGCTCGGCAGTTTTTTAAAAACGGTGCACCCGCATGGCATCGTTACTTGCCTTTCTGGCTCGCGACCTTATTTGAGCGTCTGATTGTCATTTTGGTTCCGCTTTTTGCGATTGTTTTGCCGGCGCTTAAGAGCATCCCGCGCTTTTTTAAATGGCGAGCCCGGCGCAGAATTCTCCGCTGCTATGCCGAACTGAAATACATTGAAGTTCAGCTCAATAGCGATCTGAATCCAAACCGGCTCGCATCGTGTGTCGTCGAATTGAAAAAAGTCGAAGAAAAGGTTAAGCAGCTTAAGGTTCCGCTCGAGTTCGCAGATCAGCTTTATGGTCTGCGCTCAAATATCGGAATGGTGCAGGGCCAAATTTCCCAACTCCAGCCGGCCTAGGGTTCTAGCCGGCTTCGGTTGAACTATTTTCCTAGAACAGATCGCCTAGATCGTTCGTGTTCGGATAGTTAAACCAACTCGGCACTTTTTGCAGAGCCGAAGTCGAAGCCGAGACAAGCGTTCCCTGCTGCGTGTACTGTGGATCTACCGGGGGCGCCTGCGTGCCAAGCGCGCTCTGATATTTCGCATACACCGACTGCACGTAGAGTCCAAAGAGCGGATACAATTTACCGATGTATTGGCCTTCCAGGTCGTAGTGCCAGTCGGTCGGGATGAGCAGGCCAAAGGCCGCATTCTCGACTCCTGCTGAGCTCGGATTGACTTCGAGGAGATCGACCCAGTTTCCATCGTCAAGATCGTTTATGATGATTCGCGGCACGCCGAGGCTGTAGACTTGATTGCTGCTCACGGTATTCTGCGCGGGACTTGAGAGCGTGAATTGGATTTGCGCGGTCACTCCTGAGGAACCCATAGATTTTCCGGCCTCGCAACTTCCGGTCGAATCGTCGACATCCCAAGCATGCGTGTTGGTACCGTAAGCGTGATTGAAAATTGGAATATTGCCCTGAAGCTGAGCTGAGGTCAGATTAACAGTATAAGATTGAAGTTTACCCGAAATATTCGACGTGTAGGTGAGCACGGCTGTCGCTCCGCCGACAAAGAGCGGGGCTGAAACGTAGCTCGAGGTGGGACTCTTGCCTGAGACGTTCAGATAGACATCGTGATCGTCACCTGCGCAGGCCGCTCGGGGAACAAACCCAATGGTAATTTGCTGCACTTGATTGGATGAATTGATCACTTCTTGCACATTGAAGTCGACGATTGTGTCGTTGAAGTCAAAGTCACTTCCCTGCGATGGAGCCTCGTCCTCAAATGCTGCCGATGCCCATTGACTTACGGTTTGTGGTGGATACGAAATCGTGACTGGAGTCGGCGACGGTGTTGGAGACGGCGTTGGAGACGGCGTTGGAGACGCAACCGGAGTTGGCGTAGGGGTCACGGCTGCTGCACTTACCTCGATCGTGCTTGAAAACCTCATCCACGGAGCGTTCGAGGGAGCCAGCGGAGAATAAATATCAGTTTCTACCGTGTAAACACCGGGAGCAGAGTAGGTGTACACAATGGATGCGCCCGACAATTGCTGACTGAGGTCGCCCATACTCCAAGCCACTTGGGTGATTTCCGAAGCAATGCACGAGGGAATATTGACGGCCATGACGATTGGAGTTCCGACTACGCCCGAACTCGGAACGGCAACCGTGGTTTCGTTCGCGCAAGGAAAGCCATCCGGAAAAGTAATGATATCAACTTGAAGAGAAGCTGTCGATTGGATGCCGTTGATGTCAACGGTACTCACTTGAATTTCGTAGGTACCAGGCACAGTATAGGTGTGGGTGAGGGGGCCGGCTCCGCTTGCTAGAATGCTTCCATCGCCGAAATTCCATGTGGCGCCGGCTAGCTTGTAGCCTGGAGACAAGACGAGCGCATAGGTGAGTGGTGCCTCTGCATAGCCGAGCTGTGGTCCGGAAATTGTCGGCCCCGCAAATTCAGCCGATGCCGTTGACTGGGCGGAAACGGCGGCGGCATTCAACGCACTAAAATTTGCGCCCGGTTTGTAGCAACCCGCGAGCAAAATCAGCGTGAAAAAAATGGCGACACTTTGAGTTGCTCTTTTTTTCGAAAAAACGTCCATACCGCACCTCGTCATGAATGTATGTTCGCCTAAATTCTCGGGCAATGAAACTTTTCTCTATCAAACGAATCAGCTTGATCGATTGCACCGTCGAATGATCTGACAGTTTTTCGAAGATTGGTTTTTCGTCGAAATTTTGGAGAGCAAAGGCTGCGCTTTGAGTTGCAATCCATACTGACGCGAATTACCTTAGGCGCGAATTCGGCTTTGCACATTTTCAGTTGGAGGCGCTGATGACCGCTCAGAAAGCAATTGTTAAGATTTTCTCGTTTCTGGTAAGTGCCATGTTTTTGGGTTCGCTCACCGGCTGTGGCATGCAAGCTATCCCCCAATCTAAAAATGAGGTTGACGCTTCGCTTGCTGAAGTCACCAACCAGTACAAACGCCGCTCGGATCTCATTCCCAATCTTGTCGAGACGGTGAAGGGATACGCGAAACAAGAACAAGATACTTTGACGAAGGTCACAGAAGCGCGTGCTAAGGCGACGAGCATGACAATTGACCCGAGCCATGCGACACCTGAGCAGATTGAAAATTTTCAAAAAGCGCAGGGACAGCTCTCCTCGGCGCTCGGCCGACTGCTCTCGGTCTCCGAGCAGTATCCAGACCTGAAATCCAATCAGAACTTTCGCGATCTTCAGGCACAACTTGAAGGAACGGAGAATCGCATCACAGTCGCGCGCAATCGTTACATCCAGACGATCAAAGAATTCAACAACCTGGTGACGGTATTTCCGACGAGCCTGACGAACTCAATCATGTTCCATTACTCTCCCATGCCGCAGTGGGGTGGCGATGTGACCGACGCTGAAAAAACGGCGCCCAAGGTAGACTTTAAGTAATGTCTAAATTTCGGCCGACTGCCTCATTGCTCGCGGGAATTGGCGCGCTTGTAGCAGCCACGCTGCTTTCGGTGTTAGCTTTTGCCGAATTTAAGGTGCCGCCGATGACCGGGCCGGTGGTCGACACCGCCGGAGTGATCGATCCGGCGACAAGCCAGGCTCTCGATCGCGCGCTGAGGGCACTGCATGACCACGGCGGAAGTCAAATCGCGGTGCTGACGGTGGCCTCGCTGGGCGGACTTCCGCTCGAAGCGGCTTCGATCGCCGTCACCGACCAATGGAAGTTGGGAAATCACAAAGTCGACAGGGGCGTTTTGTTGATGGTTGCGGTAGCGGAGAAAAAAATCCGCATCGAAGCCGGTTACGGCAACGAAGGTTTACTCACCGACGCCGACAGCAAACAAATCATTGATGATGCGATGTCGCCTCTTTTTCGGAAAGGCGACATGAGTGGCGGAATCTTGGTCGGCGTCTTTAAAATCGCGCAGAAGACTGATCCCGGTTTCGATCTTGCTCCTTATCTGCAGGCCCGTAGCGTTTCTTCAGGCGATACCGAGTCGCAGGGCTCCGGATTCGGACGCATCGGCATGATCTTCATATTTATCTTGATCTTCTTATTTCTCAGCCGCGGCAGGCGAGGCGGAAGCGGATTGCTTTACGCCATCGGCTGGGGATTATTAAGTGGTGGTGGTGGCCTAGGTGGCGGTGGTGGCGACCGCGGAGGCTCATGGAGCGGCGGTGGTGGTGGATTCGGTGGCGGCGGCGCTTCGGGAGGATGGTAATGTCACGGAGCTGGAGTGAACGTCTAGTCAACAGCGCGGGCATCGAGAAAATCCACGAGGCGGTCCTCGCAACCGAGGCGAAGACTTCGGCCGAGATCGTGCCGATGGTGGTGAGATCTTCATCGCTCACAGGCCACGTGGCTTGGATCCTCTTTCTGTTTTTTCTCGTATGCTACTGGGCTGTAGCCGCACAACTGCGCCCGCAATTTTCTGTTTTGCTCATGGATGCGTGCGGCTTGATTCTAAGTGGGCTTTTGGCTTGGCTACTTTCGCGCGCAACCTGGGTGCAGCGTATCTGCACGCCAAAATCTGATCAGCTATTGGGCGTGCAACATCGCGCGCTGCTGGAGTTTCATCTTTCACGCATCAACACGACAGAAAATCACACGGGTGTTTTAATCTTTGTTTCAATCCTTGAGCGCCAGGCCGTAATTCTCGCAGATGAAAGCATTGCTCAACGTTTTCCCGAGAAAACTTGGCAGGAGCTGATCGATCACCTCTTAAGAGAAACACGGCAAGGAGATTTCGCCGCCGGGATGTGCGCGGCCATCGAGAACCTGGGAGAAATTCTTCCCTCTGAGTTTCCTCCCCTAGGTGGGCGTGCACCGCATGAGTTGGCTGATCGATTGGTAATCAAAGATTAGCAGGCTGTTGAAAAATAGATTTGTAGCACTGCCGTCCGGCTTAATTCCGTCTTCGACGTGAATTGAGCGCCGGTCCTGCAGAGTGTTTGCCGCCACTTCTGGCCGGACACTCAATGCCCATG
>JAYTRM010000325.1:0-4629 GCA_043746165.1 Bdellovibrionales bacterium | reverse complement strand
CATGGGCATTGAGTGTCCGGCCAGAAGTGGCGGCAAACACTCTGCAGGACCGGCGCTCAATTCACGTCGAAGACGGAATTAAGCCGGACGGCAGTGGATTTCAAACATGAATCTGCAGGCCGATAAGGCAGCTGTCTTCAAGGCCGTTCAGGCCCTGGTGCTAGCGGTCGTTAATGTTCGCAAAGGCGGATTGACCGGCGATAAGGCAACTCAGGCTTTCCTAACTGCGGCAACCGGGCCGCTCTTAGCGGCGAGCCGGTGCAACGACTTTGTCGTCAACCGCGGCCACTATTTTGGAACGCAGTACGCTCCCGATCACAAACAAAACGGTCAACCCGGAATGACGGATAGCGAGCGCGATGCCTTGATCGAATTCCTGAAGTTTATGTAGTTTGGCGGACGATAGTGGGCGAAGGATAAAGAAACTCTTAACCTTGACCCAGATGTGAATACTATTAACTATGTTTGAGGATAAGTAACAACTGAGACTTTTTTGAGGATAAAAATGGCAAAGACTGTTCGATCTACCGATCTCATGCTTTCAATCCTCGCCTTAGCTTCAGCTTTTTTGACGTCAACCTGTCTTGCGGAAGTTGGCGTGACGGATACGCAAATTTTGCTCGGCTCGTCGAACGATTTGACCGGCGGAGCTAAAGACGTTGGCATAGGAATGTCCAGCGGCGCGCGCAGTTACTTCGAGCGAGTTAACGCGAGTGGTGGCATCAACGGGCGAAAACTTGTCTATACGGCAAAAGATGACGCTTACGATCCTGCTCGGGCTCTCACTAATATAAAATCGCTGATTGAAACAAGTAAGGTTTTTGCGATTATTTCATCTAACGGTACGCCGACGACGCAAGCAACGATGCCGTACGTAACCGAATCTAAAGTTCCTTCGCTCTTCGCCTTCACTGGATCGCCGATTCTCTACGCTCAGCCACCGGTTGCAAATTTCTTCCAGCTTAGAGTCAGCTACGCCGACGAAGTTGCAAGCCTAGTCAATTTTGCGGTCAGCGACCTCAATGTTCGCGATATCGGAGTTTTCTATCAAGACGACGCTTTCGGAACGGTCGGTCGCTCGGGTGCCGATAAAACACTTGCTGAGCACGGACTAAAAATTCACGGCACGGGAACTTACGCACGCAACTCCGTCGATATCGCGCAAGCGGTTGTAGACTTAAAAAAGGCCAATCCCAAGGCCGTCTATATGGAATCGGTAACGGCGCCTGGAATTGCCTTCATCCGAGCTTGTATAGCCAGCGACTTCAAACCGATCTTCCTGGTGGTCTCTGCCACCGATATTAGCGAAATCAAAAAAGCCTTTGCTTCAGAGTCGATTGAAGTTTATGCCTCAGAAGTCATGCCATCGCCTTACGAGGACATTCTTCCGTTACAAAAGGACTTCCACAAAGATCTTCAGGCCTACGGTGACAATCGCATCGACTACTACACAATGGAAGGTTATCTCGGCGCAAAAACATTCGTTGCAGCTCTCAAAATCATTGGCAAAGATCTCACTCGAGCAAAGTTAATTTCGACAATCGAAGGTATGAAAGACGTCGATCTCGGCGGCTTAACGGTCACCTTCGGCCCAAAACGCCATGTCGGATTCAGCAAGAATTTTATTTTCAATGTCCACGAAGGAAAAGTTAAACTCGTACGTTGAAAGCTCGAATTAAACTTATGCTATTAATTGCTAAGCTCCTCGGCATGCAAATCAATCGGTATTTCATTTACACTTTTGCGCTCTTCTTAGTGAGCTCAATCAGCTGGGCCGCGGATACCAATGTCGCGCTTCTCTACAGCGGGCCAGGGGCTTGTCCAGAAAACTGTGTGTCAGCCGCGACTGATCGGGCGCAAGCTCAAGGTTTCAAAGTTCGGCTCGTCACGGAAAAAAATTGGCCTGCGGACTTATTCGATGGAGCTCGCCTGTGGATTCAACCTGGAGGCCAATCTAAAGTCGTGGCCCAAGCTTTATCACATGAGCAGAAAGACCGAATTCGCAAGTTCATCGCCGGAGGTGGAGGTTACGTTGGTTTCTGCGCCGGCGCTTTTTTTGCTTCGCAGGCGATTGTTCTCTCAGACGGAACGGCCTACGGCGCGGAGCTGTTAGGCATTCTCGGTGACTTCTGCGCTTTTGCAAGTCGCCACCGACGCGATGATCGTCAATGTCAATTGGCTGGGAAAGACACGGCAAATGTATTGGGAAGGCGGACCCTATTTTATTCCACCGCTCCCGCCGGGAATTGAAGTCGTCGGGCAATATGAAAATCAAGGCATTGCCGGTGAAGCCGCAGCGATTCGCGCCAATTATGGCCGAGGTCGTGTCTTCGTGTCGGGATTTCATCCCGAAGCTCCTCAGTCCTGGCGCGATTTTTATCGCTTGATCGATCCCGACGGCGTCGATTTCCAGTTCGCCGAAGACATGCTTCGTTGGGCTGCTAGCAGAAACTAGGCAGGCCTCAACCGGCCATCGCCGGGAGCCGCTTTATTCAATAACAATCGGTGCCGGTCGTTTCAGGATCTGTTCGTAAAGCTTTCGGGGATCAATGAACGGGTTTCGATAGCTGGGCTCAACAATTATATCTGGGCGCCAAAGAAAATCGGGATGCGTTTGAGATTGGGCAAGTCCCTTTGGATACCAAATCGCTTTTGCCGCAGGGTCGGCATGGTCCCAAACTCCGTCGCCGACAATTCGCCCGGCCGACGTGATTTGAGTTCCGTCGGCCGACACCGAAACCGGTGAATCAAAGAAAAGTGTGAAGGCGATATAGCGTGAGTTGACTGCATTGTCGGCTGAATTTTCCTGCCGCCAAACATCGGCTGGCGGATTCGGAATCTTATCAGTCGAGAAGTGACTATCGGTAACATTCCAGTTGAGGCTATCCGTGCGCTTGAATTCAAATGCCACGTCGTCGTTGGCCCAGTAAAGCTTCACGCCGAACTTCACAGGGTAAAGCGTCAAACCTTTTTGGCTCACAGGCTTATCAGTATTACCGGTAATTGGAACAAAACGATAGGCCATGATCGGCTGATTCCATATTTCATCTCCGGTAAAACGATCCATCGCAAGCGCTACGCCTTGGCTTCCGATGTAAGTCGTGAGCGCGTAAAAAAGCGCGCGCGGAGTGACATCCCAATAAGCGTCGTAGTTTGTTAATTGAGAGTTATTTACCGAGGTCTGACGAGAAACCGGGTCATTCGGATCGAAGATCCAGTCGCCTCCGGGAACTGTCGTCCCCGTGCCTTCAAAACTGACAGAAGCATCGAGCCAGGCTTCAGAAAGGAGAGCCTTGATATCTGCGAAGTTGAAGCTAATTTTGGCCCCAGTTTTCGGATCTTGCAAATCGAACGTTTGATTGTAATCCGGCTCCGGGTTAAAGAGCGCGGCTCCTGTCCAACCATTACAATGACCGTACCACTCTTGGCAGTCATGCATCTGTTCGGGCTTCACACCGACGCACGTGTGGTTTGCCTCTTCCCAGTCGGCGGCGCCGGTTCCTTGATTAAAGAGTGCATCGTACTTTTGCGCTGGCGAAGGTTGATTGGGATTAAATTTGTGATCGATCCCAGAACCCGAACTGTCGCCGTAAAACGGCCAATAGGTGCCGGGCCATGGAAGAACTTTGGCTTGGGCGAATCGATACGAATTAAAGAGCGAGCCGACATCGGATGAAGAATACGTCAAATCAGCTCGAGCAGGTGTTGTGGCAACAGTGATGCATGCGAGCAGACCTGCCAGATAGATTATTAAACACACTTTATTCATCTCTTCGCCCCGTTTTTTCTGCGCTCGAGAATTGCGATATAGCGATTTGATTCAACGACAGTCGGCCACGGATCGCCGTCACACCAACCAGCATGAATCGGTGAACCAAATGTGTTGCGGTATGAAAATGTTGATCCGTGGCAGGCCGCTGGCTCGTTCACAAGCTCCAAACCCGCGAAGTCGGCGACGTCGATCTGAGCGCGTGCTTGGGCTAAACCATTGCTTGCGTAGAGCGGCAAATCGATCGGAGCAATTTCGTTTGTCAGGCTCAGCAGATCCGACGATAATGGTTCGCTCGGATCCCATTTTATTTGCTTACGCATTTTCAAAACTTGTCCGGAGACCGAATCGACTTCGTGGTAGTTCAAAGCATAAACGCGGTACTGGCGGTCCATATAAAGATGGATCGCCTGATGCACGCGCGAGTTGCGCACGTCGACTGGTCTTATCTCGACTTGTAAGCAGGGTGAGGGACCATCAATACCTTGCAGATGGGGCCCGGTAGAAAATCCGTCGCAGCTGGCACGCTCGGAGACATCGAAAATAAAATCTGATGCCTTCGCTAATTCTGCCTGCTTCAAACGCGGGTCGTGACGGCCCTGGCCAAGGCGATGAATTTTGGCAAAAACTTGCACTCTGAACGAACGCGCTTTTAGCAGGTCGGGAATTGCAAGACCGTCACCGACGGCTGCGGGTCCGCGCGAACTCGTTTTGTGCTCGAGGTCGGCAAAAGCACGGCTTAACGCGTCTTTGTAAGCCGGCGACTGGGTAAGCGGCGCAGTCGGTTGAGAGGCTGTTGTTAGAACCTCGGGCTGATGCGCGCAGGCTGCAATGAAAAACATCAGAACTATACTGAAATA
>JAYTRM010000324.1:0-6446 GCA_043746165.1 Bdellovibrionales bacterium | reverse complement strand
GAATAGCCGACAAAAACGATCGAACGCGGCGTATGTCCCAAAATTTCAAAAAACTTTTCGAGACGACGTGAAAATATCTTGGCATTTCTTTCTTGTTTGCCAAGCGATTCGAGAGTCATTGGATCCATTTGAAAAAGGGCCACGCGCACAACCGACTGGCCGTTTGCATCGTCAATGCTCCCGACATTCATCAGATCGCCCATCGAAATGTTCTTTTGCCCGCGGTTTGCTGGATCTGGAGTCAGTCTTGAGAGCTGATCTTGTTCATCGCAAACCGAAGTTGTTGAGACGGCTTTTGAGCAGTCTTGGCCGCCCAGCTCGCTTGCAGCTTTAGCCTGGAGTGCCGCACGCCAGCTCGCTGCGAAACTTGAGTCATTATCAAATTTTCCGTCTGCAGTCGCCACGGGAAAGATTTCTTCAAAAGCTCTTTTTTGGATAAATTCACCAAAAATTCCCGGCACCACGACCATTAATAGGTCATCGGATTTAACTTTTTCCGCGAGTTTTTCTAGGTCGACCTTGTTGAGGCTTGATTGCTGACCTTGCTTATAAAGATCTTCAGCGCTGACTTGACTATAAACTGAATTCATTTTGCACAGCATGCCGCGTGCGATAAGTTCAGAAGAATTCTGGGAGAAAGGACCAGCTCCTTGGCAACGATCGTTGAAAAACTCAGATTCGTTCAGCAGCTGCGGCAATGGGGCGAAGATCACGTGGTCAACCTGGTCACGATGAGTTCCGGTAGGGTCAACAGACGCGGCGAACACGCTTCGAAATTCATCGGCTGCGGGCACCTGCTGGCCAAATGCAGCAAGAGGCGCGGCAACGGCAAAACTGAAAGTCACCTTCATGTACCAGTTAAATATAGTCTTCACGTCAAAGGCTCCTCGCCCGTCTGAATTTCAACGACTTTTTTTCCTAGCTCCTCAGACACTTCCGACAGTTACAAAATCCACGCCGGGTGTGCTTCTACGCCCTCCCTATTGGGGACAACCAGAAACCCCGCGATTTTCAACGCATTAGGAGCCTGTTGAACTTGTCTACAGGGCCCGCCATTCTTTAGACAGTTGTCGAACTCTCACGACCGACTTACCAAATCGAGCCGCACCGCACCTAGGCTTTTCGTTCGGACTTTTGCAATCTTAAGGAGGGTTTGGACGCTTAAAACTTTCGCAAATCCTTTTCGAAGGGAAGAAACATTGGCGGCTGAGTTTCGTGATTTTTTCTCAATGCCCGATGACTTAGTTTATTTCAATGCATCCTATTTAACTCCCCTTCCCCAACTTTCTGCGGCGGCGGGAACGATGGCCATTGCTCAAAGGGAAGAGTCTTTCTGGGAATTCGCTACGAGTGAATTCTTTGATTCTACAGAAAAACTTCGTTCGCTGGTCGCGATTTTATGGGGCACTTTGCCGCATAATATCGCTGTCGTTCCGAGCGTCAGTTACGGCGTCGAAACCGCGGTGCGGGCGATTCCACTCGGACCTGGCGACGAAGTGGTGATTCCGCAAGATGATTTTCCCTCGAATGTTTACCCATGGGCTGAGGCTACAAAAAATACCGGCGCCAGGATTGTCATGGTGCCGCGTCCGCATGACTTCAACTGGACCAGGCAAATCTGCGAGAGCATCCGGCGCACCACCCGCGTCGTCTCGGTTCCGCTCACCGACTGGTCGGATGGTACACTATTTGATCTCAAGGTCATTTCACAGCGTGCTCGCGAAGTCGGGGCAGCGCTGGTGGTCGACGTCAGCCAGTCGTTTGGAGCGCAGCCGTTTTCAATTTCAGATTTCGATCCCGACTTTTTATTTTCAGTAGGCTACAAATGGCAACTGGGACCGTACGGTCTTTCTTATCTATACGTCGCCGACCGCTGGCGCGAAGCTCAACCCATTGAGAACGCGTGGCTCAATCGCAAAGGCTCAGAGGACTTTACCCGCCTCTCAGAGTACCGCGAAGAATATCAGGAAGGCGCGCGAAGATTTGATGCCGGTCAACGAAGCCAATTTCACCTCACACCGATGGCACTCGAATCGATGCGCCTGCTTCGGGAAGTGACCATCGCGAAAATTCAGACCCATAACCAAAAGTTAGTGAGTACGTTGCATCAAGGCATGACGG
Organism: Bdellovibrionales bacterium; assembly: GCA_043746165.1. GTDB lineage: Bacteria > Bdellovibrionota > Bdellovibrionia > Bdellovibrionales > JAMPXM01 > JAYTRM01. The sequence goes on along the minus strand of JAYTRM010000324.1, from coordinate 4,325 downwards.
GACTTGGGTTTCAAATGGCGCCTCTCGAGCGTCTCGCGGGGCACATGCTCGGTGTTCGTCATCGCAACTGGCCGGATATGAATCCGCTTGTCAGGCGCCTCAAGGACCGACGCGTGTTCGCGAGCGCTCGAGGACCATGCCTGCGGATCAGCCCTCACCTCTACAATCACGAAGGCGAAGTCGAGATTTTTCTCGCTGCGGTCGGTGAAGAGCTTCGGGGTTCACTCGGGTCATCAGCTCGCCAAAATCACGAGCCTGACGCCCCAGCTACTAATAAGCCTTTGCAAATATAACTTGTTTGGTCGCAGGCTTTCCGGTGAAAATGCATGTCGTTGAGCCCGGATGATTATCTTTAAGCGGAATACAACGGGGCGTGACTTTAAGTCGCGCCAGGATTTCATGGCCCATGGCCTCGGGGCACCAAGACACGAGAGCAAAGCCCCCGGCATCTTCACTCCCTGTGAAAAACGCCTCGAAATCTTTGAGAGAATTGATCTCTCTGCTGTTGGCTATGCGGAATTCCAGAGCTTTCTGAAAGAGCGACGATTGAATATCCGTTAAGAGGTCACCGATACCGCTTACAAAGGCGGCCCGGGCTTGGCCAAACTTTTCCTTCGGGCCTTTGTCGCGTCTGCCGACAAAAACTTCACCCTTGGCGATATCGCGCGGACCGATCTCTACCCGCACCGGCACGCCTTGCTTAATAGCGGCCCAGGCTTTGTCACCCCCGCGCATGTCACGATCGTCGACCTTCACCCGCACCGGCTGACCATCATAGGTCTGCGCACGCAACTCGCGCTCAAGGCCGCGCACGTACTCCATGACTGGCCCGCGCTCTTCGTCCGTTCGGTAAATCGGCAGCAGCATCACGTGAAGCGGAGCCAGACGTGGTGGCAGTACGAGCCCGTTGTCATCGCTGTGACTCATGATTAAGCCACCGATAAGACGTGTCGAAACTCCCCACGATGTTGTGAACGCAATCTCTTCTTTGCCGTCTTTATTTAGAAACTTAATGTTCGACGCCTTGGCAAAGTTTTGCCCGAGAAAGTGCGAGGTTCCAGCCTGCAATGCCTTGCGATCTTGCATCATCGCTTCGATCGTATAGGTATCGACTGCGCCCGGAAAGCGCTCGTCCGACGTCTTCATTCCTTTGATCACCGGCATCGCCATGTAATTTTGCGCAAAATCTTCGTACACATCCAGCATTCGCAAAGTCTCTTCGACAGCTTCTTCAGCCGTCGCGTGAACGGTGTGGCCTTCCTGCCACAAAAACTCGGCTGTACGGAGAAACATGCGGGTGCGCATTTCCCAGCGCATGACGTTGCACCACTGGTTCATGAGAATCGGTAGGTCCCTATAAGACTGCACCCACTTCGCATACATGTGACCAATAATCGTCTCAGACGTGGGTCGAATGATGAGCGGCTCTTCGAGCTGACTTGTAGGATCGGGCTTAAGTTTGCCATCGGGACCAGCTTTGAGGCGGTGGTGCGTGACGACCGCACACTCCTTGGCAAAGCCTTCGACGTGGGCTGCCTCCTTCTCGAGAAAGCTCAGCGGTATCAGCAAAGGAAAGTAAGCATTGACATGGCCAGTGGCTTTAAACATGCCGTCGAGAACGCGCTGCATGTTTTCCCAGATGGCGTAGCCCCACGGCTTGATCACCATCGAGCCGCGCACCGGTGAATTTTCAGCCAGATCGGCCGCCTTGATGACTTCTTGATACCATTCCGGATAGTTCTTAGCTCGGGTCGGGCTGATTGCGGTGTCTGCCATAAGTTCCCTTCACAGTAAAATCTCCGCTAAGCTTAATCGAACCTGCGGCAGAAGCTCAATCGCTAACGCGAGCTGGCTCGGCGCCTGATGCAGAAAAAGAAAGGGCCAGCGGTTAAGCCAGCCCCAACAGGAAACTCTCAAAAAGGTCAGATAGGATCCGAGCTCGTCCTCATGCCCCCGACGAACGCGCGACTCGGATTGGAATTACCAACGGTCGACCCTTCTCCCTGAGCCACCGTCTGCGCTTAAAGCCCCCTGTTAAAATCACGCCAGCAGTCCGTCGCCGACCACTCATCCATCCCCCGATGGTTGCTTAAGACCGCCGTACATAGCGATCCTAGCTTTCATCAATGCAAATTAAGTGTCGCTCTGAGACAACTCAGATTCATTTTGAGCGTCAGCTGAGTGACATCGACAAAGGATGTGACATATTCAAAAGCCGGCTGACGCGAGAGACGTCTCAAGCTGACACAAAGAATAAACTTTAATGATTTACTCCAACGCTGTCAAAGTTTTTGACACCTGCTCGCCCATTTGGGCGGCGACTTTCGAAGGTCCGCTGGGTCCAAGCTAAGCCCAAGCCAGGAGCAGGATGAGTTGGCGCAGAATTTGAACCCCAGTTGTAGGAGTAGAATCCTGACCTCAGATCTCAGACCTCAGACCTCAGACCTCAGAACTTCGGGAGATGAATCTATGCTAACCGCAACTTGCTGCCAGAGTCGAAACAGTCGAGGTCACGGCATAAAAAGTAGCCGAAGCGCAAAAGCAAAAAACGCGGTTCACTCAATCATTATAGCGCTTCTTGCTCTGCAACTTCCGCAAGCAACCCACGCCGACGCAGGCACTTGTTCGGAGCTGTTTTCGCCGAGCCTAACACCACCTGCCGCTGAACAATTGGTGACAGCAGAGCCGATTGGGGCCGAAGAGCTTCTTGAAAATCAGCTGCAACGAGCAAGAAGTGAAGGCGACATAAAAAAAATTGATAAGCTTAAGAAAAAACTGCTGAGCTTGAGGAAAGTCAATGGCATTTGGGAAACGACCCAAATCACCGAGAAGCGGATGACGGCTTTAGGATTTGAAATGTTCACATTGATCAACGACCTGAAGTCAATCGAGACCATTTATGCTCCGGATGTCGAGTTTACGGAAAAAGCAGCGGTTCGCTACCTGGCCTCTGAAGCTATGCTCAAGTATTACCAAGATCGCTTGGCACGTGGAACCCTTGACCAGGCCCAGGCTAATCAACTTATTCAGACTGAGACTAAAAACCTCGCCCTAACAAGAGCTGAATTCCTAGATTACGCGGATAAAACGATGTCGATCGCGTTTGTGTTAGAAGTCATGAAGACATCGGGTTCACTTGTCGATGTTTCCACAATGTTCGGAAGCGCGAGCCGCACGACAGATATTCATGGAAATGAGATCGTGGGTGTCAAGGTCATCCCCGGTCGCTCGACGAAGCCTGCGGTACCGATTCAAGTTCCAATGACGAGTACTCAAGTTCCAGCACCACCCCTTCAAATTCAAGCTGAAACTCTTTCTCTTGCGACCATAGACGGATCTAAACTCATTCCAATTCCAGTTGTCGCTCCAGGCGCCAGTAATCCAGTGCCTGCCCCAGCTAATCCTCCCGTGGCACCGAAAACGCCCATTCCTCCGCTGCCTGCAGTAGAAATTTCACCTGACGAAATTAAGTTACGTGGCTCAAAGATCAACGAAACTTTCGGAAAGTACCTGCAAACCGAAGCGATCGTCAACGTGATCGAGCAAACTCGGCAAGCGGTCGGAAGTGATTTTCTTAGGCAAAGATTGAGCTACAGCGATCTTTCAGCACTGCGCAGAAGACTTCAACCCGATTGGAATTCAACATCGGTGATCGTGAAGCGTTTAAAAGATGAAATCAGGGCCGAACGCTGGCTGCGAGCGAAGCTTATAACCCTTGGCCCCCAGGCTTCCGAAATAATTACGACCTGGATTGGAACAGCTAAACCTGGAAGCAAAGTAGAAAATCTTGCGCCGCTCGCGCGCTTAGCCGGGATGGTTTACGACGACTCTGTGCGCTTGCGAAATATGTCGACCATCTTAAAGGTTCTCAGTCTTCCCGACTCCGAATCGAAATTCAATGCGCTGATGACTGGCAACGGTAACAATCCATATGCCGCCAAGGGCGAGCTCATCACCGCCTTTATTCGATTTACTCTCGGTCGAAATGACTGGAATCAGATCAAAACCTTCATCGCAAATTCACCCTACTCTTACGACAAGCTCCTAAACGCGCAGTTTGATGCTTATGAAAAAGAAGCTGTCCAACGTGGGCCTCTCGGACCAATCAACGTGTCCGCTGATCCAATTGGTGCCGTCCTGATGTCGGGTTTACTTGTCGGAAATGCGGCGCTCGCTTCTGGCGGCAGTGCCGTCGTCGCAAACAAATTCGGAGCTTTCTCGGCCCTTGACAGTGCCTGGGTCGCCGCGCAGACAGCGCTCTCGCCTACAAATATCGAGGCTTTACTCCACATGAGCCGAGCTGCTGGCGTTCACTGAGGCTTGCG
>JAYTRM010000323.1:0-6521 GCA_043746165.1 Bdellovibrionales bacterium | reverse complement strand
TGAGTTCATGGGCGGCGTAATCGGCGATTTGAATTCGCGACGTGGGCGAGTCCATAGCATGAATGCGCGTCACAACGTGCAGGTGGTCGATGCGGATGTTCCGCTGGCCACGTTGTTTGGCTACGCCACGGATCTGCGCTCAGTGACGCAAGGGCGCGGGACGTTCTCAATGGAGTTTAAGCAGTACGCCGCTGTTCCCCCCAAGATTTCCCACGAAATTTTGTCGAAAATGGGTCGAGCATAATCCAGTCGCGCGGGCGAGTTTTTATTACAACCTCGCCTCAACGGTTGGAAGAGCTGGCTAGGGGAGGGAGGCTCAGGGATGCTCGCCCCGTCAACTTTTCCCTCGCAACAAGCCTCCAGAGCCGGTTTTAAAAAACCTTGAAAAATTATTTGTGAAAACTTCTTGCGAATTATTTGACAACACGAACTTTGCACGGGCATACTCGCCGACTTGTGACGCCATATTCATTAACCGTTCGTGAATTCGTTGAGAAGTCGCGTAGTTAGGTTCGATCGATCGGGTTCACAGCAAAGAGGTGAGACCAGCCTCCGTTAAGCTTTTGGCATAACGGGTTGATCTCACTCCTGATTTGTCCGAGTGATTTGTCCGAGAAATTCAACTGGCAAAGAGAGTCGTTCATGCAGAGTCAAAAGATCCGCATCCGTTTAAAAGCGTTTGATCACAAACTTCTGGATCAGTCGACGCGCGAAATCGTCGATACTGCCCGTCGCACCGGAGCTCGGGTCGCTGGCCCGATCCCCTTGCCAACCCGGATTAATCGCTATACAGTCCTTCGTTCGCCCCACGTGGATAAAAAGTCTCGTGAGCAGTTCGAAATCCGCACTCACAAAAGAATGCTGGACATTTTAGAGCCGACTCAGCAGACGGTTGATCAGCTGATGAAGCTTGATCTTTCGGCTGGTGTGGATGTTGAGATTAAGCTTTCGGTTGTCTGATTTGCCGCCTGAAGCGGCGGCAAGCAGGACCTGAAGGTCCAAAAGTCACTGGAGTCGACTCGCGAGAGTCAAAGCCAGTTAACAGAAGAAGACATTATAGATTTGTCTTAGATTTTTAGGGAGTCGATGGAAATGAGTGAAAATTCGAATACTGGCGGCACGGTGAGTGCCGACTCTCAAGGCGGGGGTGCCGAGGGAGAATCGCAGGCAACCGCTGGCGCCACGGGAAACCAAAGCGTTAAGTTGAACGGACTCTTTGCTCACAAAATGGGGATGTCGTCGGTATACGGCGCCAACGGTGAAGCCATTCCGGTTACCGTCCTCAAGATGGAGTCATGGGTCGTTTCTCAGGTGAAGACCACCGAGAAAGACGGTTACGCCGCCGTTCAAATCGCATCTCGGCCCAAAAAAGCGGCCAATTCTTCTGAGGCCGAAAAAGGCCACCTCAAGGCTGCCGGTTTCGAAAACGGCGCCCAGTTTATAAAAGAAATTCGCCAGGAAAAAATCGACGGAATCCAAGTTGGAAGCCGCGTCGGAATCGACAGCCTCAACAAGGGTGATATCGTTCGCGTCACGTCAATGTCCAAAGGCAAAGGCTTTCAGGGCTCGATCCGGCGCTGGAACTTTGCCGGTGGTCCCGGATCTCACGGTTCGAAGTTCCATCGTCAACCCGGTTCAAGTGGTAACCGTACCTGGCCGGGACGAGTCATGCCAGGCAAGAAATTTCCAGGTCATCTCGGTGCTGACACAGTCACGGTTCGCAACGTGCGCGTGATCGAGGTCTTGGCCGATGAAGGCATTCTGTTGGTCAAGGGGCCGGTTCCCGGCTCTCGTCACACCCTCGTCAAGCTTGTGAAAGAGTAAGGTTATGGCCAAGGTAGCAGTATACGATTGGGAAAAGAAAAAAGTTGGTGAAGCTGAGCTTGTTGCGGGTGTTTTCGAGCAACCTGTGAAAATGGAACTCCTTCACACTGTGGTTCGCTGGCAGCTCGCATGTCGCCGTCAGGGCAATGCGATGACGAAGACCAAAGGTCTCGTCTCGGGTGGTGGAAAAAAGCCATTCAAGCAAAAAGGCACAGGTAATGCGCGTCAAGGTTCGAGCCGTTCTCCGCTCATGCCTGGCGGCGGAACGATGTTTGGCCCACAGCCTCGCGATTACTCTTACACGCTTCCAAAAAAAGTGCGTCAAGCTGGATTGCGTACAGCGCTTTCTTACCTTCAGGCTGAAGGCAGACTTTTCGTTGTCGACAGCATGAAGTCTGAAGGTAAAACCTCAGAATTCGCAAAACGCATGGCCAAGTTTGGTCTCGCCAAAGCTGTCTTGATCGACAGCGAAGCAGACGTCAGATTTACCCGTGCGACAGCCAATCTTAGCAAATTCCGTTATTACTCGGTTGAGGGTCTGAACGTGTATGACCTTCTTAAGTACGACGCGGCCGTCATCACCAAAGCTTCTCTCGACGGAGTGATTGGACGTTGTGGCGGTGCCGAACGAGTGCCTGAGCGGGTTGCTGAACGGGTCAGTGAACGTGGCGCCGAACGAGTCGCCGCAAGAGTGGAGAAGTAAGATGTTTGACATTATTAAAAAACCACTTGTCAGCGAAAAGAATGCGGGTCACGCAGAAGACGCCAACACCTACGCGTTTGAAGTGGACATCGCCTCGAGCAAAGACGAAATTAAAAACGCGGTCGAGAAGGCCTTCCAGGTGAAGGTTGAAGAAGTTCGCACGATGATTTGTCGCGGTCGTTTTTTCCGCAAGCAAATCCGCCTGGGCCCACCAAAGCATTGGAAAAAGGCTCTCGTGAAGCTTAAAGCTGGCGAAAAAATCTCGATCTTTGAGGGAGCATAAGCAACATGGGTATTAAATTATACCAACCCAGAAGTCCCGGCCGTCGTGGCATGACCGGTTATACTTTTGAAGAGTTGACCGACAAAAAACCCGAGAAGTCGCTGACCGAGTCCTTGCGCCGAGTTTCGGCTCGCAACAACCACGGTTGGATCACTATTCGTCACCAGGGCGGGCGCCACAAGCGTCGTTATCGCCTGGTCGATTTCAAACGTAACAGCAAGATGGATGTTCCGGCGAAAGTGACTGCTGTTGAGTATGATCCGAATCGGACGGCGCGCATTGCCCTCCTTCAGTATGTCGACGGAAGCCGCGCCTACATCATCGCTCCGGTTGGTCTCAATGTTGGCGATCAAGTTTTGGCGAGTGCAAAAGCTGACATTAAGCCAGGAAATGCGCTACCCTTGAGCTCTATCCCGGCAGGGACGATCATCCACAATATCGAACTGCGTCCTGGCAAGGGAGCGCAAGTTGCGCGCGGCGCTGGCGTCAGCGCAACTCTGGCAGCAAAGCTCGGTCAGTATTGCCAAGTTCGTATGCCGTCGGGTGAGGTTCGCCAGATTTTGTCAAATTGCATGGCCTCGATTGGCCAAGTCGGAAACACCGATAACGAAAATATCAATATCGGTAAAGCCGGCCGTAATCGCTGGAAGGGTATTCGTCCTTCGGTTCGCGGCACGCACATGAACCCGGTCGATCATCCTATGGGTGGCGGCGAAGGCGTGGGCAAAGGTCATCACCCGGTTACACCTTGGGGACAACCTTGCAAAGGCTTTAAGACTCGCAATAACAAACGCACTAATTCTCAGATCGTGAAGCGTCGGAAATAGTTAATCAGCCTATCGGCACTGTGAGTTAATCAGCCTATCGGCTGAATGGAGTAAGAAGTGGGACGTTCAGTAAAAAAAGGCCCGTATATCGACGACCATCTTCATAAAAAGATTTCAGTCGCGATTGAGAAGGGTGACAAAAAAGTGATTAAGACGTGGTCTCGCCGTTCGACGGTGTTTCCTGAAGCTGTCGGACTCACTTTTGCCGTTCACAACGGAAAGAAATTTGTTCCGGTTTACGTAACTGAAAATATGATTGGTCACAAATTGGGTGAATTTGCGCCGACGCGCACGTTCCACGGCCACGCTGAGAAAAAGGCTTCGAAGCCTGCTCCGGCAAAAAGTTAAGGATTGAGCGATGGAAGTGAAAGCGAAGCTCAGAAATATTAGGGTCGGATCTCAGAAGTCACGAATTGTGGCTGACTTGGTCCGCGGCAAGAACGTCAACGTAGCTTTGAAAATGTTGACCTTTATGCCTCAGAAGCCTGCGGCCTTGATCAAGAAATTGATCGAGTCAGCGGTTGCTAACGCTGATCAGAAAAAAGTCGTCGACGTTGATAATTTGTACATCAAGCATTTGTCTGTCGACATGGGGCCCTCCTTGAGCCGATTCCGTCCGCGTGCCCAAGGCCGCGCGACGCCGATCAAGCGCAAGTCGAGTCACATCAACCTCATCTTGGATGAAAGGTAAGAACTGTGGGACAAAAAGTTAACCCGATCGGTCTCAGAGTTGGTGTTATTCGTACTTGGGATTCTCGCTGGTACGCGAAAGGCCCTCTTTACGTTGAAAACCTCCACGAAGACTTCAAGTTGCGTGAGTATCTCAGCGAGAAGCTGAAGCACGCTGGCGTCGCTCGCATCGAGATGGAGCGCGCAGCAAAAAAAGTGAAGATCATTATTTCGACGGCTCGCCCTGGCGTCGTGATCGGAAAAAAAGGCGCAGGCATCGATCAGCTCAAGGCTGATGTTCAGCGTCTGACACCGAATGAAGTCTTCATCAATATTCAAGAAGTTCGTAAGCCCGACGTGGATTCGAAACTGGTTGCCGAATCGATCGCGCAACAGCTTGAAAAACGAATCTCTTGGCGTCGTGCCTTGAAAAAGGCGATGGCGGCGGCGATTCGCGGTGGCGTTCGCGGTATTAAAGTTCAAGTTGCTGGCCGTCTCGACGGCGCAGAAATTGCGCGCACCGAGTGGTACAACGAAAAGAGCGTTCCGTTGCACACACTGCGTGCCGATATTGATTACGGCATTGCGCGCGCCCTGACTTCCTACGGAATCATCGGCGTGAAAGTGTGGATCTACAAAGGCGATGTACTGTCGCAACGTGAGGTTGAGGAGGCTGGCCGTGTTAAGTCCTAAGCGAGTCAAGCATCGTAAGCAGCATAAGGGTCGCAACAAGGGTTTTGCTTGTCGAGGAAACACGGTTGCGTTTGGCGACTTCGGCCTTCAATCGGCTGAGGACGTGTGGTTAACCTCTCGTCAAATCGAAGCAAGTCGTATTGCAATTAGCCGTAGTGTAAAGCGCGGTGGAAAAGTTTGGGTTCGTGTGTTTCCGCACAAGCCGGTAACTAAGAAGCCTGCTGAAGTTCGAATGGGATCCGGAAAAGGTAACCCAGAATTGTGGGTTGCAGTTGTGAAGCCTGGCCAAGTCGTTTTTGAAATCAACGGCGTGACCAAAGAGCAAGCAGCAGAGGCGTTTCGTCTCGCCGCTCACAAACTGCCAATGAAAACGAAGTTTTTGGCTCGGGAGTAATGATGAAGTACGCAGATATTAGCGGCTTGGCCGGTAAAGAAATGAACGTGAAGATAAAACAGCTGAGCAGCGAGATCTTCGAAGCTCGTATGAAAAATGCGCTCGGTCAGTTGGCAAATCCGATGACGATTCGCCACATGCGCCGTGACATTGCCCGTTTGAAAACGGCGCAAGCGGTACAGGCCCAATTGGCTCCGCCGGTTGCGAAGAAAACTGTTGAGAAGACTTTGAAAGCGAAAGCGGCTAAACCCGCGACGAAGCCGACCGCGAAAGCGAAAGCTCCAAAGAAGACGTCGGCTCAGGTTGCGAAAGGTTAATGAGAGATGAATAAAGTAGAGACAAAAAAAGCAGCTCCTAAAGTGTCCAAAGGCGCAAGCGTCGAAGTCGCACCTCGCGGCCGTCGCGTTGAAGTCGTTGGTGAAGTGGTGAGCGATAAGATGAACAAGACGATCGCGGTTCTGATCTACCGTCTGGTTCGCCACAAAAAATACGGCAAATTCATGCGCCGCACTTCGGTGTTTAAAGCTCATGATGAAAAAAACGTAGCAAAAATCGGCGACACAGTTCGTATTTTCCAAACTCGTCCTCTGAGCAAAACAAAGCGTTGGGCTTTAGCTGAGGTCGTGAAAACTGGTAACCGCGCTGAAGCCGTTTCTGCCGATCTCGGCCAAGGAAGCAAAACATGATTCAGATGCAGACCCGGCTCCGAGTAGCCGATAATTCCGGTGCAAAAGAAGTGATGTGCATCAAGGTTCTGGGTGGTTCACATCGTCGCTATGCATCAGTTGGCGACATCATCGTCGTTTCGATCAAAGAAGCCTTGCCAACCGCGAAGGTCAAAAAAGGTGATGTCGCGAAAGCGGTCATTGTGCGAACTATTCAAAAGATTCGCCGTCCCGATGGCAGCTACATCCGCTTTGATGATAATTCGGCGGTGCTTATTAACGCCGCAAAGGAACCAATTGGAACTCGTATCTTTGGACCCGTGGCAAGAGAGCTTCGCGCGAAAAGTTTCGTCAAGATCGTCTCATTGGCACCGGAAGTACTTTAGTAACTGGAATCAGCCGTTTGGCTGAATGAAGTGATGGAAGCAGCCCAATCGGCTGAATGAAGGACAGAGTTGTGAAG
>JAYTRM010000322.1:0-3435 GCA_043746165.1 Bdellovibrionales bacterium | reverse complement strand
ATCAGATTTCGCAAGTTATCGAAGAAATCAAACGCAACCCCGACTCACGCCGGCTTCTCGTCGTCGCCTTTAACCCCGGCGAAATCGACAAGATGGCGCTTCCGCCCTGTCACGCTTTCTTTCAGTTTTATGTTTCAAACGGACGCCTCAGTTTGCAGATGTATCAGCGCAGTGCCGATGCTTTTCTCGGGGTGCCTTTCAATATTGCCAGCTACGCGTTGCTTTGCTCAACGGTGGCTGAAGTCACAGGGCTCGTGCCGGGAGAGTTCATCCACACGCTCGGCGACGCTCATCTTTATTTAAATCATCTCGATCAGGCAAAGCTTCAATTGACCCGCGAACCGCGCGAGCTTCCGCGCCTTGTGATCAAAAATGGCGTTCAGTCGATCTTTGATTACCAGTACGAAGACTTTCAACTGCTTGGCTACGATCCTCATCCTCCGATTAAGGGCGAGGTGGCGGTTTGATTCTTTCATCCATCGCCGCCATGTCTTCCAATCGCGTGATCGGTAAGGACGGAGGTCTTCCCTGGAAGATTCCGGAAGACACCAAGTTCTTCCGCGACATGACCATGGGACACATCATGCTCATGGGGCGAAAAACATTTGACTCGCTCGGTAAGCCCTTGCCGGGCAGACTCCACGTGATTCTGACACGGCAGAAAGACTTCGCGGCTCCCGCTGGTACGCACCTCTTTCACGATGTAAAAGAGGCCCTGACTTTTTGTGAATCACAAACGCCGAAGTGGGGCGAAGAAGTCTTCCTCGTTGGCGGAGCCGAGATGTACCGGCTTCTCCTTCCGCAAACAGATCGAATTTACCTCACCGAGATCGACGCGGAGTTCGAAGGCGATGCCTATTTTCCCACTTTCTCAGCTGATGAGTTCAGCGAAGTTTCGCGGCGAACTTGTTCGGCTATCGGCTTACCGGACTATCACTTCGTGACCTACGAGAGATAAAGAAGGCACCTCCCAAGGTCTAGATTTTCTTGAAACGCTAAAGCCCCATTCTGATACACCGATGAGTGGGATGTAAGAATTAGAAACCCAACTGGGAACCTTAAGATACAGGTTCCCGGCTAAGAACCACGGATTGGTTCTTTGGATCTCACGGAGGAGGAAGGTATGGGTCTTCGTATCAATACCAACGTCGCTTCACTGAATGCCCAGCGTAATTTGATGGGCACCAAGTGGGGACTCGACAAGAGCTTGGAGAAGTTGAGTTCGGGATACCGAATCAACCGCGCCGGCGACGATGCAGCAGGACTCGCGATCAGCGAGAACTTGCGCGCACAAATACGAGGTCTTAAACAAGCCTCTCGAAACGCCCAAGACGGTGTGTCTCTGGTACAGGTGGCGGAAGGCGGTCTCAACGAGATCTCGTCGATCCTCATCCGGCTCCGGGAACTCGCGGTCCAGGCCGCTTCTGACACGATCGGACCGGTCGAGCGTCAATTCCTGAACGTGGAATATGACCAGCTCGTCTCGGAGGTCGACAGGATTGCGGATGGCACGGAGTTCAACGGCACGCAGCTCCTGAGCGGAACGGGATCAATTCTTGATTTCCAAGTGGGAACGAAGAATGACCCCAACATCGACCGACTGTCGTTTGATGCCTCTAAGGCCGACGCCAATAGCGCCGCCCTCGGAGTCAATCTCACCAGTGTGGCCGACAAAGCCTCAGCACAAAACTCTTTGGCAGCTATCGATACCGCTATCGTGAGTGTCTCGGCGATGCGCGCGGACTTTGGAGCAATCCAAAACCGCCTGCAATCGACGATCGGCAACATCGCGGTCGGTGTTGAGAACCTGTCAGCAGCGAACAGTCGTATTCGTGATGTGGACATCGCCGAGGAAACGGCAGAACTGACGAAAAACAACATTCTTTTGAATGCTGGTACGTCGGTTCTGGCTCAGGCGAACCAAAGCGCGAATTCGGCCTTAACGCTCTTGAATAAATCGTTCCAGGGTTAACGATACTCTGACTTAACCGTGGAGGACCACTGTGACGAGTGCGAACTCGCCTCAGTGATCCCGCCCACACCAAGATAAAGGTTCATGCCTTTGTTCTTGGAGACTGACTCCATGTCTTGTTTCCTGCTCATCGGGGCCAGTGAACCTGGCCTCGATATTGGAATTGATATTGGAACTGGAATTGATATTGGAATTGACTGGGTTGGACTTGAATTGACGGGATTGGATTCGATTGCATGACGTAACAAGTGAGTACGTCGGTCAACAGAATGTTCGCAGTCACATGGGATCAGCTTCTCCATGATGATGGTGCGCCCCACATAGCGGCCCCAAAGGCACGCGTCATCGGGAATAATTCCGCGCGGAGACGAAGCCCTTCAGCCGAGCTTGTCACCTCTTTTTGCATTTTTTAATTTAATTTCATTTATAAACAATTTTAAATTCTAGACTCATGCCGCTATATGGAGCATCCGATCAGCTAAATGGAGCATTAAATTAACCGCGGCACACGACGTGCCCGTAAGCCAAGGGATGGCAACTATCAAGGAGGATTGGGAATGCAAGGAGGATAGATGGGTTTACGGATCGCAACCAACGTGGCGTCATTGAACGCCCAGAAGAACTTGGGGTTCACGCAGAAAGGGCTTCAACAAAGCCTTGCCCGCATGAGCTCAGGCTACCGGATCAACCAAGCGGCAGATGATGCCGCGGGACTCGCAATCAGCGAGAACTTAAAGGCGCAGATCCGGGGTATGAGACAAGCGTCGCGAAATGCCAACGATGGTATTTCCCTCGTGCAGGTGGCTGAAGGCGGCCTGAGTGAAGTGTCAAACATGTTGATTCGACTGCGCGAGCTCGCGGTACAATCATCTTCAGACACGATCGGTGATACCGAGCGGAAGTTTCTGGATGTGGAGTACCAACAGCTCAAGTCGGAAATTCAGCGGATCTCGGAAGTGACGACTTTCAACGGTCGAGATCTGCTGAACGGAACTGGTGGTGTGCTCGATATCCAGGTCGGAACGCATAACGATGCATTCAAAGACAGGATCTCGTTCAACGCCTCAGCAGCAAACTCCGGACTTGAGGCCTTGGGAATCATGGCTGAGTCCGTGGCGTCGAAAGAAGCCGCGCAAACGAGCATCGAAGCATCGGATAAAGCGATTGTTTCGGTGAACGCGATTCGCGCTAATTTCGGAGCCATGCAGAACAGATTGCAGTCGACCACTGCGAATTTGGCGGTTTCAGACGAGAACATCTCGGCTGCAAATTCGCGGATTCGTGATGCCGACATCGCAGCTGAGTCCGGCGAGCTGACTCGAAACAACATTATGGCACAAGCGGGAATTTCGGTTCTGGCACAGTCCAACAGCATCAGCCAGATGGCCCTCAAGCTTCTTGGCTGATGGATCGGTGAGCAAATAAGGCAAGCCACCTGAGAGGGTGGCGGAGCCGAAGAGTTC
>JAYTRM010000321.1:0-6462 GCA_043746165.1 Bdellovibrionales bacterium | reverse complement strand
GGGCCTCGCCAGCTCGACTGAGGCGTAGTTCCTCTACGCCGCAGGGAGAGCTGGCGAGGTCCAACGAAGTCAGATGGGCCTTTTTCAACAGCCTGCTAGGTGGTCTGTAGACCTTGGGGGTTGCGCTTCGGAATGCGCGCAAGCGTCTCGCGCGCAGCCTGACGTCCAGCTTCGATCAGCTTGATTCGGTTCTGTTTGCTAAAGAATCCGGAAAACGGGCTTCCTGTGAAATCTTGGGTCGGTCTGACTTCGGTAATTTCGACGTTTCGCATGAATAATTCGGTCTTGATTCTTTCGAGTTGAGTCTCTGTGATAAATCCTTCATCGACGAGTTTCTTGAGCTTGTCGACTTCATGATTTGTTTTATGGGCTTGTTTCAAGTCACGAAAAAGACGTTCGTTGATAAGAATAGCGATCAGGTGATTGAGAAGATTTAGGCCTCTCTTCCAGTCGCCAGTTTCCATCACTGGCGGACACGGCACGGGCATGATCACGCGATTGACGTCAGATTCTTCAAGCGCGTAGGCGATCGGCGCGTTGTTCACAGCTCCGCCGTCGACGCACGCACCAAGTCCTTCAATCTCGACCGGTTGGAACAAACCAGGAAACGCACAGGCCGCCGAGACCACCTTAAAAACTTTCTCGAGTCGCTCGGCCGTATCTAAATCTTCACCTGTAAACTTTATGATTTTCTCGTAGGTTGTTGCCTCTTTATGACCGATCGTACTCATAACACCGTTGAGTGGCGTAACGAGGATCCTCAGTTCAACATCTCTTTTTCGCAATTGACTGGAAGGTTGAACCAGATCGCGCATCATGGTGAGCAAGCCTTCGCTATTAGAAAGACCGCGCCCGAAAAGCAAATCAATTGGATTAAAATTAAGTGATTTTTGCCAGCTGCCGCTTTCGACCCAGGTGTTGACGAGTCTCTCGGCCATTTTCTTTTCTTCGCCTGCACGAATGCCGGCAGCGTAGGCCAGACCATTCAGTGCACCAGAACTCGTAGCGACAATACGATCAATACGGGTGTCTTGCTCAGCCAGAACCTCAATGACGCCGGCTTCATAGGCCCCGCGCGCCACCGCACCGGGAAGAACTAACGCAAAATGCGACGCTTTCGCTTCACTCATGACTAGTCCTTAGCTAAAAAGCCAGCGCAAGAGGCGCGCCTTGAAGGCGGTGTAGGGCGCATATCGCACGGGCACGTCAAACCAAAATGATTTCTTAAGTACGCCCTTGGCGTGGGTGAAAGTCTTAAAACTGAATTCACCGTGATAGTGACCCATGCCGCTTGCGCCGACGCCGCCGAATGGGAGTTCTGGCTCGGGCATGTGAATGACAACGTCGTTGACACAAAGGGCGCCCGACGAAGTCGATCCGACAAGCCGATTGACCACCGTACTCGACTTGGTAAAAAGGTACAACGACAGAGGTTTTGGCCGCGCATTGATAAACTTAACAATTTCGTCAAGGCTGTCCATCTCCAAAACCGGCAGCAGCGGCCCGAAAATCTCTTCTTGCATAATCGCCGAGTCGGCTTTGGCCGCGACGATCGTCGGCTCAATGTAGAGCGTGCCGCGATCCGAAGCGCCGCCATGAAGTACTGGCAAGCCCTTTGCCAATCCTGTAAGGCGATCAAAGTTCTTTTCATTGACGATTCGGCAATAGTCCGGACTGTCGCTCGCCCTATGACCGTAAAACTCCAGCAAGACCTTTTTCATCTCGTCGACAAAGGCCTCGCGAATCGTAGGGTGGATGATCAGGTAGTCGGGCGCGACACAGGTCTGCCCAGCGTTCATGAATTTTCCCCATGCAATTCGCCGTGCCGAAACTTTAATGTCGGCATCTGGCCGGATGACAGCCGGCGACTTACCGCCCAGTTCGAGTGTCACCGGAGTGAGATGGAGAGCAGCTTTCGCCAGGATGATTTTTCCGACTGGGCCGCTACCGGTAAAAAAAATCGTGTCGAACACTTTGTCGAGAAGCAGTCCCGTCTCCCGCACGCCTCCTTCGACCACCGCAAAGAGCTTGGTGTCGAGATACTTCGGCAAAAGGTCAGCTATGATCGCACTCGTGTGAGCCGAGATCTCGGAAGGTTTGATCATCGCAGCGTTGCCGCCGGCGATAGCACCGACAAGCGGAGCTAGTGTCAAGTTGATCGGATAATTCCAAGCGCCAATGATCAGGGCAAGACCGTAGGGGTCATGGACGATTCGGCTGCGCCCGAGCTGATTGTACAGCGGCGTTTTTACGCGTCGGGGTTTCATCCACTTTTTGAGGTGCTTGAGTGTGTGATTGATCTCTGCTAGCACGATACCTTGCTCGGTGGCCTGGCATTCAAATTTGCCTTTGCGCAAATCCTTCCACATTGCGTTTGAAAGCGCATCGTCGTTTTCTTCGATCATCCGCTTCAAAGCACCAAGCTGGTCGATTCGCCACTGATAGCTGCGAGGATTTTTTTCTAGTTCCTGACGAATCTGAGAGTATGTAGCATCGAGGCGCTGAGCAAACTCTTGAGTTAAGTCGTTAGGCACGCCAGTGGTATCGGGCACGGTCACGGCTTCACGGTAACCTGGCCGCTCATGGTTTTACCATGCATTCGACAATGATAACTGTAAACACCGGGCTTAGAAAATAAGATCTTTTTGGATTTTGCCTTTGGAGCCACCATACCGGTGTCGAAATTGTCAGATTCTTTTTCCGCCGAATCCCCTGTTGCCGAATGATTGGTGTAAGAGTTGTTCACCCATTCAACAGAATCGCCATTCTTGATCTCAATGTTTTTAGGGTCGTAGCTTAGGCTTTTCATATTCACAGTCGAAACCGCGGCCGCCGCAAATGTGGAGCTCAAACAAACAAACGTGAGGATGGCAGATAACTTTCCAAATAATCTAGGATGGCTCAACAAGTAAAACTCCATTTCAAAAATATTTCATGTATTCGATCAATGCATTTTTCTGACGATCCGATAATTGCGAACCGAAAGTATGGCCGCGGTCTTCAATAAAATCCGGGCACGAGTTGAGTTCAAGTAATTTCTTTTCAATCGCTTCGATGCCGGCTTCGCGGCGACGATCGACAAGGCCCTTAAACTGCTTGCGGGGCTTGCCTTCTAGAACTCCTGCGACATAGGCCTCAAAGATTTTCGGCGCATGCACCGGATTAAAACTCATGAGCAAGTTGACCGGCGTGCCTACGGGTAGCTCCAAAATCTCAAGATTCATATCATCAAAAGTCTTAAGGTGTGACTTAAGCCCGCCAAAAAGATCTGGAAGACTCGTCACCGAAGACGTCACCTTAATCGATTTAACTCCATCGCGCGTTTCAGGCCAAAGCATTTTCTTCATGCCGTCGTTGTAAGCGTCCATCCGCCCACGGACCGATGGATCGCCCGTGAATTTGCCAAGTGAGTTGTTGTGGAAATACGGAGCGGTTGCCCAAATGCTGACAAGCGTAGGCGTGCGGTAAAACGCAGCATGGCCTTGCCAATGGATATCATACTTACCAGTGAGAGGATTATAGAGTGGCACTTCTTTGCCATCTTTATCGTGATCAACAAGCGTGATCATCGGCTTTCTTTGATCCTTGTAAGTTTGACTCGACATCTGACCCCAAGTCGAACCCGACATCGCATTGGTACCCATCGCCCGCTGGGCATTAGTACCGATTTCAAGTACCGAGTGACGATCATCATCCGAGAGATAATTACCCTCAAGAAAATCGCTTTTAAACACCAAGTCGCGCCAAGCTTTTTTCTGCTCCGCCGCGGTCGCCGGATAGGGATCTGGTCGCTTGCTGCTGTGGCAAGACGCGCAGTTTTCCGCAAATGCGATCTTACCTTCTTTGAGTAAAGTCTCATCGCGACTTAAGTAACTCGCACCGTCTTTGACATCTTTTGTGCCAGGCGTTCTTGATTCCTTGGCTTCTTTCAATGGGAAGGAATCATAGCTCATGAGAAAAGTCGCCATATTAGGCATGCGGCGCTCGGTTTGCATCCACGGACTGTTCGGATCTTTTCTCTCTTTATTTATAATATCAAATTCTTGTGGTTTAAAACCGCGCTTTAAACTTGATGTAATATCAAAGATGTTTATCGGCCACGTGGCGTACCAGTCATCGTGCATCAGGCCTTCGTTAACGTACACACGGACTGAAGCCATGACCACGCCCATCGAGTCTGCACCGTCGGTCAAAACGTGCGGGACCTTGATCGTAGGGTGCTCAGTTGTACCTCCGAGAGCGCCAGTGAAATTGTCTGGCTCAACTCCGGCATTTTTGTACATCGACTTAATTAACACCGCTTGGGCCGGCGTGATTTCTTCGACGTGCGCTTCTTTCAGGCGCTCTGTGAGACGCAAAATCGTGTTGATATTGGTCGGATTGTTGATCGAGTCGGTCGGAAAGCGCGAAGTCTCGCTGGTACCCGGCTCCTGCGTGCCCAGGTACTGCATGACAATCGACCGTTCTGATTGTCCAGGCGCAAACGCAAGTCCTTCTCTTAGGTATTGGTTACCAATAGTCGAAGTGAGGTTTTCCCAGTGAGGCTCAGTTGGATCAACTGGGGGATTGAGCGGATTGAAGCCAATGTGGCAAAATATGCAGGCCATGCCGACTTTGTAAGGAGGCTCGAGATAAACGCCACCTTTGATGTAGGTTTCTGCCGACCATTTTTTCGGATCAAAGTTTGGATTTTTGAAAAGTTGGATTCCGATCACTCCGCTCGAATAACCAAAGACCTCGGGGTCCCATTGCAGCGCTCCATCTTTCATGCGGTCGAGAGTGAGACCAAATTGATCAGGATGATCGGCAGCGACAGCATCGGGATCGTTGATCAATCCAAGACGCTTGAAACGCTCAGACCGCGGAGTGATCATCAGCAAACGCAGGAGATCGATTCTCAAGTTGGTGTAGTTATGAGCATTCGAAGTGAGTCGCGCGAGATCTGTCCAAAAACCTGGGTTGTCAACTCCGACCCACCAGTGCCAGGTATCCATTCCATCGCCGACTGCCTCGGCCGGCAAGTGCATCTTTTTTGCGGCCTCTTCCATGTGCTGTTGGCGATAGCTGTTATAAGTCATCTCGCCGGATTTTACAGGCCTACCGAATTCGTAGTCGAAGTCAAATTTTGTGGTCTTCGCCGCTGAGTTTGAACTCTTGCTCGATTGCGCATGGCTCATTTTTGATTTTAGTAAAACGGTCGATGCAATGATAAGAGCAAACGTGAATGCGATGGTCATCGTTCGACGGCCAGGTACGGTTAGGATCCATTTCATGAGCGTAATACTCCCGCAGTAAGATTGCCAGATCTTATGGCGAGTGCTCACGCAATACAACTGACAATCGAATCCACACTGAAAGTTAACCGGGGGATGTTACGTTTTCTTAACATGACTGTTAGCTTCACCAACCCGAATTTACGAGCTGAAAAAAGGCGCAGGCAACCAACAAAGATGATCTACAAAAAGGCAAATCTCGATGCCCGCTTTGGCGAGCAGGCTATTTCTGCGCCTGCCGTGGTACGGCGTTCTTAACGTACTTATCAAACCAGCTGATCATTTCGTAAATCAACTGCTCGTTGGATTCGCGAGCCGCGTACCAATGCGGTTCGTGCGGAAGCAAAACCAGTCTCGCCGTTCCGCCGTTGCCGCGAATGGCTTCGTAAAGAAGGCTTGCCTGCAAAGGCGTCGTCCCTGGATTGGCGTCTTCTGCTCCGTGAACAATCAGAAGTGGTGTCTTGAGCTTATCTGCGAAGAAAAACGGTGAAACCTTTCGGTAAACTTCTGGCGCGTCCCAAAGAGATCTTCGCTCACTTTGAAAACCAAATGCGGTCAGCGTCTTGTTATAAGAACCGCTGGTCGCGGCTCCCGCCCGGAATAAATCCGAATGAGCCACGAGGTTCGCCGTCATCAGAGCGCCGTGGCTATGGCCGGTGACGCCGATTCGGTTCGGATCGGCGACCCCGATTTTAATGGCCTCATCAACTGCGGCCTTAGCATCCGCGACCAGTTGGTCAAGATAAGTGTCGTAAGCTTTCTTAGGATCACCAACGATTGGAAACGCTGCGCGATCGATGATCGCGTAACCAGCCATCAACAGCAATTTGTAATTGCGAAGTCGATTGAATGTCGACTGTGATCCAGTCACTTGGCCGGCCATCGAGGCATCCGCGTAATCAAGAGGATACGCGTAGAGAATCGTCGGCACTCGCGTTCCCTCCTTGTAGCCTGGCGGAGTGTACAAAGTAAAAGAAAGTCCAACGCCGTCGGCTCGCTTATATTTGACTAGCTTTTGTTGTATGTCTCGAACTTGCGGAGTCGGATCAGGAATATGTGTGACCGAAACGCTCGTCGACTGAAACACAGCCTCTCCAGTTGGCGCCTCTCGAGACTCTCCAATTGTTTGAAGGTAAACGTTTGGCGGATCCTTGGGCGACTGGTGCCAGGTGAGAAACGTGCCTTCGCC
>JAYTRM010000320.1:0-21574 GCA_043746165.1 Bdellovibrionales bacterium | reverse complement strand
TAAAAAGAGTATTCCGACCTCATGGCTAGACTCCAAGACAAAGTATTTCATCAATCCGACCGGTCGATTCGTGATCGGTGGTCCGATGGGTGATTGTGGTCTCACAGGTCGTAAAATCATCGTTGACACTTATGGTGGCCACGGCGCCCATGGCGGCGGTGCCTTCTCTGGAAAAGATCCCTCGAAAGTCGATCGCTCGGCCGCCTATGCCACTCGACACATTGCCAAAAATATCGTCGCCGCAGGACTCGCTCAGCGTTGCCTCGTGCAAGTCTCTTACGCGATCGGCGTTGCTGAGCCAGTGAGCGTGATGGTCAACGATTACGGCACAAGCAAGGCTGGCTCGGAAGCTCTCAGCAAAGCCGTGCGCGAACTTTGGAATCTGAAACCAGCTTCGATCATCAAAGAGTTTGACCTCCTGAAACCAAAGTATCGGCAAACTGCTGCCTATGGCCATTTCGGTCGGACAGGCCCCGCGTTCACGTGGGAGAAGACGGATAAGGTCGACGCGCTCAAAGATCTGGTCGCAAAGCTCGCGAGGTAATACGGACTTCAACAATCTTAGTCGCAACGTCGCATGGCACGACTCGCAATGCGGCGTGTCTCCACGAACGTATTGCAAGGTTGCGCAACCTGAATTATGACCAATAGGGTTGAGCATCTCGCGGTTCCCAATCCTGCAAGGCAGCATGACTGATCCCAAATTTATTCGCAATTTTTCTATCATCGCGCACATCGACCATGGCAAATCTACGCTTGCCGATAGCCTTCTACAATACACCGGTGCTCTCGCTCAGCGCGAAATGAAGGCTCAGTTTCTCGACAACATGGACCTTGAACGTGAGCGCGGTATTACTATCAAGGCGCAAACCGTCAGACTCAATTACCACGCCGATGACGGAAATCTTTATCAGCTCAATTTGATCGACACTCCCGGGCACGTCGACTTCAGCTACGAAGTTTCTCGTTCACTTGCCGCTTGTGAAGGAGCAATTCTGGTCGTCGACGCCGCTCAAGGGGTCGAAGCGCAAACGCTGGCCAACGTTTACCTAGCTCTCGAAAACAATCTCGAAATCATTCCCGTTCTGAACAAAATCGATTTGCCTTCGGCTGATCCAGAAGGGGTCAAAAAGCAGATTGAGGACGCCGTTGGCCTCGATACGAGCGAAGCGATTCTTGCCAGCGCCAAAGAGCAGATCGGCATCAAAGAGATTCTCGAGGCCGTCGTCAAAAGGGTGCCACCTCCGAAAGCCAATCGCGATATTAATCTGCGCGCTTTGGTTTTCGATTCATGGTTTGATTCCTACCAGGGCGTGGTCATTCTTTGCCGGGTCATGGAAGGTGTTGTCAAAAAAGGCGACAAAATCAAATTCATGTCGGGAACCGACGAATTTGAAGTTTTGAAACTGGGCACCTACAGTCCATTTCCTGTCGAGTGCGAAGAGCTCGGTTCGGGTGAAGTGGGCTTTTTTGTTTGCGGAATCAAAGACATTCGCGAAGTTCGAGTCGGTGACACGGTGACCAGCGCCAAGAAGGGCGCAACCGAGCCGCTGGCGGGATTTAAGCGCATCAAGCCGATGGTTTTTTCGGGAATTTTCCCGGTCATCTCTAGCGATTATGAGAACCTGCAAGATGCTCTTGAAAAACTCGTTCTCAATGACTCGAGTCTGACTTATGAAGTTGAAAAGTCAGCCGCCCTTGGCTTTGGTTATCGTTGCGGTTTCTTGGGCCTCTTGCACATGGAAATCGTCCAAGAACGTCTCGAGAGAGAGTTCAATCTCAACCTGATCACGACGGCGCCAACGGTGGTGTACAAGATGCGCCTCCATGAAGGCAAAGAGTTTGACTTAGAGAATCCGGCCTTCATGCCGGATCCGACAAAGATCGCGTGGATGGCTGAGCCGTTCGTGAAAGTGACTCTGCACACGCCATCAGAGTTCATCGGCGGCATTTTGAAAATGTGCGAAGACAAACGCGGCACGCAGCTTAAGATGGATTACATCACCGAGAAAAAAGTGATCATCGAGTACAAGCTGCCGCTCAACGAAATGGTCATGGACTTCTACGATAAGCTCAAATCCATCACCAAGGGCTACGCTTCGATGGAATATGAATTCATGAGCTTTGAGGAGTCCGATCTCGTCAAGCTCGATATTTTGATCAACGCCGAACCGGTCGACGCATTGAGTCTGATCGTCCATCGTTCGAAGTCGCAGAATCGCGGTCGCCTCCTTGTCGAGAAAATGCGCGAGCTCATCACCCGCCAGCAGTACCAGGTCGCAATCCAGGCGGCGATCGGTTCAAAGATCGTGGCGCGCGAAACTTTGAGTGCGCTTCGCAAGGACGTCACCGCGAAATGTTACGGTGGCGATATTTCTCGTAAACGTAAGCTCCTCGAAAAGCAAAAAGAGGGCAAAAAGCGCATGAAGCAAATTGGCCAGGTCGAAATTCCCCAGGAAGCGTTTTTAGCAATTCTTAAAGTTGAAGAGTGAGCTTAACAAGAGCCAAGAAAGAGCCAAGAAAGAGGTAGAGTTGATGGGATCTCGTAAATTTTGGACCGAAGGCTGGGGTTCATTTGCCGTCGCGATAATCATCGCATTGGTTATTCGCTGGGGCTTGATCGAAGCTTATGTGATTCCGAGCGCGAGCATGCTCCCCACTCTCCTGATTCACGATCATATTTTTGTCAACAAGGCCATCTACGGGATCCGCGTGCCGTTTAGCGAAAAATGGCTGGTGCAATTTAAAAAGCCTGAGCGGGGCGAAGTGATCGTCTTTAAATATCCGAAAGATCCGAGCGTTTCTTTTATCAAAAGAATCGTCGGCGTTCCGGGTGACAAAATTTTCTACGAAAACGGCAAGCTCATCATCAACGACAAAGTCTTGGAGACCGAAGAGCAGGCCACCGGCGGCGAATGGGATAACGTTGCGAAGTCGGATTTCCGTCGTGAGGACGATGAGAATTCAGCCGAACAGGCTGATGATAAAACCAACTACAACCACTTCATCGAACATCTCGACAACCACACGCACAGCATTTTGCTTCGCAAAGATCACCGTTTTGGGCGCAGCGAAGGGCCGTGGACCGTTCCCGAAGGGACGCTCTTTTGCATGGGGGATAATCGCGATAATTCTCACGATAGCCGCTACTGGGGATTTATGCCCGAAGAGAACTTATTGGGGCGCGCGATGTTCGTTTGGCTCAGTTGCGAGGAGACTCTTCCTAACCTAGGCCCAATTCCCTTGAGCTTTCTCTGTAACCCGCTGACGATTCGCTGGTCTCGCTTTTTCCATGAAGTGAAGTAAGCCATGGAACGAGACCGTCGAGGAACCTGGCCGTCGGCGCTCCTTTCGCTTGCCGGGGCCGTTCTTATGATCCTGACGATTCGTTGGGCCTTCTTTGAGCCCTACGTTATTCCGTCGGGTAGCATGATTCCGACGCTGTTAATTCACGATCACATCATGGTCAATAAGTTGAGCTACGGCGTTCATGTTCCGTTCACCGAAAAATGGCTGCTTCGTTTCTCGCCACCCCGGCGTGGCGATGTGATTGTCTTTCGCTCAATCGATGATGACTCGGTGTTTTTAATCAAACGAGTCGTAGGCCTACCAGGCGATGAAGTGAGGGTTACCACCAGCGGCCAGCTGATGATCAACAGCCAGCTGGTTGAACGCCGCCAGCTGGCAACCGCTGAAGTCGCAAAGTTTCTAGCAAGTTGGCCCGATTCCTCGCGCGACGAACTGCTCCAGCGCTACGACCTTTTTGAAGAGAATTTTGATGGAAAAATGCACAACACGCTTCGCGCTAAAGACAGCGCCGGCCGTGACCAGGGCCCGTATCAAGTTCCGCCAGACGAACTCTTCATGATGGGTGACAATCGCGATAACTCGGCTGATAGCCGCGTGTGGGGAACATTGCCGATTTCGCACGTGCTCGGCCGCGCTTCATGGATTTGGCTGAGTTGCGAGTCAACTTTGCCAGACGCGGCTCAAGTCTGTGATCCTAACCAGATTCGCTGGAACCGCCTTGCCACGGGTTTGCAATGAGCGAGGGCCGCAAAACTGCTCCTTCAATTCCGGAAATCTCAGCGCGGACCCTCGCCCGTGAGTATGCTGAGAGCTTGGTCGTTGCTGTCCTTGTCGCACTTGCTCTCAGATTTTTCGTGATCTCGGCTTATAAAATTCCCACTGGCTCAATGGTTCCAACTCTCAAAGTGGGCGATTTCATTTTTGCCTACAAATTACCCTACGGAGTGCCGATTCCATTTTCGAACAGTCGGCTGGGAGCCAAGCTTCCACAACGAGGAGATGTTGTAGTTTTCCGCTATCCCGGCAATGAAACCGTCAATTACGTCAAGCGCGTTGTGGGCTTGCCCGGCGATCACATCGCCATCAAAAATAAAAAACTCTACATTAACGACGTCGCCGCTGAATATCGACCGATTTCGGATGATGTGATCCAAGACCTGCCTGGAAAAGAGTTTTACTCGGCCTCCGAGGAAGTTTTTTCGGGTTCCACCCATTTGGTTATTCACAATCGCGGAGACGAAGCTGATTTTTTCGGACCGATCGTGGTTCCACCCGGACATTTTTTCGTTATGGGCGACAATCGCGACTCGAGCGACGACTCGCGATACTGGGGTGCCGTTCCCGTCGAGAATCTCGAAGGCCAGGTCGTGGTCGTCTGGATGTCATTTGACTGGCTCAATCGTTGGGGCGACGGGCGGTACCCGATGGTGAGATGGGGTCGATTGCTTCATCGGGTAAATTAAGGATCCCAACCCTGAGAACTTAAGGCACATCGGTCGCCGAGTTGCCTTCGCCATCGCGGCGCGCCGCCCTTGACGGTGGTTTCCCTAGGACTTAGGATCATGCCCAATGTCATCACTGCAGGCCGTTCCCCTTTCGAAGTTCGCGTCACTCCTTGACACGCGTCAACTTTCCTTGAGCGACCTGCAGAGTATTTTCCAGCGAGCTGCAGAATTTTCTCGGCAATCGAGAAACGGCTTGAATTTCTCGAGTGATCAAAATCTTGGAACAAAACCGGAAGCGGCAAAAATCATCGCAAGCCTTTTTCTTGAACCGAGCACACGCACGCGGATGAGTTTTCAGATTGCGGCGCAACGCTTAGGGCATCGAACGGTGGTGCTCGATGGCGATCGCACCTCCAGCATGAGCAAGGGCGAGAGCGATGTTGATACCGTGCTCAATATCGCGGCCATGAGGCCCGATGCGATCATCGTTCGCTACAATTTGTCTCCGGGGCTCGATGAACTGTTGCCGACGTTGGATATTCCAGTCATCAGCGCTGGATCTGGAACTCTTCATCACCCTACCCAGGCGTTGCTCGATGCCTTTACGATTATGCGCGAGCGCGGGCATCACGATCACCGTCTCGACGGTGAAAGAGTCTTAATTGTTGGCGACATCGCCCATAGCCGGGTAGCGAGTTCAAATTTTGACACGCTTTTAAGGCTAGGAGCAGAGGTCGCAATTTGCGGACCGCCCGATCTCCTTCCGCAGGGCGGTGGTCTTCAAGGTGTGGATTATCGCTCGATCAAGGTCTTTAGCGATCTCAATGTCGCCATCGAGTGGCCAACGGTATACATGGGGCTTAGGATTCAACTTGAAAGGCATGACCACTCAAGCGCTGAGCTCCGCCAGCAACTGGCTTCTGACTTTCACGGTAAATTTGGTTTATCTGAAGCGCGACTTCGAAAACTGGATGCAAGTGCGACGATTCTTCATCCGGGCCCGATCAACCACGGAGTCGAGTTTTGTCCAGAGGTGGTTCGCGATCCGAGGTCGCGTATTCTCGAGCAGGTGACAAACGGAGTTCTGATCCGCGCTGCCGTTTTAGAGCGTTCACTTCATCGCGTGGCAGCGGTTTGAAGACCGCGCCGGCCGCAAAAGGGGAGACGATGTTGGAACAAGGCTATCTGGTGCTCGAGACAGGCGAGATTTTTCCAGGAAAATGGCGGGGCGGTTCTTCGCGTGCCGGCGAAGTGGTTTTCAATACCTCGCATGCAGGTTACGAAGAGATCGCGACTGACCCTTCCTACTTCGGGCAGATCATGATCATGACGGCGCCCATGCAAGGTAACTACGGTGCCCAGCGGTCAACTTGGGAATCTTCGCGCATGTGGTTTGACGGCTTTGTGAGTCTCGAAATTCAGGAATCTGAACGCGACGCTTCGTGGCTCAAGCAGCTGACAGCTGCCGATATTCCGGTGCTGACGGATCTCGATACTCGTCAGGTCGTACTCAGAATACGCGATTTGGGCACGCCTTGGGGAGCGTTGGTAACGGCGCGAGATCCCGAATCGGCAAAGACGTTAGCTCAAGAGTTGATTTTGCGGCGAAAGAGCGGAGAGAAAGATTGGGTTCATCAGGTCACCCGCAGGGAAGTCGAAATTCGCAAGGGTGCAGTTGACCATGGGCCGCGCGTCGCCGTCCTCGATTATGGTTGCAAAGAAAATACCTTACGAGAGCTATTGAGTCGTTGCTCGGAAGTCGCGGTCTTTCCAAGTCGCACACTTGAGCGAGTGATTCGAGATTATGCACCGAGCGGGATCATGCTCTCGAATGGACCTGGTGACCCGGCCGACGTGAAAACAGCAACCGAAACCGTGCGCGACCTTATCGGTTGGCGCCCGATCTTCGGAATTTGCATGGGCAATCAAATCCTTGCCCGGGCTTTGGGAGCCAGCACCTACAAACTTAAGTTTGGCCACCGCGGCGGCAATCACCCGGTCCGCGATCTGCTGCTCGAAGAGATCTATGTCACGTCTCAGAATCACGGTTACTGTGTTGACAGTAAAACTTTGCCGAGCGACGCGCGAGTGACGCACGTTAATCTCAATGACCAAACTCTCGAGGGATTTGAATGCCCAAAGCGCAAGTGCTTCAGTGTTCAATATCATCCCGAGAGTCGACCCGGACCAAATGATGCCCGACGCTTGTTTGATTACTTTATTAACAGCCTTTGAGAGGCTTAAAGCATGACAATGTACAATGAGCTGATTGATCGACTGGTTTTATTTTTCACTGGCGAGCGCTTCAAAAAAGAGGTGGCGACTGCCAAGAAAGAGTTTTTTGATGAAGCCGGAGTGATCGACGAAGAGAGTAACGGTTTTGAAATGCGTATGACGCAGTTTCTTGAGTGGTACGTCTTCACTCGGCCGCTCAGCGATAGTGGAATTCGGCCGGCCGTGCTGGCGCTTCAAGAGCCCGACTTTCAAATGACATCTGCAGAGAGGCCGGCGTTTGAAAATCTCGCCAATACTCGACACGGGCTCTTTGAGTTTTTGAAAATCCGCGGCGAAGACATTCACGTGAAAGATCTTTTTCTAAATAAGAAAATTGTCATCCCCAATTCGCCGATCAATATTGGCTTTAATCGCGATGAAATTTTTGACGCCCGGTTGATTCCAGACGGCGAAAATTTTCAATTTTCAAGAGCATTTTGTTTTCATCCTCCCGAAGCTTCGCCTTTCATTCACAGTGAAGTGAAAGTGGCAAGGAAAAATGAAACGCCGGCTGACGAAGAAGCGTTGATGCTCAGATTGCTTAAAATGCGCTACAAGTACGAGCAGTACCGCCACCTGAAACTGGAATTTGTTTACACCAATGAAAAAAAAATCCGCTTCTAGAGATTCGGTTCGAAGAACCTAACAGACAACGAAGGGGCCAAATGCGAATCGAAGGTCTGAAAAGAGTGGTGATTTTAGGCAGCGGACCGATCGTCATCGGCCAGGCCTGCGAATTCGATTACTCGGGTACACAAGCCTGCAAAGCACTGATGAAAGAGGGGCTTGAGGTCATTTTGGTTAACTCCAACCCAGCGACGATCATGACGGATCCAGATCTCGCCACGCGAGTTTACATCGAGCCTCTCACGGTCGACTTTGTCGAAAAAATCTTAGAAATTGAGCGACCCGATGCGATCATCCCCACCTTGGGGGGCCAGACCGCGCTCAACCTTGCTCTCCAGCTCGAAGAAAAGGGCATCCTAAAAAAACTTGGGGTCAAATTGCTGGGCGCTGAGCCTCAGGTGATTCGCGCAGCTGAGGACCGCGAGCTGTTTCGCTCGATTCTTGATCGTGTTGGTGCCAAATATCCGAAGAGCATCATGGTGCGGAATTTCGAACAGGGATTAGTCGCAGCGAAAACGCTTGGCTATCCACTGATCTTGCGTCCGAACTACACATTGGGCGGCGGTGGGGGCGGGGTGGCCTACACTCCAGAGGAATACGAAAGAATGATCGCCCACGGCCTCAAAGAGAGTCCGACTTCCGAAGTCTTAGTCGAAGAGAGCATTCTCGGCTGGAAGGAATTCGAACTCGAAGTCATGCGTGATCACACCGGCACCTTCGTAATCATCTGCTCGATTGAAAACTTTGATCCGTGCGGCGTGCACACGGGCGATAGCATCACGGTGGCCCCGCAACAAACGCTCACCGATGTCGAATACCAAGCGATGCGCGACGAGGCCCGTAAGATCGTGGCTGAGGTAGGCCTTGCGACCGGTGGCGCCAATGTGCAATTTGCAGTTCATCCGAAGACTGGTGAACGTGTCGTGATCGAGATGAATCCACGTGTATCGAGATCCTCTGCGCTAGCCAGCAAGGCGACTGGGTTTCCCATCGCCAAGATCGCGGCTTTGCTGGCAATCGGTTATCGGCTCGATGAGATCCAAAATGATATCACCAAGACGACACCTTCGTGTTACGAGCCGGCGCTCGATTACGTGGTGACGAAGATCCCACGATTTGCTTTCGAGAAGTTTGCCGGAACCACCGATCTCTTGACGACGCAGATGAAGAGCGTCGGTGAAGTCATGGGCATTGGTCGAACATTCAAAGAATCACTTCACAAAGCCTTGTCGTCCATGGAGACCAAAGACGAGGGATTTGCGGCCGTTACATTTTCAGAAAAGCGTTTGGCGCATCCCAATAGCCAACGTCTCTACCACATCGCCCAAGCCTTTCGCGAAGGTTGGACTGTCGAGCAGGTCGAACGTTACACCCAAATCACGCCGTGGTTCCTAGAACAAATCGAAACCTTGATTAAATTTGAACAGGACATTCAATCCTGGATCGAGCTTACTCCAGACAAATTACTTCAGGCTAAGCGTCTCGGTTTTTCGGATGCTGCAGTTGCGAGGTTGCGCGGTACCTCTGCAGATAAAGTTCGCAAAACGAGGTGGAGCTTTAACCTCCATCCAGGATATTCGCAGGTTGATACCTGCGCGGGTGAATTTTTCAGCCAGACTCCTTATTTCTACTCGAGTTATTGGGCGACAGTGGCAGAAATGAGCGGGATGAGCGGGCGCGATAAAGACCGGCCGCGCTCGGTTGTCGTTCTCGGCAGCGGACCGAATCGCATCGGTCAGGGAATCGAATTCGATTACTGCTGTGTTCGCGGCGTGAAGCGCTTTCGCAAAGAGAAACGCCATGTGGTTATGATCAATTCGAATCCCGAGACAGTTTCAACAGATTACGACACGAGCGATGAATTGTACTTTGAGCCACTGACGATCGAAGCCACTTTGGAGGTCATGCGCCACCTGGATTGTGAAGGTTTCGTAGCCCAGCTCGGCGGGCAAACTCCGATCAATTTGGCCGCCGACCTCGTAGCCGAGGGTTTTAAACTCTTCGGTTCGACGATCGATAGTATTGATTTGGCGGAAGATCGCGGACGTTTCAGCGAAGTCTGCCGCGAGTTGAATTTTAAAATTCCGGCCAGCGGCATGGCGGGCACCTACCTGGAGGCAAGCGAGATTGCGGGCCGAATCGGCTTTCCTGTGATTTGTCGACCGAGCTACGTCCTTGGGGGAAGGCGCATGGAAGTGGTTGAGAACCTCGATGAGCTGCGCAGCTATTTTGAACGCCACGCCGATGCTGTGACGCCCGGAGCGCCAGCGTTGATGGATCAATTCTTGGCTAGCGCTCTCGAGGTCGACGTCGACCTGGTACGCGGAGTCGACTGGATCGTCGTCGGTGGTATCGTTGAGCATTTGGAGGCCGCTGGTGTTCATTCCGGCGACAGCATGGGCGTTATTCCTCCGCAGCGGCTTAAAGACGATACCTGCGAAAAAATCGAAGTCTTGAGTTGCCGTCTTGCCGATCGCTTAAACACCATCGGACATCTCAATCTCCAACTTGCGATCAAAAACGACGACGTCTACATGCTCGAGGCCAATCCGCGAAGTTCGAGATCGGTCCCGTTCATAAGCAAAGCGACTCACATTCCTCTTGTCGATCTCGGCGTGCTTGCGGTTTTAGGGCGTACAAAAGCCGAGGTGAATCCCGATTTTTATGATTGGCGTCTGATCGAAGATGTCGCGGTCAAAGGAGTCGTCTTTCCATTTAAGAAATTTCCCGATGCCGATTCAATTCTGGGTCCGGAGATGAAGTCGACGGGCGAAAGCATGGGGCGGGGACGCGATTATTCTGAAGCTTTGCTTAAAGCATCGATCGCAAGCCATATTCATATTCCACCTCGGGGCGAAGTGTTTTTATCGCTACGTGATAAAGATAAAGAGACGATGGTTCCCCTCGTGCGCCAGTTGCTCACGATGGGTTACACGTTAACGGCAACATTCGGAACGGCGAGATTTCTCTATGACGAAGGTCTAGACTGCATTCCCGTCAAGAAGGTTCATGAAGGACGTCCGAACTGCGTTGACCGTATTCGCTCTGGGCAGGTGGCACTTGTGATCAATACAACCTCTGGGCGGAGGTCGATTGAAGCAAGCTTTGATATCCGCAGAAGCTGCATCGAATTTTCAATACCTTGCATTACCGAGAGCCATGCAGCCGAAGCTTTGCTTACGGCACTGGGTCACCAGCGGACCAAAGAGTTCTCCGTTTCACCGCTCCAGCAAATGAGGTACCATAACGCTCAGAGGTGACATGATATGTCCGACATTCTGAGAGTGTCCAACTTGGTCAAAACATTTCGCAAGCCCGTTTCCTTTTCCTTCAAGAGAAAAGAAGAACGTAGCCGTACGGTAAATGCGTTAAAAGGGATTAACTTTAGCTTACCTGCTGGCTGTATTACTGGCTTTCTTGGAGCAAATGGCGCAGGAAAGACAACGACGATCAAGTGTCTTTTCGGCTTGGCGTTTCCCGACAGCGGCGAAGTTTCATTTTTTGGCAATCCGAAGCTGACTCGAGAGACTAAGGCAAAGATCGGTTTTTTACCGGAGCGCCCGTATTTTTATGAATATTTAACGGGGCGAGAGTTTTTGCGGTTCTACGGCGAGTTGGCTGAAAAGATGACATCGACTGAGCTTCGTGACCGTATTAACCAGCTGCTAAAAAGAGTGGGACTTGAGCACGCGAGTGATCGGCCCCTGCGCAGTTATTCCAAAGGCATGCTCCAGCGAATCGGAATCGCGCAGGCACTCATCCATCGTCCCGAGCTCATCATTCTCGATGAGCCGATGACGGGTCTCGACCCAGATGGGCGCTTTGAAGTTCGTGAGATTATCCGTGAGACAGCGCGAAACGGTACGACTGTTTTCTTTAGCAGTCATTTACTCCCAGATGCTGAACAGTTATGCGATCGGCTCGTAATTCTCAAAAAAGGAGAGTTGGTCTATCAGGGATCGACCACTGGGCTTTTAAAACAAACCGAGTTGCAAAATAAATTTACGGTTACGACCCGTCAAGGTGAACGAACATTAAGCGAGGATGTTGAGGGTATCGATGAACTTCAACGGCGTATCGATGTTGTCCGGGCAGGTGGTGCTAAGATTTTGGAAGTCACTTCCGGTAGAGTGACGCTCGAAGAAGCCTTTGTCAAAATTGCCATGGGAGATTCGAATCGGGGATTCGAGGGAGATCGCAAATGAAATCTGGTCTACGCATTATCTCAATTATTGGGATCAACACCTTTCGAGAAATTATCCGCGATCGCATTTTGTACGGCATTCTCGTTTTTGCAGTCATACTTATTGGTCTGAGCATAGCTCTTGGTGAATTGAGTTTCGCGGAGCAAGCCCGAATTTCGGCTGATTTTGGATTTGCTGGAATTCAACTCAGCGCCGTCATCTTATCAATTTTTGCCGGAAGTACGCTGGTGGCGCGTGAAATTGAAAAGCAAACGATCCTCACGCTTTTGGTTCGACCGGTTTCGCGGACGCAGTTTTTGTTCGGAAAGTTCCTGGGGCTCGCGTCCGTAGTCACCGTCGTGGTCGCGGGCCTCGCCGCAACTCTCGCCGGACTTCTCATTTACCTTGAACTCGGACTTCATTTGTCTTTTCTCTGGGCCCTGCTTGGAATCTTGATTGAGTCGTTGATTTTAACGGCGATGGCCTTGTTCTTCGGATCGTTTGCCAAACCAATGATGACGGTCGTTTTCACCGTCTCCGTATTTTTGATTGGCCACTGGGTCAGTTCTCTCGATTTTTTTGTAAAAAAGAGCCAGTCCGAATCGTTTATCGTCGTCGGAAAAATTCTTTCAGCAACTCTTCCTGACCTCGAGCGGTTCAACTGGCGTTCAGCGCCCGTCTACGACACCTTCGTCAGCATCAGCGATGTTGGCATTACCGTTGCTTACGGTATAGGCTGGATTGCGCTACTCATGATATTCATGGCTTTGATTTTTGGGAGACGAGATTTTGTTTAGTTTCGAGACAGCCGAGCTCGTAGTTTTATTTGTGCTTGGCGCTTTGATTGGAAGCTTTGCTAACGTCGTGATTTATCGGCTTCCCCGCGGCGAAAATATCGCGTGGCCAGGAAGCCACTGTCAGTCCTGTTCCGCTTCAATTTCCTGGTACCATAACGTGCCGATTTTGGCCTGGTTTTGGCTTCGCGGAAAGTGCGCCAAGTGCGGCGCGAAATATTCATTCCGATATCCATTCGTCGAACTTTTGATGGCAGTACTCTTTCTACTGGCTGGATACAGACTTGGGCCGGTGACGCTCGAAGTTTTTCCTTGGACATTAGTCGAGGCACTTATCTTCATCACCTGCGCATTAATCTGTAGTTTTATCGATCTCGACCACATGATCTTGCCGGACGTTTTTACCCTCAGTGGCATCGTCATTGGACTAATTGGCAGTTTGCTCAATCCCGATCGAAATTTCTGGGACGCCGTCATCGGGGTCTTAGCGGGTGGCGGAGCGCTTTGGGCCGTCGGATATCTTTATCTTGCACTTCGAAATCGTGAGGGAATGGGCGGAGGTGACGTCAAGCTCTTAGCATGGATCGGAGCGGTTCTTGGGTGGAAAGCCATTCCCATCGTGATTTTGCTGTCGAGTGTTCTAGGCAGCATTTTAGGAATTGCTATTGCGATCAGGACTAAAGACGGTATGAATAAACCGATTCCTTTTGGTCCTTACTTGGCTGGCGCCGCAATCCTCTACATCTTGCTAGGCGGAAATCAGTGGAGCGATTGGTATCTATCTTTGCATGGATTGTAGCAACTTCGAGGAAGCGCTAACGCCGGTTTGACAAAGAGCTTCATATTCGGTGTAATTTAAGAGCGGATTCAAGTGGTTAACTCAAACGTTCTAGTCGACCGGCGGCCGCAGAGTGACATCAGAGTGACATCAGAGTGACACCAGACTGACGCCGGCGACGAGAAGAGTAACGATCACTTCAGTTCATAAAAGTCGCATTGTACGAGCGCCATGGAAGGGCAACTCGCGTATGTTCTTCAAGAACAGTAGTCTCTTATCAATTGATATCGGCACAAGCAGCATTAAGCTTGCTGAAGTCGATGTCTCCGGGCGCGGGGCAAAATTAAAAAGATTTGCTATTCAGCCGATCGAACCTGGACAAGTTGTCGGTGGAGATTTAACAGACATTTCAGCCGTCTCGGCCGCCATCGAAGGCTTGGTGAAAATGACAAAGACTCGTCGGCGCAACGTCGCGACGGCTCTTTGGGGAAGCTCGGTCATTATCAAGCGAATCGTCATGCCGAAGATGCCGGCCGGAATCGATCGAGACCAACTCAAATGGGAAGCGGAACAGTATATTCCATTCGATATTAACGAAATTGGTCTCGAATATCACATTATGAAAGGACCTCCTGGCGGCGAAACGATGGATGTTCTTCTGGTGGCTGCAAAAAATGAGTGCCTGTTTAAATTTTATGAGGCTGTCGAAAGCGCCAGGCTCAAATGTGCCATTGTCGATGTTGCCAGTTTTGCACTCGCTAATTGTTTTGAATTCAATTATGGGATTTTCGACCGGCCGACGGCGCTCATCAATGTCGGAGCGGGCGTCACTAACTTTGTGGTTGTCGAAAAAGGTGAGGTTTCTTTCGCTCGCGATGTCAGCGTCGGCGGGTCGATGTACAGTTCAGAAATTGCCAAAGCTATGAATGTAAGCCTAGCTGAGGCCGAAGCCCTTAAGATTAGCGCGTCGCTTAAGCAAGAAGTCCCGAACGAGGTGCCATCTATCATCTCAAGCATTAACGAGCAGATCGTTGAAGAGTTGAGAAACAGTTTCGAGTTTTACGCAGCAACCTCGGGAGGCACCCAAGTCGTGAAGTTCTACGTGAGTGGCGGAAGCATGTTCGTGCCCGGACTGATTGAGCAAGTGGCGACAAGTGCCGGCATTCCGTTTGAAACACTCAATCCTTTTCTAAAAGTGACGTACGACACCAAGGTGTTTACGCCCAGTTACATTGAACAGATCAAAGCGATTTCGCCAGTTGCCCTAGGCCTCGGCCTTAGAAAGATGGGCGACAGATGATTAAGGTAAATTTACTTCGAACTTCAGGCCTAGGCGGTCAAGCTTCGGCGGAAGAAGTCCAAGGGGTTCAACGATTAGACGGTCGAACCGGCACCATTCTCGCGCTGAAAATTTTGCTGATATTTCTGCCCATAGCTGGACTCTACGGTTGGGAGTATTCCAATAATAAAGACCTGGACGAACAAACTGAAGTTGAACAAGCAAGCCTTGTAAAGCTGCAGACAGAGAAAGGAAAGTACGGCGACACCGGGCCTCGGGTCGAGCTCTACACCAAGCAAAAGCAAAAAGTTGACCGGCAAATCGATACCATTCGCGATCTCGCCCGCAGTCGCCTTCGCGAGGTGAAGGCATTCGATGCCCTGCAAAGTTTGGTTCCGCAGCGCACTTGGCTGAAGAACCTCGCGATCGACAAAAATGTGATGAAGTTAGTTGGCTACACCCTCTCTGATGAGGGTATCAACGATTTTATGCGGGCCCTCGAGGGCTCTACTTTCTTTTCTTCAGTTGAACCCAAAGGCACTACCTCAGAAACCTTGCCGCTCGGGCAAGTGAAGAAATTTAATCTCGAACTTCACTTGGGCAAAAGTGACAAGGGCGTGCAATGAGTACAGTGACCGCCAGGCTTATGAATCTTTCCTGGAAAATTGCTGGTGTCATCAGTTTCCTCGTTGCTGGAGCCTACTACGCAATGTTCTTTAGCGACGGCTCAGCAAAAGTTCAGGCTCTTGCTACCTTAAAAAGTCAGGTTAAAGAAGCCGACTCAGCTCTCAAAGCAACAAAAAAAGCCGTCGAAGAAGCCGACAAGTTTGAGCGCAACGTTAAAGAATTGTCGGAGGAGTTTAACCGAATAGTCACCATCATGCCTGAGAAGCTGAGTATGGCAGAGATGACAGCGATGGCTTCAGATACCGCTTTGAAGTCTAGCGTTCGCCTTTTAAAAACCGAACCCAAGTCTGAGGTCACGAAAAGCGACTTTTATGAAACCATCGAATTTGGGTTTCAAATTGAGGGAAATTTTTCTCAAATTACAACTTTTCTTTCGCAACTCTCCAGGGTGCCGCGTCTGATGACAATGGAAAAAGTTGAGCTGGAAAATTCCTCGGACGTAGCTGCTGAGACTCCCAAACTATCATTTAAGGCGACCATCATTGGTTACCGTTACCTGCCTGAAAAAGAAGAAAAGAAAGCTGACCCTAGAGAGCCGAAACCTCCCGGAGCTCCGCCGCCCGCCGCTTCGGTTCGAGATTCAGTCCGGCGGGTTGCGCCTCGTGATCCAACGCGATACCACCCGGGTTCATCGGTGGCGGTTGCTCGATGAGAGAGAGAGAGAGCCGCCAATTTAAGTTATCCGAGAGACGCAGGCTGAGTCCGCGACTCACTTTCCGCCTTGCCGTAACCCTGTTTGTCATTCCAGTGGCCATTCCGGCGCTGCTTCGAGCCCAGCCCGTTTCTCCGCCTAGCACCACCTCAGAAGTTTCCAAGTCTGCCCCCGGTGCAGCCGGCGCGACCGGTGCGTTGTCTGTCACCGGCAATCCCGCAGCAGCTGTTGTGGCACCGCCTCAGCCCGGCAAAAGCGCTACCTCGGCACCTCCAGTTATGCCGCTGGCAGTGCCACCGGGCCCGAACATGCCGCCGATAAATCCGAACGATCCGAACGTTACCCCGCCCCCGTTGTCATCGATACTCGCAAACTTGATGGACCCGTTTGATTACGATCCACGAGGTCGTCGCGATCCGTTTGGTCAGCCCATCCCCGACAAACCAATGTCGCAGGGTAATCTTCACGGTCCCTTGATGCCACTTCAACGCTTCGATATAAATCAACTGAGTTTGACCGGAATTCTTTGGAACGTCCGTGATCCTAAAGCAATTTTAAAAGATCCAACGGGAGTCATCTATATTGTTGCACCGGGTGCTAAGATCGGACCGAACAATGGCTATGTCGCATCTATCCGCGAAGGTGAAATTGTCATCGTTGAAACAACGGAAGTCGACGGACGTCTAGTGTCCACCGCCCAAGTTGTTAAAATGAATCGCTAAATGAACGCACTTCGAAGCTTATTTTACGACTAGTTTGATGCTCGACCCGACTCGCCTGCCATAAAATATTTTCCGCATCACTTCAATTGTGAGAGAATAATCCAGCAGCTGCCATGGTCGGCAGTCGAGGAGAGTTAGGATGACTAAGTTACTTTCACCCAAGCGGTGGACGAGTTCTATTATCATTTTACAAGTCACCGTCTGGATGCTCACAGGTAATGTGGGTTGCTCAAGTGGGCAATCTTCGACGGACGAAGAAGTGGCAGCACAGTCGGCGCAATCTCCCGAGGACGAAATCAGTAGCGGAGAGGCGGCTGAGGTTGCCCCGCAATCGAATTCGGCGAGTCAGGATACGAGCAACCAGGCTGCGGCAAATGCACCGCCTGAAGACGACTCGCTCACTCAGGAATTGGCTGGCGATGAGTTGGGAGGAAAGCCTGCGCCTGCAGTGAAAAAAGATCCTCTCGGCGACCTAGCCATTCCCGAGAATCAAAAAGAAGCCGCGGCTTCGCCACCGTCTAAAGCGGAGCCGGTTGTTCCCCCAGTCGAAAAGCCTGCGGCGCCGACGGAGGTCAACGTTACGGATCTACTCTACGTTTCGAAGAAAAAAGGCGGGACGGTGGTGGTCGAAACTTCGGCACCTGCAACATTTCACACTCGCGAGGTTGCGGAGCAGAACCAGGTTATTCTCGAAATCGCCAATGCTAGGCTTCCGGACCGACTCAAGCAACCATTTCTGACCCAAGACTTTCAGCAGTCGATCAATTCAATCAGTGCCTACCAGGAGCCGGGTTCTTCAACTGTTCGTATCGTTGTGCAGTTTAAGGGTGCAAATCGCGCCTCTGTTGAACAAAACGGAACCAGGATTGAGTTATCACCGGCCGATTCTGGCGCAGACGCCGATGGAAGTGCCGCGCTCGCAGATGCAATTGGTGACAAGGGTGGTGCTTCTTCCGCCTCAAGCCCTGAAACGGATAAGCCGCGCAGTGACTCCGACGCGCGAATTCTTCCGGCGACTTCAGTTGACCCCGCTCAATACGACAATCTCAAATTTTATGGTCGTCCGATATCGCTCGAGGTGCGTGACACTCCGGTTCGCGACGTGATCAACGTCATCGCCGAACAAAGCGGAGCCAATATCATCATCGGCAACGACGTTGACGGCAACATCTCGCTCAAGCTGCGAAAGATACCCTGGGACGAGGCTCTCCTGGTGGTGATGAAGACGAGGGGCCTAGGTTACGTTCGCCAAGGCTCCATACTCAGAGTGGCAAAATATGAATCGCTTCGCTTGGAGTCTTCCGAAGCTCTCAAGGTCCTTGAAGCGCACAAAGCGGCGGAGCCGTTGCGAGTTAAAATTATTCCGGTCAGCTATGCTCAGGCGAAAGATTTGGTCACTCAAGTCGGCGCGTTTCTTTCTAAAGAGCGCGGAAAAGCGGTTTCTGACATTCGAACCAATTCACTCATAATCACCGACGTTCCGGAAGTTTTGTCAAGGATTGGTAACCTCGTGAAAG
The DNA here is from genome assembly GCA_043746165.1 of Bdellovibrionales bacterium. Lineage (GTDB taxonomy): Bacteria > Bdellovibrionota > Bdellovibrionia > Bdellovibrionales > JAMPXM01 > JAYTRM01. Next base: position 3,306 of record JAYTRM010000320.1, on the reverse strand, counting down.
CGCTCGATATCCCCCCTTTACAGGTCCTCATCGAGGGCAAAGTTGTCGAAGCGACGGAGGCTTTTCAGCGTGATATCGGCTTTAACTGGGGCGCGACGGGACTCGCGACCCAAATGGGCGCTCAATCCATAACCCCGACGATCGGGACCAACGGGGCTAATAACTCAGCGGGCATCGCGGGATTGTCGCTGGGAACCGCCGGCATGGGCGGAGCGACCGTTAACATTGGACAATTTAACTTTTTGGGCAACATAACGGCCGCCTTGAGTTTGGCCGAGACCGAAGGGACGGCGCACATCGTTTCATCGCCCCGAGTGGTTGCGGTGAACAACGAGCAGGCCACGATCGTTCAAGGGCAAAACATCGCGATCCAGACGACAACGATATCGAGTGGTGTACCAGTCACGACGACCAGCTATACGCCGGTTGAGATGAAGCTCGATGTCACGCCTCAGGTGACATCTGAAAATGACGTCATCATGATGATCAAGATCAAGCGAGATTTTGTGGCGCAGCGCCCCGCCGGAAGCGGGGCTCCCGACATCAACCACCGGGAGGCTTCAACCCGGGTCTTGGTTCGCAACGGCCAGACGGCGGTCATCGGCGGAGTCTACCAAAATGATATTACCGACACTGAAAACGGAATTCCAGGGTTGCGCAGCATTCCGATCATCGGCTGGCTCTTTAAAACAAAAGCCCTGACGAAACAAAAGAACGAACTTTTAGTTTTTTTAACTCCTCGCATATTGAATGCCGAATCTGCGGGCCAAAAAGATGGAGTGATGTGATGAGCCGAATTTCATCTTGCTTGAGTTTTACCTTGGCAGTTTTCATCTTAGCCTCGACCACAAGCTGTGGATCTCAAAATCCTTTTGCCGACGCATTGCTGGTTACGGTGAGTCCCAGCTCCAGTCTTTTAATCGGCCCGGGACCCGCCTCGAGCTGTGCGGATATGGTCAGCTATAAAGTAGCGCTTCAAGGAGCTTCGGCGGGTACGGCGCCAATTCTAACGCAGTCGGTAGCCGGGCCGGTCGTCGTGATCAACACGTTTTCGCTGCAATGGAATTCCACCGACACGCTTTACGTTCAAGAAATCCGCATCAGGGTGACCGGGGCCCAGATCTCGGGTGGAGTGACTTCCCAAATTCTCGGTCTCGATGAGGTCGCGGACCTGCTCGCCACTCCGCTCGCAATCATCAATCCTCCGCAAAGCCAATCTCCGACTAACGCGGCGCCAGTCAATCCGGTTATTATCGTCAGCACCGATAGGGCACGAGCGGCACCCCCAAGCCAATCCGTACCCATAAGCCTCTTCGCACAGTGCGGTCTGGTGTTTGGTGGGATCACCCTGAACAGCAGCGGCATTCCTCCAGTCACGCCTCAGTTCACGGCCAACATTATTATTTCTGTTATCGGCACGGCTCAGGACCAATCCGGCAACAATCAAAGGTTTGTCGAATTCGATGTTAACGCCAGCGCGACGTACTATGGTTCTTAGCGGTAGCTAGTCCTGGGCTAACTCGATTCACGCTCAGACCCTTGCCGAACGGGGCAATCACGGCTAAACAATCGGTCGTGGATCTTTTTTCTTTTGCTAGTATTGATCGCTCCGGAGCCGATTCGGCGGGTTCGCCCGATTCCGCGGGTTCCGTTCCATTAGCCGAGAGGCTCCGTCCGCAAAAGCTCGAAGACATGGTCGGGCAAGAAAAGCTCCTTGGGCCTTCGGCGGCCTGGCGCGATCTTTTGCAAAACGGCCAGATTCCGAGCCTTATTCTATGGGGGCCTCCAGGAACTGGTAAAACCACATTCGCCAACCTCCTGGCACAAAAGGTTGATGCTGAATTCATCGTCGTGAGTGCGATAGATACCGGCGCCAAGCGACTCCGGGAGATCGGTGCTGCGGGACGCGCCCTACGGCTAGAGCAGCGTCGTCGAACACTCGTTTTTGTCGACGAAATTCACCGTCTCAACAAGGGTCAGCAAGACGTTTTGCTTCCTTCAGTTGAAAAAGGCGACGTCATTCTCGTGGGTGCAACGACGGAAAATCCGAGTTATGAGTTGAACGCCGCTCTTTTAAGCCGCTGCCGCCTCATCGTTTTTGAGCGCCTGTCGCCCCTTGAGCTTCGCAAGTTAATTGAGCGAGCGACGACGCTCCAAGGATTGAGGTCCGATGATTTGATGACTGACGAGGCATCTACGCGCCTCTGTGAGGCCGCTGACGGCGATGGTCGTCGCCTCCTCAACTTGCTCGAGGTCATCTTAAATGTGCGCCGAGGTCAGCCAGCCAATGGCGGCAAACTCAACTGGCCTCTAGTACCAGCCGATCTCGCGAAAATATTTGATTCGCCGCAATTTCGTTATGACCGTGCGGGCGACGAGCACTACGACACGATCTCGGCTTTCATAAAAAGCGTTCGCGGTTCGGACCCCGATGCTGCAGTTTATTATCTCGCGAGAATGCTCAAGGGCGGCGAGGATCCAGTTTTCATTGCCCGCCGGCTGGTGATTTTAGCGAGTGAAGATATCAGTAATGCCGATCCCCGAGCCCTCACCTTAGCCGTTTCGGGACTCCAGGCGGTCGAACTCATTGGGCTACCAGAAGCTTCAATATCACTGGCTCAAGTAACAACCTATCTGGCCTCGGCCCCGAAGTCCAACCGGTCTTACATGGCCTTACAGGCCGCGAATGAATTGATTGAAAAAACAGGCAGCCTACCTATCCCGCTCGCGCTGCGCTCGGCAAAAACAAACGCAATGAAAGGTTTGGGCTACGGACGCGATTATGAATATTCGCACAATGGCGAGAAGGGATACGTGGCCCAACAGTTTTTGCCGGAGCAAATTGCCTCTACGCACTTCTATGAACCGTCCGATCACGGCTTCGAAAAAAACATCGCGCAGTATCTGAAGTGGCTTAAATCCTAAAAAGGCCGGCTGGCGATAATGCACACGCAAGGCGTGTCGCCCTCGGCCGTCTTTGAATGGCGAGTGTTGGCCGGAATATCAATCCGATCACCACTGCGCAAAAGTATCTGATTGCCAGAAATATTCATCAGCAGCGTTCCGGCCATCACCATGCGAATTTCATCAAAAGGGTGGCGATGATCGGCAATTGGCACGCGCGGCGTGAGAATTTCTTCCGAAGGCAGAAGGCCCTCAGCTTCAAAAATCATTCTGACTTGTTCGGCCGTCGGTAACATTGGCGCCTGCCAACGGGTCACAATCATGATGATTCATCCCTTCGAGCTGTCTTTTTTCAAGACACGTAAAATTCGCACTAGTCCCTGGGTTTATCCCAGATCGTCT